>DASVDY010000001.1:0-2132 GCA_036380855.1 Rhodanobacteraceae bacterium
CCGGCCGACGCCATCATCGCGTCGTGGCAGTGCGCCGCATCGTTCGTGCCTTGCGCGTGCGACTGCGAGACCTGCATGGGGCTCGCATCGGTCATCAAGGGGGCGCCGGACGCGAGCGCCGTCCACGCCAGCAACGCCAGGGCAAGCGTCAGGCGAAAAATCGGAGCGTTCGGGCGCGACCAGCAAAACACGTGGGGAGCATAGACGCGGCGGGTTCGCCGCTCAACCCTGGAGCAGGCTTCATGCGAGGCGCGACAGGTGCCTATACTGCGGCGATGCCCGGGATCGACCCATGAACTATCGCCACGCCTACCACGCCGGGAATTTCGCGGACGTCTGCAAGCATGCGATCCTGCTCGCCCTGCTGGACGCGTTGGTCGCGAAAGCCAAGCCGCTGTGCTATTTCGACACGCACGCCGGACGGGGGCGATACGCGCTCGACGACAAGGAAGCGGCGAAGACGGGCGAGTGGCGTGACGGCATCGGGCGGCTGTTCGGCAACCCCGAACAGCCCGCGGCGCTGCAACGCTATGTCGAGGCGATCCGCGCCTCCAATCCGGATGGAACGCTGCGAAATTATCCGGGTTCTCCGCTGCTGTCGGCGCAGGCACTGCGTCCGGATGACCGGCTGGTGCTTTGCGAAACGCAGCCTGGGGAAGCCGCCGTGTTGCGCGCGCTGTTTCGCGATGATCGCCGCGTGCACGTGCATGCACGCGACGGCTATGCCGCCTTGAACGCACTGTTGCCGCCACCCGAGAAACGCGGGCTGGTATTGATCGATCCGCCGTTCGAGGCGCAGGAAGGCGAGTTCGCGGCCATCGAGGCGGCGCTCGAATCAGCGCACGCGCGCTGGCCGAATGGCGTGTACGCCGTGTGGTATCCGATCAAGTCGCATCGTGCGATTGCGCCATTTCATCGGCGCATGGCGAGCGGTCCGTTCGACTCGCTGCTGGTCGCGGAATTGCTGGTGCGCCCCGGCGATTCACCGTTGCGCCTGAATGGCTGCGGGATGTTGATCGCCAATCCGCCGTGGAAGCTGGACGCTGCGCTGGCGCGGTTGTTGCCGGCGATGCGCGAGGCGCTCGCGCAATCCGCAGGTGCATCGGAAAACCTGCGCTGGCTGCGCGGTGAATGAATGCGACGCAGCGCCGCGCCGGCGTCACCGATTTTGGTTATGCTCGGAATGTCCCGTTGTGAACGAGGCTTCGCCATGCGCGTACCGTTCCGTTCCCCGCTCCGGCTCGTGCTTGCCGCCCTGCTGCCGTTCGCGATCGCGGCGTGCGCACCCGCGCCCATCTACAAGACCGGCCCGGAAATCGTGGACGCCACGCCCGACCAGGTCGCGGGCTCGCCGAACAATTTCCCGCAGGCGCAAGTCATCTGGGGCGGCGAAGTGATCGGCGTGCAAAACCTCGCCGACCACACGCGCATCGAGGTGCTCGCCTACCCGCTCGATGCCTCGCAACGGCCACGCTTCAAGGAGCCCGCAACCGGGCGTTTCATGGCCGAGGTGCCGGGGTTCCTCGAACCCATGAATTTTCCAAAGGGTTCGCTGATCACCGTGCGCGGACAATTCACCGGCACCCAGGCCGAAGCGGTCGGGCAGGCGCGCTACATCTACCCGATGGTGTTCGTGCGGAACGGCGACTTCCACCGCTGGACACCGGAAGAAATGCGCAAGGGCCATCCCAACATCAGCTTCGGCGTCGGGGTCGGCGTCATTCGTTGAGGTACGGGCGTCCATGATCGTCGCACCCCCCGCCCGGTGGCCGTCTCGGCGACACGGCCGCAATGGCGAACCCCGGCGGGAGATCCCGCGACAGCGGTTACGATCGTGACAGCTGGCGGATTCGCAGAACCCATCCGGCTCGAAGACGGCCGAAGCTTCCTCATGCGGCCCCTGCGCCCCGACGACCTGGAAGCCTTGCGACGCGCCTTCCTGCGCCTGACGCCCGAGGAAATCGAATACCGCTTCTTCTATCGCTCGCGCGAATTGCCAGCGTCGGTGCAGGCGCAGGTGCGCGGCCTCGATCCCACCCGGGATGCGGCGTTCGTGGTAGACGATGCCGGCGAAATCCGCGCGGTCGCGGACCTGCACATGGCGACCGCAGATGGACGCACGGCCGAATTCG
>DASVDY010000002.1:0-5070 GCA_036380855.1 Rhodanobacteraceae bacterium
GTGGCCGGCGTCGAGGATCACCGCGCGGTAGGCCTTGGCGTGGTTGCGGTACTTCCAGAAGTTGCGGCGGAAGCGGCTGGCGAGGATCACCTGCACGTGCGCCTCGGCGTAGTACGCCTGCGCGGCGACGAAGCGGCGCGCACAGTCGGCGGCGGCGTACGGCGCCAGCGTCTCGATCGGTTCCAGCGCGTGGTCGACCGGATGGTAGTGATACAGGCCGGGCGCGATGCCTTCGACCTGCTGCACCAGCACGTAGGCCTCGGTGACGTGCAGGCCGCCGGCGGACGGGCTGCCCTTCTTGAGGATGCGGATGTCCGGCGCGATCTCGCTGACCGCGCGTGCGCCGAAGGCGCGATACAGGCACGCGCCGAACGCGGCCAGCGTCACCGCGCGCGTGCGGTCGAAGTTGCGGCAGGTGACGCGCGACGCGAGCAGGGCCTCCAGCGGCGAATCCACCGCCGCCGGCAACCCGAGGCGCCGCTCGGCCGGCGCGCGTTCGAGCACGTGCGGCGGCGGCGGACCCAGGCGCTCAACGAAGCTTTGGTCGCTTTCCTCGGCGAAGCGGCGCTCGACCTCGTTGCTGTCGATGCCGCGCCAGCGGCCGAAGCGGTGCGCCACCGCCGACAGCCCGCGCCAGTGCGCGCCGCGCAGCGCCGCGTCGCGCGCCGCCGCATCGTCCGACGCCGTCACCCCTTCGCCGACCAGCAGGCCCTTCGCCAGCAGACTGTCCAGCACCGCGTCCGAATGCCGCTGCGCCAGTTCACCGCGATCCGTCCACTGCGTCGGCGAGATCGCGCCGAGCGCGGCCACCTCCGCATCGGCGAGCACCTGCTCGTCGTCCAGATGCGGCGCCAGCGCCACCCACTCCAGCCGCGACACCACACCGGTCTCGCCGGCCAGCAGCGCGCCGAGGTCGAATTCGATCCGCTCACGCGGCTCGATCACCAGCGTGGCGCAACGGCGAATACGCATGACATTCCCCTTGTGGACATGCGCTAGCGTAGGCGGCGGCTTCACGCCAGCGCAAGACAGGTTTTATCCCAACCCGTCATGGAGAACGCCATGCTCAATGTCACCTTGTCGAAGAGCCAAGCGCTCACGTTGCTGCACAAGCTCGCGCGAGACGATGCCTTCCGGGAGCGTTTCGAACGCACGCCGGCAGATGTGCTTGTGGAACTGGGAGTAGTGCAGCCCGCATTCGATGACCGGGAGGCCACCTTCGTGCTAGCGGACAAATCCAAGTTTGAGGCTGCGCATCAACAACTGCTCAAGAGCGAGGCTGCCGGCGAATTGCGTTGCATGATAATTCCGCAACTGTCGGTGGGTCTATCAGACGCTTCGGTTGCAAGAACCCCGTTTTCCAGCAGCCGGGCCGATCGCTGACACGTGGCGATTCGCACCCGGCCACCTGAAGCGCGGCAAGATCTGCGGGAGCCGGATTTGCTTGAGTCAGCTCCTTAGAGTGGCCCTACGCCGGTGTCAGTCGCTGCTGGCGCAGGGCCATACCACTCTTGGGAATTTTGCGATCTTGGGTTCGAAGGACAGGAAGCCATCTCGACCGACTGGTGGTCGGCGCTTGGTGCTTCTGGCGCATCCTGCACGTGCTCGCTAAACTCGCCGATGCGTTCACAGGGGGAAGATCACCATGGCAGACGCAAAGCTGTCGCGCGAACACGCGCTCGCGCTTCTTCACAAGCTAGGGCATGACGACGAGTTCCGTGCTCGGTTCCAGAAGAACCCTGCCGCGGGGTTGCACGAGGTCGGAGTCCCGAAGCACACGGTCGCGGCCCTTCCGCCAGAGAGCATTACGGTGGACCAACTGCCCGACAAAGAGAGCTTCCGGCGCCGCCATGAGGAGGTGTCTCTCAGCACAGCCTCAGAGCACTCTTGCATGGTATTCCCGACTGTGTGGTTTGGCCCTGAAAATCAGGCGCAGAAATAGCAGCTAGCCATTCAGCGTTCTCTCGAGCGCATGGACGCGCTTCGCGACCTCGCCTACGTTCATTGCGGCCTTCCACTCATGCTTGAACGAGTCCAGGGCCGAGCGGGCCATATCCTTCTGTCCAAGCAACGCCGCATATTCAGCTTGGCTGAGCAAGGCGAGATTGGACTGCGCCATGTTCAGCGGGGTCAGCGTCCAGGTGGCGTTGTATTCGGTATACGCCCGCCCACGATGGCTCGCTAGCCACTGCGATTCCGCGAGCGCCTGCGCATTCATGTTGGCCGCCCCGTATGCGTGCATCAACGCGACATGTGTCAGATACAGTTCGGTACCATCGATAAGAGGCGAGAGTAGCCTGATAGCTTCGCCTGCCCGACCTTCGCGACGCGCGATCTCTGCCCTGCTGATCGTCAGCAAGTTGGTGAGAAGCGGATACTTGCCGTCACCCTCCCAAGTGCCTATCCGGGTAATCGCATCCTTCGCTTCGGCGACGCTTCCATAGCGCGCAAGCAGGTACGCGCGTAGGGCATCCTGAGAGCGTATGCCGAGCACCGCACCTTCATCGTCATTCTTGGGAGTCGCGCGCTCCACCACCTTCACAAGGTGGTCAACCTCAGTCGCGCTCAATCCTTTCAGAGTTTCCATAACCATCCGCACGCTCGCCATGCGCGTGGTTTGGAACTCGCCAAGAGATTGAACCCTGTGCTCCGCATCTTCCAGCTGGGACCGTGCAGAATCGAACTTACCTTGATCAATCGCCATGGCGATGCGAACGATCGTCGCATCCATGTCGCCGCTGGGGATGCCCGACGTGGTTCCATTAGCGATAGCCTCGGTGACCTTGCTGTACTGGCGCTGGGCCGCGTACAACATTGCGACATACTCTCCGCGCGTCCAGCCTTCTGCCACTGCCTGAGCGAAATGTTTCTCGGCCTCGGTGTAATGCTCTTGACCCAAGGAGACTACCCCGAGCATGAAGTCGCTGGTCACCCGGCCGGGGTTCATGGGCGACGCCGATCGGCTCAGCGCCGTCTCGGCGGTGTCGAAACGATTCCCATACATCCAGCTGAAATAGCCGTAGCAACCGCTAGCCACGAACAGATCTGGGTACAGTTCCGCGACTGTCTTCCATTGCGGGATTGAACTGATCGGCGCTATCGCTGTCGCCTTCCAGGCATCGAGCAGCATGCGATCACGCGAGGCTAGCCGATCTCGATTGGACTCAGCGGTCACGAGTTGCTCGATCGCAGCATGGCGCTGCTTGATGTCAAGATACGTCCCCGCAAGGTCGAGACGCACTCGCGCAAACTGCGGATCTAGCTTGAGGGCTTGCTGGTAAAAGGCAATGGCGTCCTGCGTATCACCCACCATCTTTGCTCGCACCGCCAGCGAGTAGGCACGCAACGCATCGAGATTGCTCGTAGCGACGCGATCCAACGGATAGGAATTCTTGGAAATCGACGCGAGTGTTTCGCCGAGGCGGCCACGCAACTCCTTGCCGACCTCGTCGAGGGAAGCGAGCAGCGACGACGCACCACTCCCTTCGGCATTTAGCGAGTACACCGTCGCCTGCGATTTGGGATCGATCACCTCCGCCGTCACCCGCAGCTTGCCGTTGATCTCCGCCAGCGTCGGCAGCACCAAGGCGCGCGCACCGTCGCGCAGGGCGATTTCGGAGCCGACACCGCGGTCGACCACCGTTTTCGCGGGATCGCGCTCCATGCGCTGCAGGGTTTCCTGCACCTTCAGCTCGGGCAGCACGTTGACGTAGCGCGACTGCTCCAGGCTGATGCGCAGCGCGGTTTCGACCGACTGGTCGAAGCTGCTGTTGCCGGTGAGGTTCTGCAGGTCGCCGACCACCACCCAGTCGCGCGCGGCGAAGGCGAGCGCGGGTTCGCTGCGGGTGGACAGCCAGGCGGGGATGGCGATGGCAACGGCGAGCATCGCCGCTTCGGCGGCGAGCACGGCGGGACGGCGCCACCACGGCAGGATGCGCTTGGCGGTGCGGCTGCCGCGCGGGGCGCGGAAGGCGGCGACGCTTTCCTCGCCGACCTCGTGCACTTCGACGGCCTCGGGCAGGCCCTTGAACAGGTAGCGGCCGAGCGCGCGCCAGCGCACGTGCGCGGCGCACTCGCCGAGTTCGCCGTGGGCGCGATGGGCGAGGGATGCGGCGGCGGCGGTCAGCAGGATCTGCCGCGGCTGCGCCAGTTGCGCCAGGCGCGCGGCCATCGGCTTGGCCAGGCCTTCGATCTCGGTCGGCTTGGCGCCGCGGGCGACGTCCTCCGGCGAGTTCTCCCACACCACCACGTCGCCCATGTGGATACCGACACGCGCGCGCACCACCACGCCTTCGGCGGCGCTGAGGTGCTTCAGGCCGCGCTGGTAGTCGAGCGCGAAGGCGACGGCGTGGATCGGCCGCTCGAACAGCAGCAGGAAGCCGTCGGTCTTGTCGATCTCGCGGCCATGGTGCTGTTCGAGCAGCGCGCGCGCGAGGCGGTCGTGCTTGCGCACCAGTTGCGCGGCCTGCGGGTCGCCGAGTTTCTCCACCAGCGCGGTGGAGTCGGCGATGTCGCACACCACGAGGGTGCGCAGCAACGGTGGATTGAGGATACCGGGGGCGGGCGCGTCTGCAGGGGAGTGAACGTCCATCTCGCGATTTTCCTCCGGCGCCGCCGGCGCGATGCGGCGCGGTGTGGGTGCCTGGGAAGGCTCAGCCGGTCGGCGGCGGTTTGTTCGCTGTCGGTCTGGTTCGTGACAAGGCGCGCCGCCGCACCGGAAGCCGAAGGCCGACGGCGGGAAGGCGCTGGGTTCCGGCTTGCGCCGGAACGACGAAGTCGTAGTTGCGCGAATCGCGGCTCATCGCGTCATGCGGCCTACGGCAGCACATGCCAGCCGTCGCCGCCCGAACCCTTGACGTGATAGAGCGCGCAGTCGGCGTCGCTGTACCACACCGACCAGGCGCTCTCGTCGCGGCACAGGCTGCCGCCGACGCTGACCGTGACCTTCAGGCTGCGCGGCGCGTGCGGGAAGCGCAGCTGGCGCGCGGCTTCGCTGATCAGCGCGGCGCGCTCGGCCAGTTCGCGGCGGTCGCGCACCTGGATCAGCAGCGCGAATTCGTCGCCGCCCAG
>DASVDY010000003.1:0-6491 GCA_036380855.1 Rhodanobacteraceae bacterium
TGGCGACCGGCGCTGCGCGTGGATTTCTTCAGTCTGCGACAAACGCCGTCATCGCTGCCGGATCCGCTCGGCGAACACGGCAACGCACTCACCGCCGCGTTGAACTGGCGGGCGAACGATCGCTTGCGGATCACCGGCGAATGGTTGCGGATTGACAGCACCCGCGACCAGCGCCTATTGGAAAGTGCGGCCATGGACGGCCGCTTTCACACGCAGGGATTGCGCACGAACGGGCTGGCGCCCCGCCAGATTGACCGCCAGGTGCAGCTCAGCGCGCGCGTGTATTTCTGACAGCAGCCGGCGGAAAAGCACCGCCTTCAGCCCCGCGTCGGCGCCACCAGCTTGAGCTTGCTGCCGGCGGGTTGCTGCTTGGGCCGGAGCATGCGTTCGATCGCCGCGGCCGGCAGCGGATACGAGTAGAGATACCCCTGCCCTTCCACGCAACCGGCGCGCAGCAGGAATTCGTGCTGCGCTTCGGTTTCGATCCCTTCGGCGATCGGGGTCAGCCCCAGCGTATTCGCCATCGCCAGCATCGCCTCGGTGATCGCTGCGTCGTTGGCGCTTTCGGGCAGGCCGGTCACGAACGAACGGTCGATCTTGAGATAGGCCACCGCCGGCAGCTTCAGGTAAGCCATCGAGGAGTAACCGGTGCCGAAGTCGTCTATCGCCACCGCGATGCCGAGCGCGTGCAGCGCCTGCATGGTGCGCTCGGTGGCCTCGCCGAGCTTGAGCATCGCGCCTTCGGTGATTTCCAGCAGGATGCGTTGCGGGGCGATGCCGTGCGACTGCAACGTGTGCTTGATGCTCTCGACGAACGCGGCATGCCCGAACCACCGCGCCGACACGTTCAACGCCACCCGGATCGGCGGCATGCCCGAGACATCCCACGACGCGAGTTGCGCGCACACCGCGCGCATTACCCACTCGTCTATGCGGTGGATCAGCCCCAGGCTCTCGGCGACCGGGATGAATTCCTGCGGCATCACTTCGCCGCGCTCGGGGTGCTGCCAGCGCAGCAGCGCCTCGGCCGCGACGATCCGCCCGCTGCGCATCTCCACGCTGGGCTGGTAGACCAGCCGGAATTCGTCGCGCTGCAGGGCCTGCCGCAATTCGGTGGCGAGCTGCAGGCGCTTGCGGGTGTCCGCGTGCATCATCGGCGCGTAGAAGCGCCAGGTATTCCGCTCCTCGCTCTTCGCGGAGTACATCGCCGCATCCGCGTTGGCGATCAGCGTGAGGGCGTCGGCGCCGTCCAGCGGGTAGCCGGCGATGCCGATGCTGGCGCTCAGCACGATCTCGTAGCCGTCCACGTTGAAGGGTTCGGAGAGCGTGGCCAGCAGGCGGTTGGCGAGCGCGGCCGCGTCCTCGCGCAGCACCAGCCCCCGCGCCAGCACGGTGAATTCATCGCCGCCGATGCGGCCGGCGACGTCGCCGTCGGACAACTGCCGGTTGATGCGCTCGGCCACCTGCCCCAGCAGGCGATCGCCGATGCCGTGGCTGTAGCTGTCGTTGACGAACTTGAAGGCATCGAGGTCAATGAACAACACCGCGGCGGCGTTGCGCTCGCGCGCCGCACGCACGATCGCCTCGGCGCAGCGGCGCTCGAATTCGGCGCGATTGACCAACCCGGTAAGCGGGTCGTGGGTGGCGAGGTGCTCCAGCCGGTGGCGATCGGCCTTCACGGTGGAGATGTCGCTGAACACCGCCACGTAATGCAGGATGTTGTGGCGGGCGTCGCGGATGGCGCTGATGCCGAGCTTCTCCGGATACGCGCTGCTGTCGGCGCGCAGGCTCTGCACCTCGCCCGACCAACTGCGACCCGCGGCGATTTCGTCCCAGACGGACTGCGGCAGCGGGCTGCCGTCGGGCATGCTGCGCGCGTCGTCGAAGCGCAAGCCGGCGAGGCTGTCGGCGGTGAAGCCGGTGATCTGGGTGGCCGCAGCGTTGAGCGACAGCACGTGCCGGCCGGCATCGGCGATGATCACGCCCTCGGCGATGCTGGCCAGCGCCTCGGCCGCCGTGCGCCGTTCGCGCTCGCGCTCCACCTGCTCGGAAACGTCGCGGATGATCGCCTGCCTTACCACCTGCTCGCCCCACACCGCGAGGCTGCTTTGCATCTCCACCGGCCGCAACTGGCCGAACTCGCCGCGCAACGCACCGCTGGCGGAATGGCCCTCGCGCGAGGGGCTGCCTTCGAACAGTTCCGCATAGCTTTCGCCGAACAAGTCGCGCGGCTCGCGGCCGGTCCAGGCCGCGGCGGTGCGATTGGCGTCGAGGATGCGGCCGCTGCCCTCGTCCACCATCACGATCGCGTCGGCCGCGCTGTCGAACAGCAGCCGGTAGCGTTCCTCGCTGCCGCGGATCCGTCCCAGCGTGCGGCGGGCCATGAGCAGCCACAAGACGATTGCCAGCACCGCGGCCGAGACCACGCCCACGAACAGCACGCGTGCGATCCAGGTGGCGCCAAGGGCGATCTCGAGCGAGAAACGGTTCGCACGCGGCTCGATGAACTCGTTCAGCGCGCGGATGCGATCGCGCTGCCGCGCGGCTTCCACCGGGGTCATGAGGCCGTTGTTCCGCGCCCGTTCCAGCTCGCCGGCAATGGTCGCCAGTTCGGCGACCTGGCCGTCCACCGAATGCCACATCCGCAGCGCCTCCCTGATGTAAGGCGCCCCTGAAAAATGCTCGAAGATGAAGATCATGCCGGGGATGGCTTCCGGCATGACCGAACCGCGCCGGAACGCCTGCTCGACCTTCCGGTAGTCGAAGTGCCCGCTGGCGATCGCGTCGCGGGCCCACGCGTCCGACGCCACGATGGCGTAGTTGCGCCTGAAGTCGGCCAGCTCGGCCGGGGTCCCTTCCACGGCGTAGGCATCCAGCGCGATCACGGACTGTTTCTGCGATTTCGACCAGATGCTCTCGCCGTTGAGGAAACCGGCGAGAGTGATCTGGACCAGCAGCGCCCCCCAGGTCAATCCGAGGATGAGCACGACTGTTGCCACCAGCCCCCAGGCAAGTGGCAACAGGCGCCGCGACAAAGGCCGCCGCAGGCGGGAGGAGCTTGGCATGACTGGTTCCGGGACTGACCAGGGTTGTGCGCAGTCCCTTGCACGTTGCGTACCATACTCGCCCGCATCTTACAGGTTCTCAGGCCGCGGCTGCCGCGTAGGCGTCCCCGGGTTCCATGACGCGCCCGCCATGGATGCAGCTTTCCATGCTGATGCACATGCTGGTGTAGCTGCGCTTGACGCATTCCCCCACATGCGCCACTTCCGCCGCCGAAGGCGAGGTGCCCAGCAGGGTGCATACGATCTCGAGGGCCTCCCAGGGGTGGGTATCGTCATAGGCGGCGTGCAATTGCAGCCAGCGCAAGCTGGATTTGCGAACCGATTCGGGAAAGCTTTCGACATAGGCCTGGCTTCCGTAGACGCGCTCGGACCATTCGCCGGTGGCCCCCTCGACCGCATAGTTCGTCGCCGCGATGCCGGCCGCCAGCGAGCCGCGGTTGCAGATTTCCTCGCACCAGCGCGCCAGCGTCTGGGTCCCGAACGGCGCCGCGCCTTGCAGCACCTGTTCGCGCGGCACACCCGCACCTTCGGCCCAGTTCAACCAGTACTCGGCATGGTTCTGCTCCACGCGGATGTTGCGCACCAGCCAGCGGCGCGCGAGATTGTCGCCGTCACTGCGTCCGAAACGGGTTTTCAACAGGCTCTGCGCCATGTAACCGGGAAACCGCTCGATCACCGGCCAGATCCCGGTCATGAATCGCGCAGTGGATTCCTGGTCCAGCGAGCACTCGCGCATCATGTCCCAGAGTTCGTGGTTCACCACTTTTTCCTTCACGCGGTCGCAATCGGCGACCATGTCCTGCGTCCATTGCGGATAGCTGCGCAGGTCGGTCAACGGGCCGGCAAGTTCGAAGCGGGTGTTCATGGATGGCTCTCCTCGGGTTGCGGTTTGAAATGCGGACGGACGCGCCCGCGTTGGTTTCGCGATCGAGCGATCGCAAAGCGATTCCGGATTGCTGCGGGTGGCACGCGCGCGCCGACCCCTTCCGGCGGGAAAGGTGCCGGGATTTGAGGATTGCTGTTCGGGCTCGACACCGCGCAAGCGTCCCCTGATGGTCGCGCGCCCGCGAAACGGCGCCCGTGCGGCGGAAGGCGTTCTGGACAGCGCAACCGTACGCCCATGTATGTGTGCCGGCAAGCGGGGGATCCTTGCGGTTTTCGCCGGTGCCCGGGACCGTGTCAGGGCGCCTCGTCCAGCATCGCCGCGCAGGCGCCGCACGTATGGCCGTTCATTCACGTCGCCGGCGTAGACTCGAAGGTTGGTCGAGCAACACGGAGGTCGCTCACAATGAAGCCTTGGCTTTGCGTACCCGTCCTCGCCATCGCCCCGCTGGCGCTGGCCATGTCCACTGCCGTCCATGCGCAATCGGCGGACGGTTACCTCAACGACGACATCGCCCTGCGTGCCGGACCCGCACCCGAGTACCCCGAAATAGAAGACCTGCCCTATGGCACCTACGTCTCCGTGCAGGGCTGCACGGAAGACTGGGACTGGTGCGACGTGGTCTCGGAACAGGGCGACTGGGGCTGGGTTCCGGGCGACTACATTGACTATGTGTACGAGGGCCAACCGGTGGTGGTCACCGAATACGGCCCACGCATCGGCATCCCGATCGTCACCTTCTCGATCGCCAGCTACTGGGACGCGCACTACCGCGACCGGCCGTTCTATCGCGAGCGCGATGTCTGGTTCCATCGCGACATCCCGCGCCGCGCACCGCCGCCGCACCACCATGCAGCCGAGCGCAAGCCGCCGCCGCCACCGCCCGGAGGCTGGCACCACGGAGGCAAGCAGCCTCACCAGGCCAATGCGCCGCAGCCGCCGCACCCTGGCGAAGCCCATGCACCGGCCCGCCGGGAGAATCCGCCGCGAGCGCCCGCCAATGAACCGCAACGCCCCCGCGGCGATCATCACGCCAATGTCCCGACCCCGATGGCGCCGCCCTCGCAGCCTGCTCCCCCGCGCGCCAATGTGCCGCAGCCGCCGCGGCACGGAAACATCCCGCCGCGTCCGCGCCCATCCTCCAGTACGGATCACGGCAAGCGTCCGCAGCATCCGAAGAAGAAGGACGACCACGACCATGGCGACGACAACGGCCATTGAAGTGCTGCCGTCCTGACCGGCGCGCAGCGTGGCGCATGAACCCGCGGGCTTCGCGAGTCCTGGCGAAGCCCGCGGCGGTCGCGCGAACCTCATCGCAGGAACACGCCTCGCCGGCCGGCGAGGCGCGGGGCGATTGGCGGCTCCCGCTGACGCGTGGTATACGATCCGGATCGCCTGCAACGGGGAGAACGCGCAATGTGCATCACTCATTCGAAACTTCGCCTGCGCGCGACGGGTTCCGGCTTTCCCTTGCTTGCGGCGACCGCGCTGCTGTTGTGTTTATCGCTGAGCGGCGTCGCGCGGGCCGAGACGGAGCACACGCGCCTGCAGCGCGAAGCGCAGAACGTGACGATCGTCCGCGACGACTGGGGCATCGCGCACGTCCACGGCCGCACCGACGCGGACGCGGTGTTCGGGATGATCTATGCGCAGTGCGAGGACGACTTCAACCGCGTCGAGATGAACTACCTCACCGCGCTGGGCTGGACCGCGCAGGCCGAAGGCGAAAAGGCGATCTGGAACGATCTTCGCTACCAGCTCTTCATTGACCCGGCGGTACTGAAGCAGGACTACGCGAAAAGTCCGGACTGGCTCAAGAAGCTGATGAACGCGTGGGCCGATGGCATGAACTGGTATCTCGCCACGCATCCCGACGTGCATCCCAAGGTCATCACGCATTACGAACCGTGGATGGCACTCTCCTTCACCGAAGGCAGCATCGGCGGCGACATCGAGCGCGTGGACCTGTCGGACCTTGCGAAGTTCTACGGCGCCGACCCCGCGACCACGCTCGCGCTGGCGCGGCGCACGCCCCCGACCTGGGTGGATCCCACCGGCTCCAACGGCATCGCGATCGCGCCGAAACTCACCGCCGACGGGCACGCGCTGCTGCTGATCAATCCGCACGTCACCTTCAATTTCCGCAGCGAATCGCAGATGTCGAGCGACGAAGGGCTCGACGCCTACGGCGCCTCGACCTGGGGCCAGTTCTTCATCTACCAGGGTTTCAACCGGCACATCGGCTGGATGCACACCTCGACCGGCGTGGACGCTGTGGACGAATTCGCCGAGACCATCGTCAACAAGGACGGCAAGTACTTCTACCGCTTCGGCAAGCAACTGCTGCCGGTGCAGACGCGCGACATCACGATCCGCTATCGCGCCGCCGACGGCACCATCAAGCCGCGCATGTTCACCACGTATTTCACCCAGCACGGCCCGATCGTCGCCGCGGAAAACGGCAAGTGGATCGCCGAGGCGCTGATGAACCGCCCGATCCCCGCGCTGGAACAAAGCTTCCTGCGCACCAAGGCGACCGACCT
>DASVDY010000004.1:0-10318 GCA_036380855.1 Rhodanobacteraceae bacterium
TGTTCCGTTACGAACACAAGCACGAGCCACTGCTGCCCTGGCGGGACTTCCTGCTGCGGCGGGTGGCGAGGTCCCTGGCGCTCGGACTGGCGGTGATCGCCGCTTCGCTGCTGGTCGGGATGCTCGGCTATCGCATCATCGAGGGCATGGACTGGCTGGATGCTTTCCTCAACGCAGCCATGCTGCTGGGTGGCATGGGTCCGGTGGATGCCCTGCACACCAGCGGCGGCAAGGTTTTCGCCGGCATTTATGCCCTGTACAGCGGGCTTGTCGTGATCTTCGTGGCCGGCCTGCTGTTCGCGCCGTTTGCACATCGTTTGCTGCATCGTTTTCACCTGGAAACCGGGCGGGACGCGGAGGATTCGTAACGCGACGCCCCGCACGACCGGGGGAGCCAGGTACAGGCTAGGCTCGCCGCCGGAGTGTGTCTGGCCTAGAATCGGCATCCGCCCAAGGGGATTTCACCGCGCCATGGGTTTGTCCGCACCCGTCGCCGAATTCGAAGTACCGGGCCACCGCCTGGTGCGCCCGCTTGGGCGTGGCGGCATGGCCACGGTGTACCTGGCGATCCAGTCATCGCTGGGCCGCCCCGTCGCGGTCAAGATCCTGCAGGCCGCCACCGACGAGACCATCACCCGCTTCGAGCAGGAGGCGCGCACCATCGCGCGCCTGCAGCATCCCCACATCGTGGCGATCTACGAGGTCGGTCGCACCTCCGACGGGCAGCTCTATTACACGATGCCGTACCTGCCCAACGGCGACCTCTCCAAGCTGGACCTGCGCGATTCGCCCTCGCGGATCGCCGCGGTGATCCGCGCGCTCGCCGGCGCGCTCGGTCATGCGCACAAGCAGGGCATCGTGCACCGCGACGTCAAGCCGGAGAACGTGCTGTTCGACCAGCATCGGCGCGCGCTGCTCACCGACTTCGGCATCGCGCGCGCAAGCGACAGCCTGCGCGTGACGCGCGAAGGCGCGACGATGGGCTCGTCCGGGTACATGAGCCCGGAACAGGCGCGCGGACAGGACATAGACGGGCGCTCGGATCTCTACAGCCTGGGCGTGGTCTGCTACGAACTGCTGACCGGCGACCTGCCCTTCCGCGGTGCGGATGCGCTCTCGACCGCGATCGCGCACATCGAGCAACCGGTGCCGCGCCTGCCGCCGCTGAAGCGCGCCTGGCAACCGTTCGTGGACAAGGCGCTGGCCAAATTGCCCGAGGCGCGTTTCCAGAACGCTGAAGAAATGATTGCCGCGCTGGATGAGGCCGACGGCCGCCGCACTTCGCCACGGCCGGTGGTGCCGCCCGCGCCGCAGCAGACGAGGATCCAGCGCCCCCGCATCCGCTGGCCGCGCCTGCAATGGCCAAGGATCGGACGCCCACGCATGCGTTTCCTGCAAGCGCAGATCGTCCGCCGCTACGGACCGGCGCTGCTGATGCTGCTTGCGCTGGCCGCACTCGGCGCGGCGGCCTTGAGCTGGCGCTCGCACACTCGCCCTCCCGCTGCCGCGGCGGAAGCTCCGGCCCACGCCCCGGTTGCGGTGGCGGGCGATGTCGCCACGACGCCGGCCGCGGTCAGGATCCCGCCTGTTGCCGTCGCCGATCCCGAAAAGGCGGCGCTGCCGCCGATCGCGGTGCCGGTGGAGGCCAGCAGCGTGGACCCGCCCCAGGCCGCACGCGTTTCCGACCTCATGGCGCAGGCGGACGAGTTCTTCGTGCAAGGCCGGCTGACCGTCCCGAAGCGCGACAGCGCCGCAGCGCGTTACCTCGCCGTGCTGAAGCTCGAGCCGGACAACCACAACGCGCATAACGGGATCGGCAAGATCATGGCGGTACTGCAACAGACCATGCTGAAGACATGGCGGAACGGAGACGTGGACCGGATCCAGCCGCTGGTTGAAAAAATGGATGAGCTGGCGCCCTCCGCCGACCCCGCTTCCCAGGCCTCCTGGCGCAAGGCGCGGACGCAACTTGCGCGATCGGTCGGCGCGGCAATGGCCACCGCCGCGCAATCGCACGATGCGAAGCAGATCGCGACACTGCGCCCGCTCGCCGACAACCTGCCCGCGATCTATCCGGATGGGTTCAAGGTCGCGCAAATGGACGCCCCGCCGCCATCGGAAGCGGCGCTGCACGCCGGCTCGACCCTGCGCGACGATGGTGGGCCGACGCTGGTCTATGTGCCTGCGGACGGCAAGGGCGACGCCTTCGCGATCGGCCGCACCGAGGTCACGCGCAGCGAATATGCGCAGTTCGTGCGCGACACCCACCGGCCGGCCTCGAGCTGCATGGAAGCCTTCAATCCGTTCTCGCGCCTGCGCGGGCTGAAATGGAACGATCCGGGTTTCCAGCAGACCGGCGAGCACCCGGCCGTATGCGTGAGCTGGAACGACGCGGCCGCTTACGCCGCATGGCTGTCGCGCCGCACCGGCGAAGCCTATCGCCTGCCCAGCGAGGGCGAGTGGCTGCGCGCCGCGCGCGGCGGCGGCAACGGCAGCCCGTGCGCGCGCGGCAACGTGGACGATGCGAGCCGGCAGAGCAAATTCGACAATGATCGTTACTCGTGCAGCGACGGCGCCGCGCAGACCGCCCCGGTCGGGCGCTACGCGGCCAGCAGCGTCGGGGCCTACGACATGTACGGCAACGTCAGCGAATGGCTGGGCGGCGGATCGAAGGGCAATCGCATCTTCCGCGGCCTTTCCTGGCGCGACGGCAGCCACGGAACCGCGCTCGGGCGGCGCGGCAGCGCCGACTCGGATATCGGCTACACCAACGTCGGCTTCCGTGTGGTGCGCGTGATAGACGCCGCGCATCCGGCGCCGAACGATTAGCTCCCAAGCCGATCCGGCGCATCGAAAAACTTCGCGGGCAGGCACCGGAATGTACATGCCGGCACATGGGGATGCCGCGCGCCCCAGGGTGCGTGGCATGCAAGGCGTGGCGGCTTTCCGGCATCGAACATGACTTGTGACTTATGGACGCGCCGCTCCGTGCGCGCATACTCGCGAAGATTCTCTGCAGCCAAGGGTGGTCATCACATGAAACCGTTCCGATTCCGCATCGTGCTGGGCGCGCTGCTGCTGTGCAGCCTGCCCGCGTTCGCCGCCGATCAGCCAGGCTCCACGACCGACAAGTCCGGTCAGGGCGACAGCGAAAACGCCGCGTGGGCGGCGATGGCGAAATCGCAATCCTCGACCACGCAGGGCACGGTCAACGTCGAAGGCACGAGCGTGGCCTATGACGCGATCGCCGGCACCCTGGTGCTGGACGGCAACGGCCTGGACGAACACACCCCGCAGACGAGCATGTCCTACGTCGCCTACATCAAGCGCGGTGCCGATCCCTCGAAGCGGCCGATCACCTTCCTCTACAACGGCGGTCCCGGCTCCTCCACCGTGTGGCTGCACATGGGCGCGTTCGGACCCAAGCGCATCGTCACCAATGACGACACCCACACCCCGGCCGCGCCGTACCAGCTGGTGAACAACGACTACAGCCTGCTGGACGTAAGCGACCTGGTCTTCGTGGATGCGCCCGGCACCGGCTTCGGCCGCCTGCTGCCGCAGGGCGATACCAAGGAAGCGCGCGAGAAGAACTTCAAGGAACTCTCCAAGAAGATCTGGAGCGTGGACGGCGACGGCAAGATGTTCGCCAAGTTCATCACCAAGTTCCTGACCGAGCACGACCGCTGGAACTCGCCCAAGTACCTGTTCGGCGAAAGCTACGGCACCACCCGCTCGGCGGTACTTGCGGCCGACCTCGAGACCGAGGACAACGTGGATCTCAACGGCGTGATCCTGCTGTCGCAGATCCTCAACTTCGCGACCAGCGTGGACGGTGCCGACAACTCGCCCGGCATTGACCTGCCCTACGTGCTGGCGCTGCCGACCTACGCGGCCACCGCGTGGTACCACCACAAGCTGCCGAAGTACGAGCACGGCAGCCTGAAGCCGCTGCTGCAGCAGGCGACGAAGTTCGCCACCGGCGAATACGAGCAGGCGCTGATGGCGGGTTCCACCCTGAGCCCCGAGCGCAAGAAGGAAGTCGCGCAGAAGCTTTCGGATTTCACCGGCCTGCCGGTTGACTACCTCGTGAAGGCCGACCTGCGCGTCACCGGCGGCATGTTCGAGCACGAATTGCAGAACGGGACCGACACCACCACCGGCCGCCTCGATACGCGCTTCTCCGGCCCGAGCATGGATCCGCTCGGCAAGGAATCCGACTACGACCCGCAGTCGGCAGCGATCAGCTCGGCCTACGTGTCGGCGTTCAACAACTACGTTCGCAGCACGCTGAAGTTCGGCCAGGACATGCACTACAACCCGGAAATCTACGGCCAGGGCTTCGACTGGGATTTCCGCCACAAGGCACCGGGCCAGCACTTCGCCTTCCCGGGCTCGACCAATGTATTGCCGGACCTGGCGGTCGCGATGAAGTACAACCCGGACCTGAAGGTGATGGTGAACGGCGGCTTTTACGACCTGGCCACGCCTTACTACGCCGCGGTGTACGAGCAGGAGCACCTGCCGATCCCGCAGAGCCTGCGGAAGAACATCTCGTTCGCGTTCTACCCTTCGGGCCACATGGTGTACGCGCACACGCCGTCGCTGAAAGCGCTGCACGACAACGTGGCGAAGTTCATCCAGGGCACCGACAACCAGAAGTAGGGCGAGGCGTCGCGTTCAGCCGATGCCAAGAGGGCGTCGGCTGGGACGACGAGCGCCGCGCCGAGGGCGGCCGGCGCCAGCACCATGGAAGGTGCCTGCCGGGTCACTCGAACGGCGGGACGCAAGTCCCGCCGTTTTTTTGCCCGCTCGCGGCAAGCGTCCGGTCAGCAGAAACACACCTTCGCCCATTTACAATGGCGACAACCCTGCTTCGGGCCCCGCCATGCCGCCGCTGCACCTGAAACGCAACCTGCTGACCGGCCTGCTCGCCTTCATCCCGGTGTGGATCACCTGGGAGGTGTTCAAGTTCGTGTTCACGCTGCTGGCCGGCGTCGGCGCGCCGGTGATCACGGCGTTGATTGACCTGATCGAACTGGTCTCGCCCACCTCCGCCGCCGCGCTGCACCGCGACTGGCTGATTTCCATCTTCGCCTTCATCGTCACGCTGGCCGCGCTGTATGCGCTGGGCCTGCTCTCGCAGGTGATGATCGGCCGCCGCTTCCTGAGCTTCGTTGACGACAAGCTCGAGCGCATCCCGCTGGTGCACACGATCTACGGCGGCACCAAGAAGCTGATGGCGCTGATGCGCAACAAGCCGGCCGGCACCCAGCGGGTGGTGCTGATCGGCTTTCCGTCGCCGGAGATGAAATCGGTCGGATTCGTCACCCGCGTGTTCATTGATGCGTCGGGGCGCGAGGTGGCCGCCGTGTACGTGCCGACCACGCCCAATCCCACCGGCGGTTACCTGGAACTGGTGCCGACCGACGAGCTGATCGCGACCGACTGGACGGTGGACCAGGGCATGGCGTTCCTGCTCTCGGGCGGCGCGGTGTCGCCGGATTCCATTCCCGCGGGATTTCCCGTCCGGAGCAGCCGCCGCGCACCGGATTCGCTTGTGGAGCCGTAACCCGCTACACTGGCCCCGTTTGAAGCGCCGTATCCCGACTTTCCTTCGGCCAGTGTCAAGCGGAATTCCTTCCGCTTTCGGCCCGCACCACTCGGCTCCGTCGTCTCGAATCCGCCTTCGCCTTTTGCGCCGGCGGTAAACATACGCTGCGCGCGGTCACCGGAAAGCGCGCGGCACGACTGGAGTTTTCAATGACGTTCGATTCGCTCGGGCTTGCGCCCGCGCTGCTGCGTGCCCTTTCCGACCTGGGCCACGACACCCCCACCCCGATCCAGGCCGCGGCGATCCCGCTGGTGCTGGAAGGCCACGACCTGCTCGCCGGCGCGCAAACCGGCACCGGCAAGACCGCCGCGTTCGCGCTGCCGCTGCTGCACAAGTTGTGCGCCGACCAGGAGCGCACCTTCAACAACAAGCAGCCGCGCAGGCCGCGCGCGCTGATCCTCACCCCCACCCGCGAGCTCGCCGCGCAGGTGCACGACAGCGTGCGCGCCTACGGCAAGCACCTGCGCGTGCATGCCGCGGCGGTGTTCGGCGGCGTCGGCATGGGCGGCCAGATCATGAGCCTGCGTCGCGGGCTCGACATCATCGTTGCCACGCCCGGCCGACTGATCGACCACATGGATCGCCGCAACGTGGACCTCTCCTGCATCGAGATGCTGGTGCTGGACGAGGCCGACCGCATGCTCGACATGGGCTTTGCGCCGGCGCTGAAGAAGATCCTCGCCGCGCTGCCGAAACAGAAGCAGACCCTGCTGTTCTCCGCGACCTTCGCGCCGGAGATCAAGGCGCTGGCGGCGCAATTCATGCAGGACCCACGCGAAGTGCAGATGGCGAAGCCGAACGCGGTCGCGGTCGGCGTCAGCCATCGCGTGCATCCGGTGGATGCGGACAAGAAGCGGGACCTCCTGCTGCACGTGCTTGCGGCCGACAGCCGCCGGCAGACGCTGGTGTTTTCGCGCACCAAGCACGGTTCCGACAAGCTGTGCCGGTTCCTGGAACAGCACGGCTTCCGCGCCGCCGCGATCCACGGCAACAAGAGCCAGGGCCAGCGCACGCGCGCCCTCGCCGATTTCAAGCGCGGCAAGACGACCGTGCTGGTGGCGACCGACATCGCCGCGCGCGGCCTGGACATCGAGCAGTTGCCGGCGGTGGTGAATTACGACCTGCCGATGGTCGCGGAGGACTACGTGCACCGCATCGGCCGCACCGGCCGTGCGGGTGCGGAAGGCCTGGCGCTGTCGCTCGTCAGCCGCGAGGAGGAAGGCCTGCTGCGCGACATCCGCAGGCTGCTGAAGCAGGACCTGGCGATCGAACCGGTTGCGGAATTCGCGCCATCGTGGTCGTTGCGCATGGAAGGGCCGTCTGCGCCGCAGCGTCGCCCGAACGGCTCGCGCCGGCAGCGTCCGCCGCAGCGCGCGCAACGCGGCCGCGACGACGCGAAATCCGGCAAGCCGCACCCGCACGCGCGCCACGCGCATCCCGTGCGCGGCAACGGCGAGCACGCGGCGGGCAACAAGAAGCGCCGCACCTGGCGCGGCGGCGACGCGCGCAAGGCCTGAGCGACAAGGGCCGGAGTCGAACTTCGACTCCGGCCGTTTTCAGCCGGGCGTGTCGGTCAATCGCCGTAGAAGCGCACGCCGTACATGAAGGTGCCGAGCGTCATCAGCGACGCGTTGCCCTTGAGGTTCACCCGGATCGTGATCGGCTTGTTGAAGAAAGCCTTGATCACGGGACCGGACAGGCCATAGCTGTCGTGCAGCACCCGCGCGCTGATCACGCCGGCGAGGCAATTGCGGGTGACGTTCTCGCTGTGGCTGCGGGCGTCGCCTGCCGCCATGGTCTGCGCGTCGAACATGGAAATGCCCGCCCCGGTGTCAATCTTGCCGTCGAACGGCAATCCGGTCACGGGATTGATCAGCGACGGATCCTGGAGCGCCGGGCTCTCCAGCGTGATGTCGGCGACGAAATGCACGTGCGAACCGGCCGTGGCGGCGGTCTCGTTCTGGAAGGTCCAGCTGCGGAACGCGGTACCGCTGAAGCAGATCAGGTCCTTGGTGCTGCCGCCCGGCAGGATGGCGCGACCCAGATCCTGGTAATCGAAACTCGTGGTCGCGGGCTGCGGATTGACCTCGAGGCAGCGGTCGTCGGGGCCCAGACTGGCGAGATCGGCAGAGCAATCTTCTTCCAGGATCACCTGCCCCGACTGGACCACGCCCAGATAGATCACGTTCCGGCCGAACGAGTCGGCGTCGCCGACTTGCGCGTTGCTGATGCCGAAGGGCGTGACGAGCCCGGGCAAGGCACGCGTGCGCGCCGGCAGGAGATCCGGGTTGTTGCTGCGGAAATCGTGCAAGGAACCCGCGAGCGCGGGGATTGCGGCGGCGGCGCAGAGCAGGCCCGCCAAGGCGGATTGCTGGAACGGCATGAGGTTTCTCCCTGTGGATGGTGGCGCGTCCGGATGGGCGCGCGGCCCGCGGGCGCGCCGCGGCTCCGGAGAAGTAATCGCCACCCGCCGGCAAAAACCGCCACCGGCGCGACGCGGTTCACACGCTCGCGGTCTGCCCCGGCATCGGGAGCGTGACCGCGCAGCCCCACTTCGCTTTCAGCGCCTGCGCCAGCGTGCCGCGACCCGGATCCTCGCCGTGCACCAGGCACACCGGCGGATGGTTCGCGATCGCGCCGTACCAGTCGGACAAGCCGTCGCGATCGGCGTGCGCGGACAAGCCGCCGACGGTGTGCACCTGCGCGCGCACCGGGATGTCGTCCCCGAACAGGCGCACGTGCGTGGCGCCATTCACGATGCGCCGCCCCAGCGTGCCGTTCGCCTGGTAGCCGACGAACACGATGTGCGCGGCAGGGTTGGCGAGGTTGTGGCGCAGGTGATGGCGGATGCGCCCGCCTTCGCACATCCCCGAGCCTGCAATGATCACCGCGCCGCTGCGAACGGAATTGATCGCGCGCGAGTCGTCGGTACTGGCCGTGAACTTCAGGTTGGGCAGGCGCAGCGGATGCGGACGCGTGCTCCACAATCGCTTCGCTTCCGCGTCGAACAGATCCTCGTGGCGGATGTAGGCGGCCGTCACCCGCGCAGCCATCGGGCTGTCCAGGAACATCCGGTAGCGGCCGAGTTCCCATTCCTCGAAATGCTCCGCGAAGAAGTACAGGATCTCCTGCGTGCGGCCGACCGCGAAAGCGGGGATCACGACATTGCCGCCGTCACGATGCGCCGCGCGAAAGATGCCGGCAAGCTCGGCGACGGTGTCCTCGCGCGTCCTGTGCGCACGGTCGCCGTAGGTGGATTCCATGATCACAAGGTCCGCGGCCGGCACCGTTTCCGGATCGCACAGGATCGGCGAGCCACTGGGGCCGAGGTCGCCGGAGAAAACCAGCCTGCGGGTCGCGCCGTTTTCGTCGGCCGCAAGTTCCACCGTCGCCGAGCCGAGGATGTGGCCGGCGTCGCGCAACGTAACGCGCACCCCCGGCAGGATTTCGCGGGGCTCGTCGTAACCCAGCGGCTGCATCAACCTGAGCGCCGCTTCCACGTCCGACTGCGTGTACAACGGCTGCACCGGTTTCTGCCCGGGCGCGGCATTGCGGTTGGCGTCGAGCGCATCGGTTTCGGCGATGTGCGCGCAATCGGCCAGCAGGATCGCGGCCAGGTCCATCGTAGCCGGGTGCGTATGGATCGGGCCTGCGAAACCGCGTTTCACCAGCAGCGGCACGCGGCCGCTATGGTCAACGTGCGCGTGGCTCAGCACCAGCACGTCTATGGATCCGGGATCGAACGGGAAGTCCGCGGCGTTGCGCGCATCGGCATCGCGGTCGCCCTGCACCATGCCGCAGTCGAGCAGGACGGTCTTGCCGCCGGCCTTGACCAGGTGGCACGAGCCGGTCACCTCGCCGGCCGCGCCGAGGAATTGCACTTCCATCCGCACGCTCCTCGAAGAAGGCGTGCGCATTATGCAGGCCGCGGCGGGATTGCGCCGCCGCGACCGGGTGTCGCGGTTTGAATCAGTCGCCGTAGAAGCGGATGCCGGTGACGATGTACCCCTCCGTCACCAGTCCGGCATTACCCTCGATGTTCAACCGCAAGGTGATGGGATGCTTGAAGAACTGGTTGACGATGGATTGCGGCAGGTTGTATTGCAGCTCCAGGTACTTCTTGCTGATGACGCCCCCCTGACAGGTGCGGGTGCCCCACTCCGAGTGCTCGTCGTCCTGCCCCGGCATCAACGACCTCCGGTCGCTGACGTTCGTGCCGATGTAGTTGCGGATCTTGCCGTTGAAGGGAAGTCCGGTCGTCGGATCTATCAGCGACGGATCGTTCAACAGGTCGCTTTCCAGCGTCACGCTCTCCCGATACCAGAAATGCCCGTCGAACACGTTCGGGGTGTCGTTCTCGTACTGCCGGTAGCGGTACGTGGTCGTGTGGAAGCACAAGAAGGAGTGCGTGGTCTTGCCCGGCAGGGTGATATGCGCCAGGTCCTCGAAGTCGAACGCAGTCGGCGCCGGTTGCGGATTCAACGTCACGCAGTTGTCCAGCGGCGTGCCGCCCGGGCTGCAATCCTCCGCGAGATAGACGTCCGAGCTGGCGAGGATCCCGGCATACACGACGTTGCGGCCAAACGAGTCGGCGTCGCCCACGTCCGCGTCGGAAACCGCCGCCGCATGTGCGTCGGCTTGCACCAGCAGGTGCGAAAGGCGGGTATGGGTGCGGTCTTGAAGATCGGGCGAGTGCTGATGAAG
>DASVDY010000005.1:0-11800 GCA_036380855.1 Rhodanobacteraceae bacterium
CCATGTTGAATGAATTTGCAAAGATCGCGGGTGGCCTGATGTTCATGCAGGGCCATGTGATGAGCCCGGAAACCGCGCGCCTGCTGGCGCAGGTGGACAGGCCGCCGCAGCGCAAGCCGCGCGGCGGCCGGCGCATCCGCCGGCAGGGTAGTCGCGGCGAACTGGGCGTCTACGCGATCCTGGTCGCGCTGGCGGCGATCTGGGGCGGTTCGTTCCTGTTCCAGCGCGTGGCGGCGAAGGATTTCGGCCCGTTCCCGATGGTGGAAGTTCGGCTCGCCCTGGGCGCGCTGGTGCTGCTGCCGTTCCTGCTCCGCGAGCGCGCACGCTTCACGCGCTCGCGCTGGCTGGCGTTGATCGGTATCGGTGCGCTCAACACCACCTTGCCCTTCCTGCTGTTCGCCTGGGGCGCCGAACGCGCGCCGGCAGGCATCAGTGCGATCTCCAACAGCATGGCGGTGCCGTTCGCCGCGCTGGCCGCGTTTTTCGTTTTTGGCGAACGCATCGGCACGCGCCGTGCGACCGCATTGCTGGCCGGACTGGTGGGCGTGGCGGTGCTGGCCAGCGGCCATGTCGCAGGCTCCAATATCGGTGCGGCGGTTGCGGCCGGCACGCTCGCGGCGCTGATGTATGGCGTGTCCGCCAACTTGCTGAAGCGCTACCTGTCGGATCTGCCGCCCGCCGCACTGGCGGCCGCCGCGTTGTTGTGCGGCGCGCTCGAACTTGCGCCGCTGGCGCTCGCGACCTGGCCGGCCTCGCCGATCCCGGCGCATTCGTGGGCGAGCGTGGTTGCACTTGGCGTGCTCTGCACAGGACTCGCGTACGCGCTGTACTTCCGGCTGATCCAGCGCATCGGAGCGCCGCGCGCGGCGATGGTGACCTGGCTCGTGCCGGTGTTCGGCGTGGCGTGGGGCTGGCTGTTCCTCGGCGAGCCGCTGACGCCCAGCATGGCCGTGGGCGGCGCGCTGATCCTGGGCGGCATGATTTTTGGCCAGCGCGACGCGAAGCCTCGGCAGCAAGCCATTCCGGTCATCCGCCATGGCCATCCGAACGCCTGCGCCGACTGCGGTTGACCTGGGGGAGGACCGAGCATGACCACGCCTTTCCCTTCCGTTGCGACCGGCACGCTGGAAGCCGTTTGCGTGGACGATATCCAGCCGGTTGCGGTCGGTCCGGGTTGCTCCCGCCGCGACCTGCCGAGTGCACCCGGGTTGCGCGTCTGGCTGGTGGACATGGCGCCCGGCAGCACCTGGCCGGTGGTGGACGAACATCCCGACGGCGAGTACGTCCAGGTGATCGCGGGCGAACTCATCGAAGGCGGGCAACGTTTCGGGCCTGGAACCTACCTGTTCTTCAAGCCGGGCAGCAGCCACCGGCCGCGCACCGAACGCGGCGTGCGACTGTTCGGCTTTAATCCGGCGGGAGCCGGCCCCGTGCGCGAGTGACGGAACGCCATGGAAGACCGCTTTCCCTCCGCCGACGAGTACTCGGCGCAGAAGGCCCGCCATCCCCCGCTCGGCGTGGTGGACATTCGCGCATGCCAGCAGGCGGTGACCGGGCCCTATCGCAACGAGGTGCTGTCCGATTTCAACGAGGATTGCCTGCGGCTTGCGGTGTTCGAGGGCGAGTACCGCTGGCACTGCCACCCCGATTCGGACGAACTCTTCCTGGTGTTCGCCGGAAAGCTGCAGATCGAGCTGGCCGGGCGCGATGCGCTCGAGCTGAGCGAGTGGCAAAGCGTGGTGATTCCCGCGGGTGTGATCCACAGGACGCGCGCGATCGGACGCACCGTCAACCTGACCTGCGAAAAGCAAGGCGCGCGAACCGTATTCGTCGAGGGTCCGCCGGACGCCTGATACTTCCGGAAAGGAAGTCGCCGCCGGCAGGCCTGGTCGGGGAGCGGGCTCGGGATACACTGGTGGCATGAACCTGTCGTCCCGCCGCTTGCTGCACCCCGTTCCATTCCTGCTTGCCGTTTCGGCCGCCCTACTGGCAGCCGGCTGCTCGCAGGCACCCGCGCCCGCGCAGAACGCTGCGCCCGCGCAGGCGACCTCGAACAATGCGGATGCCGCGAAGAAGCTCTCGCTCTACAACGCGATGCTGAAAGCCCACCGCGACGACCTGGCCGCGCCCATTGGCGAGGAGATCGTCAGCGATTACCCGAACACGCCGGCGGCCGCGGAAGTGCAGAAAACCCTGCCTGGCATCCAGGCCAAGGCAAAAGCCCGGGCCGAGCACGATCGGCTGGCCGCGCTGTGGCTTTACCAGACCGGCATGCAGTCCGGCGGCAAGCAGATCACCGCCAGCATCTCCAGCAGCAAGCCGTCCGGCGAAGCCGCGGTGCGCCTGATCCTGCGCCGGCACTCGAAGTGGGGCCAGAGCGTCTATCTGTTCGGCAGTGGCAACGGTTTCGTCTGCAAGGGCCAGTGCGAAGTGCCGATGCGTTTCGACGGCAAGCCGGAAAAATGGAAAGCCTACCTGCCGAAGACCGGTGAGCCGGCCTTGTTCATCAAGGATGATCCGCGCTTCATCAAGGCGATGGAGAAAGCCGGGACGATCGAGATGGACGTGGTCACCAGGGACCATGGCAAGGAAACACTGAAGTTCGAAACGGGCGGTTTCGATCCGGGGAAATTTCCGGAGTTGCCGAAGAAATAGGCCGTGCGCGGCGGGCTGTTGAAAACGTGCGCGGGCTGCGCGCATGATGCCGCCATCGGTATGAGTTGCGGCATCCAGGGACATCCATGGAAGAGAAGATCTGCGTCTTCGAGGACGTCTACAACGACGTGTCTGCGCGTGCGCAAGCCGAGCACGAGAAGGCGGGCGCATTCGGCATGCTGGCGCGCATGAAATTGTGGGACCGGCCCAAGGACGCCGACATCACGCTCGCGAAGACCGAGAAGCGCTACGAGCCGTTCTGGCAGGCCAAGGCCGTGCGGCGCACCCTCTACAAGCGCAAGGCGACCTACAAGGTGCGCATCGAGAATGCGCACGCGACCGCGGTCGAACTGCTGGGCCAGAAACTGCAGCCGGATTCGCGCCGCGAATTGCAGCTGGCCGCGATCGAGGATTGCGAGCGCGTCTCCGAACTTTCGGAATACTTCGACGGCCTGCACCGGCCCTCGCCGGAGAAGGCGCTGGCCGATTTCGCCGGCAATTACGGTTTCAGGGAAATCGGCGGCGACAGCAGCGAACCGAATTTCATCGCGCCCACGGTGACCGCGGCATCGGTGCTGCAGCAGGTGAAATCGCGACTGGCCGCGCCGGTGGAAGCCGACCAGATCGAATCGGACGAGATAGACCTGCAGGCGCTGAACCTGCTGTACCGACCGGTGTATGCCTTCCAGTTCGCGTGGAAGGACAAGCTGGGCGTCATCGAGATTGACGGCCTGTCCGGCCGCGTCAACAAGGAAGGCAGCATGCTGGGCAACGCGGTGCGCAAGCTCGGCTCGCGCGAGGCGTTGTTCGACCTCGGCGCGGATTTCGCGGGCATGGTGTTGCCGGGCGGCACCATCATGGTGAAGCTGATAGACAAGCTGTCGAAGTAGCGGCGGGCAAAAAACACGGCCGCCCCAGGCGGCCGTGTTTCCTCCCCCAGCCCTCGTGCCGGGTTTTACTTGCCGCAATCGGCGGCGATGCGCCGCCCGCTCATGACCTGGGTGACGTTGGTGGCGTGGCCGTTCATGTCCATGGTGAGGTGGGTTTCGCCGTGATACGCATTCGGCGAATCCCAGGTCACGGTGCCATGGCCGCTCATGTTGTTCTTGCCGGTGCAACTCACGCCCCATTCGGCCCGATTGCCGGAAACGTTCATTTTGGTCCGCTCGCAATGCGTGCCCGGCGGCGATTTCTGTTCGCCCAGGCCGTTGTTCTGCGCCAGCATTTCCGGGGTGACGCAGTGCTTGAAGGTCATCGGCGGCATCTTGTAGGGCATGCCCGGCATGTCCATCTGCGTGGTGATTTCCCACATGCCCGGCTTCATCGGGTTCTCCCCGGCGAGCGCCGGCGCGGCGGTGAGGGCAAGCAGGACCAGCAACGACATTGTCTTCATCGAAATCTCCTGGAGTGGGCAGGCGCGACGCTTGCGTGTCGCAAGCCCGGGCATGCGTGTTATCACCGGGCGTCGCCGTTCGCGCAAGCGGGGAGCGACGGCGGCGAGCCGACCGGCCCCGGATTGCGCACGGTCCCGACCAGCCGTTCGATCTCGGCCACGTGCGGCTTGAGTGCCGGATCGGGCACCGGCGCGGCGCCGTCGCAATAGAGTTCGCCGGCCTCGTCCTCGATGCGTTCGCTCACGGCCTGGTAGCGCGCGGGGTCCAGGTGCAGCGCCGTTGCCACCTGCAGGTCCATCTGCATGCGGAAGGAAAGCGCCTGGGCGAGCACGGCCGGGTCGCCGCCGGCCTGGGGGTCGCCGCGATTGGCCGCGGCGGTGATCGCATCGGCGTGCGCCAGCACCCGACGCTCGGCGTCCGAAGGGTGCTGGACGCGCTGCGCAGCCGCACGCATCACCTGGAGGTATTGCGCGATCTCCGCCTCGGTCAGCGGCGCCGGGTGCGCCGCGGGAATGCCGCCAATTGCAGGTTGCGCGTGGGTCGCCTCCAGCGACGGATCCGGCTCGCTGCTGCACGCGCCCAGCGCAGGCAGCACGATCAGCACGGCAAGCAGGGAGCGGCGTGAACGGGACATCCGGATCGAGGCAGGCTCGAAGGGGGGGCGCACGGCCTGCATTCAACGCCCCAGGGCGCTCGGCGTCTATTCCAGAAGCTGCTCAATTCGGGCTCAGGTGTCACGTTTACCGGCTCCATCCGCGCGGGTAGACTGCAGGCTCTGACCGGCGAAGGGGTGCGCAGGGCAGCATGGCAGAACCGATCTCGTCCGACATGGCCGGTCAGAATCGTTCTGCGCCTGGTTCCAGCGAGTCCGTGGGCACCACGGTGGCGCTCACGGAGGCGGAATTCGCCGATGCGGTGCGCCTCGCGCTGCGCCATTTCGCGCGTACCGACCTGTTGCGGGACAACCCGCTGTTGCGCTCGCGGCTGGTGGCCGCGGCACTGCGCGAGGCCGAGTCGCCGCGCGTACCGGTGCTGGCGCTGCAAAATCTCTTGCGCGCGCATTGCGAGCGGATCGGCAGCGCGCCCAAGCTCGACGCACTGCGGCGCGTGCTGGAGCTGACCTGGCTCAGCCCCATGCGCAACCAGCAGGTGGTCGCCGAAACCCTGCACCTGAGCTGGAGCACCTACCGGCGCCGGCTGTCCGACGCGATGCAGTTGCTGGTCGCGCAGTTGTGGGAAGCCGAATGCGCGCTGGCGCGCTCGATCGAGCCGGACGCGCGACCGCTTCGGCGCGCGGGGGAGCTTGCCGTGCCTGCCGCCCCGGAGCCTGATCCGGGCAAAGCCGTTGCGCGGAAATGGGCGGCAATCCCGCGCCGCCGCCGGCGCGGATACATCATTGCCCTCGCGGGCGTGCTCGCCGTGGCCGCGGCCGCCCTCGTCGCGCTCGCCGTGCGGCACCGCGAAACGGCGCCCGCGCAGCCACCGGCGATCGCCGTACCGCGCGCCGACGCGGCGTCCGCGGATACGGTCACGCTGGCGGTGCTGCCGTTCCTGGACATGGACAGCGATCCGGCGCAGCACTACTTCAGCGACGGCATCAGCGAGGAATTGATCAACAGGCTCGGTCGGTTTCCGCATTTGCGCGTGGCCGCGCGCACCTCCGCGTTCGTGTTCCGGGACAAGCCGGTGGACGTGCGCCAGGCCGCGCGTGCGCTGGGCGTGGCCAACGTGCTGGAAGGCAGCGTGCAGCGTTCCGGCGAACGCCTGCGCGTGCGCGTGGCGCTGGTCAGCGCGCGGGATGGCTACGAGCTGTGGGCCCGCGAATACGAGCCGACCGCGGGCGACCTGCTGACCGTCGAGGACGAGATCGCCGAGGCGGTGATCCGCGAACTCCAGCCCAAGCTCAGCCGCAAGGCGCTGGCCGACCTGCACGTGCGCGCGGGACTCAACCCGGCCGCCCACGATTTCTACCTGGTCGGGCTGCAGTATCTCAATCGCCGCACCAGCGCCGACATCGCGCAGGCGGTCGCGTATTTCCGCCGCGCGATCCAGGCAGACCCCGATTACGCACCGGCCTGGTCGGGCAGCGCGGCGGCATACGCGATCTGGCGCGACTACGACAGCGACGCGCTGCCCGACCTCCACTACGAGGATGCGGTCGCTGCCGCTCAACGCGCCGTCGCGCTCGATCCGCAGCTCGCGCGCCCGCACGCGGTGCTCGGCATGCTTTATCAGGAGCACTGGCAATGGAAGCAGGCCGAGCGCGAGTTCAGGATGGCCTTGAAGCTGGATCCGAGCGATGCCGCCGCGCACCAGTGGTACGCGATGTACCTGTGGTTCGTCGGCGATGCGCAAGGCGCGCTGGAACAGTTGCGCAGCGCGCGGGACCTGGATCCGCTTTCGCCGATCATCAACACCGATCTCGGCCGGGCGCTGCTGTTCACCGGCGACGTGGACGGAGCGATCGCGCAATACCACGCCGCGATCGCGCTGGAACCGCGCTTTGCGTTGGCGCACCTGCTGCTTTCGCAGGCCCTGACCGGGAAGGGCGACAACGCCGGGGCGCTCGCCGAGGCGCATACCGCAGTCGCCCTGACGCCCTCCCCGCATCCGGCCAGTTACCTCGCGGTGCTCGGCGTCGCGCAGTGGTATGCCGGCGACCGCGCCGGTGCGCGCGAGCAGTTGGCGCTGCTGGAAGCGCGCGAGCAACACCAGTACGTCTCCGGCGTTTCGCTGGCGTTGCTGTACGAAGTGTTCGGTGAAAAGGACAAGGCGATGGCAGAGCTTGCCCGTGCCGTCGCCGATCATGACCCGCTGCTGCGCCCCGCGGTGGCCGCGCGCGAGGCCGATTGGCGGAACGACCCGCGGTTCCCGGCGCTGTTGAAGAAGATGGGCTTGCAATAGCCCTGCGCAGGGCATCGCGCTCGCAACCCGACGAGTGGTTTCCGGATCGCGTCCCGGGCGCGGCAGCGCGCCCGTGCATGGCCGTGCCGGGCTGCCGGTTCAGCGGGCAGTCGGCTGTCGCGCCCGTCTTGTTCAGGTGGGCGCGGTGAAACTGTCCCAGGGCGAAAGCGCACCGCGCGAACCGCCCATGGTTGCAGTCAAAAAGGAGATCCGCCATGCAAGGCAAAACCATCACCCGAACCCTCTGCCAACGCCGTCGGACCGCTGCGGTCGTCGGCGCGGCACTGCTCGGCGCGGCTGCGCTGGCCGCGACGCCGCACGTGCTTGCGGCGAAGGCCGATCTGGATTGCAAGCTCTCGTTCTCGATGAATGGCTGGTCGGCGATCGTGAAGAAGGCCCAGGGCCACGGTACGGTGACCTGTGAGAACGGCGAATCCATGCCGGTTGACCTGAGCGTGGTGGGTGGCGGCCTCACCGCCGGCAAGTGGCAGATCAACCAGGGCACCGGCACGTTCACCGACGTGCACCGCATCAGCGACGTGCTGGGCGACTATGCGCAGGGCGAAGCCAACATCGGCGCGGTCAAGGCCGGCACCGCGCAGGTGCTGACCAAGGGCGAGGTGTCGCTGGCGCTCGCGGGTGTCGGCCAGGGCGTGGACCTTGGCCTGTCCGGCGCCAGGTTCACCATCAGCCGTGCGGGCCACGTGCGCCACCGGAAGTAAGCGGGCGATCTCGGGTCGCCGGTTGCCGCAAACGTCAACCGGCGATCTCAATCCGCGTCCGGCTTGTCGGGCGAGCCGTCGCGCAGGCGAGCCCGCTTGCCGCGCTTGAGCTGCAGCATCGCGAGGTCCGCCTGGCGGTAAGCCTGCGCGAGCGACTGCCCGCTGTCGCGCAAGCCGGTGCCCAGCGTCGCCTCCACTTCCGCATCGTGGAGGGCCTTGTCGGCGCGCAGTGCGAGCTGGTCCAGCTCCGCGGCGCCCACGCCGATGGCCAGTACCGCGAACTCGTCGCCGCCGATGCGAGCCACCGCGTCGCCGTGCCGCACCACGCTGCCCAGCGCGCGCGCCGCGCGCACCAGCAGCGCGTCACCCGCATCGTGGCCGAGCGTGTCGTTGATGATCTTCAGGTTGTCCAGGTCGGCCATCACCACGCCGGCGCCGTGGCCGTAGCGGCGGCAACGCGCGTCTTCCGATTTCAGCAGCCGCATCCAGCCGCGCCGGTTGTAGGCGCCGGTGAGCGGATCGGCCAGCGATTCCAGTTCCGCGCGCTCGGCGCGGCGGACGATCTCGGCCAGCTCCAGATCGTGTTCCAGCAGCGTGCCGAGCAGGCGCGACTGCAGGCGCACCTGCGGCAGGTACGCGGCGAGCTCGGGCCCGCGCGGCGATGGATCGAACCCGCACAGCGTCCCGTAGAGGCTGCCGTCGGCACGCTGCAGCGGCACGCCGAGATAGGCGCGGATCGGGATGTTCCGCAGCAGCGGCGCGTCCCGGTAGAGCCGTTCGTTGCGCACGTCCGGGGCGGCCTGGGGGACGCCGCCCGCACACATCAGCGCGCAAAGCGTGCTGAGCCACGGCAAGCGCATGCCAGGGTGGAAGCCGGGGTGTTCGCCGTCCATGGACAGCAGCAGCCAGTCGTTGCCATCGGTACGGGTGAAGGCCCACAGCGCCATGCCGGTGCGCGCGCGCAGGTGCGCCAGCACCGCGCGGCACGCCTCGTCGAAATTCTCGAAGGGCTTCGCGGCGCCGGACAGGCCGGCGGGTGGTGGGATGAGCGGAGGTGGTGGAGCCGCCGCGTATTCCGCGCTGGTCATGCGGGGATGCCTGTTCCTTCAGAGCCCTGGTGAAGTCCGTTCCTCGCGCGCCGATCCTTGCGCGATTACCCATTCTAGGCCGATCACGCCGGCCGAAAATCGCGAACGTGTTCACATTGCCGGTGTTCGCAATCGAGTTCACAATTTGTATCAAGTGTGATGTGCACGTCGCGCGCAGGGCCCGCGGACAGGCCGGATCGGGGCGGATGCTAGGCTTAGGGGCCGCTCCGGAGGCCCGCATGCACGACCTGCTGTCCCGCTTGAATCTCCCGCAGTTGCCTGAACGCTTCGCGCACTTCGGCTTGCGCCTGGCGGGCGCGATCGTGCTGCTGCTGGTCGGCGTGTGGATCATCGGCCGGCTCGCCAACCTGCTGAAGCGCGGCCTGCAACGCGGCCATCTCGACCCCACCCTGATCGGCTTCCTGCGCAACGGCATCTACGGCGTGCTGATCGTGTTGCTGGTGGTCAGCCTGCTGCAACTGGTCGGACTGCCGAGCGCCTCGTTGATTGCCGCGGTCGGCGCAGCGGGCCTGGCCATCGGGCTGGCCTTGCAGAGTTCGCTGTCGAACCTGGCCTGGGGCGTGTTGCTGATCGTGTTCCGGCCGTTCCGCGTCGGCGATTTCGTGCAGTTCGGCGAGATCATGGGTTCGGTCGAACGCGTGGACCTGATGCAGACGTACCTCACCATGCCGGACAACCGTCAGGCGATCGTGCCCAACGCGAAAGTCGGCGGCGACGCGATCATCAACTTCAACCGGCTGGGCCAGCGCCGGTTCGAGATCAGCGTCGGCATCGGCTACAACGACGACATCGGCCGCGCGATGGCGATCGTGCGGCGCCTGTTCGAGGCCGATCCGCGGATCCTGCAGGATCCCGCTCCCGGCGTGTGGGTTTCGTCGCTGGATGCGAGCGCCGTGCTGCTGGTGATCCGCGCCTGGACCCATGTGAGCGATCTGTGGGAAGCGCAAACCGCGCTCATCCGCGCCGTGAAGGAGGCCTTCGACGCCGAGGGCATCAGCATCCCGTTCCCGCAGCACGAGGTAACCGTCAAGCAGATCGTCAGCGCCCCACAGGCCGCGGACAAACCGTGACGCCGGCGCGCGAATGCGCGAAACTTCACCTTCTGTGCCCGCCGCACAGAGCCAGGAAACGAAGGGACAAGCATGACCGACACGCGCGAAGCCACCGTACCGGACATCGGCGATTTCACCGACGTGCCGGTGATCGAGGTGCTGGTGAAGCCCGGCGACCGGGTCGAGAAGGACCAGGGGCTGGTCACGCTGGAATCTGCCAAGGCGACGATGGAAGTGCCCGCACCGTTCGCGGGCGTCGTGCGCGAGGTCAAGGTCAAGGAGAACGATACCGTTTCGCGCGGTAGCGTGATCGCGCTGATCGAAAGCGAGGGCGGTTCGCCGAAAGCGGCCGCGGCGCCGGCTTCCGAACAGCCTGCCGCACAGAAAGCCGAGGCGCCGGGCAAGGCCGCCGCCGCGCCAGCCCCCGCTCCACCGCAACAGGAGAAGCAGGCGCCGGCGCCCGCGCCTGCCGCACAGGGCGACATGGCGCCACCGCGCTCGCCGCCCGTTCCCTTCGACGCCGACACGGTCGCGCCCGACAAGGTGCCCTATGCCAGCCCCGCGGTGCGTGCGTTCGCGCGCGAGCTGGGCGTGGACATCGCGCGCGTGCATGGCTCGGCGCGCGGCGGGCGCATCACGAAGGAAGACGTGCAGGCGTTCGTGAAGTCGGTGATGGCCGGTGGCGGCGCGCCGTCACGCGCGGCCGCGGCGGGTGGCGGCGGACTCAACCTGCTGCCCTGGCCGCAGGTGGACTTCTCGAAATTCGGCGAGATCGAGGAGAAGCCGCTCTCGCGCATCAAGAAACTTTCCGGCGCCAACCTCGCCCGCAACTGGGCGATGATCCCGCACGTCACCCAGCACGAGTCGGCCGACGTCACCGACATGGAGGCGTTCCGCAAACAGCTCGGCGCTGAAAACAAGGACGTGAAGATCACGCCGCTGGTGTTCCTCATCAAGGCAGTGGTCGCGGCGCTGAAGCAATATCCCCAGTTCAACGCTTCGCTGGATGCCTCGGGCGAAAAGCTGGTCCTGAAGAAATATTTCCACGTCGGCATCGCGGTGGACACGCCCGATGGATTGGTCGTGCCGGTGATCCGCGACTGCGACCGCAAGGGCCTGCTGGAACTTGCGACCGAACTCGGCGAGATCTCGAAGAAGGCGCGCGACAGGAAGCTCTCGCCCAACGACATGTCCGGCGGCTGCTTCTCGATTTCCTCGCTGGGCGGCATCGGCGGCACGGCGTTCACCCCGATCATCAACGCGCCGGAAGTGGCGATCCTGGGCGTGTCGCGTTCATCCATGCAGCCGGTGTGGAACGGCAGCGCCTTCGAACCGCGCCTGATGCTGCCGCTGTCGCTGTCCTACGACCACCGCGTGATTGACGGCGCGGATGCCGCGCGCTTCGCCGCGTATCTCGCGCGCGTGCTCGGCGACCTGCGCCGGCTGCTGGTCTGAGGGCGCCCATGGCAACCATCGAACTGAAGGTGCCCGCGATCGGCGATTTCTCCGACGTGCCGGTGATCGAGGTGCTGGTGAAGGTCGGCGACAAGGTCGAAAAGGACCAGAGCCTGCTGACCCTGGAATCGGCGAAAGCCACGATGGAAGTGCCGGCGTCCCACGCGGGCACCCTCAAGGAACTGCGCGTCAAGGAAGGCGACACCGTTTCCGAAGGCAGCGTGATCGCGGTGGTGGAAGCCGGTGCAGAATCGTTCCGTGAAAAGAATTCTCCCCCCGCGCAGCGGGGGGAGATGCCGAAGGCGGAGGGGGGCGGTTCCAAAACCGGCACAGCGGAAAATGCGCGGCAAGCGACACCCCCAGCCCAACCCTCCCCCGCAAGCGGGGGAGGGAGTTCGTCCATCGGCCGCAAGCCCGACTTCGAATGCGAGGTCTGCGTGCTCGGTTCCGGTCCCGGCGGCTACACCGCCGCATTCCGCGCCGCCGACCTCGGCCTCGACACGATCCTG
>DASVDY010000006.1:0-2175 GCA_036380855.1 Rhodanobacteraceae bacterium
GCGTCGGCGTCTGGAAACTGGCGGCGACGGTCTGGCCGATGGTGACGTTGCACGACACCACCGTGCCGTTGACCGGCGAAACAATCCGGGTGTAACCGAGGTTGACGATCGCGGCGTTCAGCGCGGCCTCGCGGCTGGTGATCGTGGCGGAATCCAGCGCGACTTGAGCGATTGCCGCGCGGTAGGCGCTGCGCGCAGAGTCCAGCATGTCGCGCGAAACGTAGCCGGGTTTCACCAGCGACTGCGCGCGCGCATAAGCCGCCCGGGCGTAGGCGAGCGCGGCTTCGTCCTTCACCTTCTGCGCCTGTGCGTTGCCCAGTTCCGCGCGGGCCGAATCCACCGCGGTCTGGTAAGGGCGAGGATCAATCGTCGCGCAGATCTGGCCATTGCCGACGCGGGTGTTGAAATCGCAGGCAATGGACTGGATCACGCCCGACACGTACGAGCCGACGATCACGGTCAGCACCGGATTGACCGTGCCGGTCGCGATCACGGTCTTGCTGACCGGGCCCGTCGTCGCCGGCGCGGTCACATAGCCGGGGGATTGCGACGCGATGCGCGCGCGATACAGCAGCACCGCGGCAATGGCCAGGATCACGCAGACGACCACGACGGAGATCCAGACGACGCCCTTGCGGGAGCGCCGCGTGGCGTGTGGCTGCTCGGTGGTCGCTTCGAACGGAGGCATGAGCCGGAAACGCGATGCCGCGGCCGGCGATCGCGTGCGAGATTCGGGAACCGGGCGGTTCCGTGGGACGCCAGTATCGAAACGATGCCGCCGCGCCCTGTTGACCCAGGTCAACATCGGGCGCACGCCCGCCGCCGCGCCCGGCGCAAGAGGCCATCGCGAATCGTTCAGTGGGGGTAAGCGCTCATCGAATACGGCCGATCCTGCGGCTTGGTACCCCATTCGCGATTCGGCCGGGCAGCCATCGTGAAGTGCAGTTCGCCGCCGGCCATGATCTCGTCGTGGCCGATCCACACGCGTGAAAGCGGCCTGCCGTTCAGCGACACGCTGCCGACATAGGGGTGCGCATCGTCCAGGTGGTCGGCGACGATCGCGAAGGTCTTTCCATTGGGCAGGTGCAATACGGCACGACGCAGAAACGGCCGACCGATCACGTACTGGTTGCTGGCCGGCGCCACCGGATAGAACCCGAGCGCGGTGAAGATGTACCACGCCGACATCTGGCCGAGGTCGTCGTTGCCGGCAAGCCCGGCAGGCGTGGGTGCGTATTGCGAACGCATGATCTGCGCCAGCCGCTGCTGCGTCTTCCACGGCGCGCCGGCGTAGTCGTAGAGATAGGCGATGTGGTGGCTCGGCTCGTTGCCGTGCGCGTACCAGCCGATCAGGCCCGACACGTCCTCGAGTGTCGCGAACACCTTCGGGTCGATCTTCGCGTCGAAGACTTCGTCGAGCTTCGCGACGAGCCCGTCGTCGCCTCCGAGTTCCCGAATCAAGCCGCCGACATCCTGCGGCTCGTACCACGAGTACTGCCAGGCGTTGCCTTCGGTGAAGCCGCTGCCCTCGCCCGCGCGCGCCGGGTCGAACGGCTCGCGGAACTTGCCATCGCTCGATTTCGGTCTTGCAAAACTTGCTGAAGGATCGAACACGTTGCGCCAGTTGCCGGCGCGCTTGTCGAACCGCGCGGCGATGTCGCCCTTGCCCATCGCCTTCGCCATCTGCGCGATGGTCCAGTCGTCGAAGGCATACTCGAGCGTCTTCGACACCGATTCGGGCTCGCGGTCCTCCGGCACGTAGCCGAGTTGCATGTAGTCGCGCAGGTCGCCATACGGCGCATAAGTCGCGCTGGCGACCATCGCCTTCAGCGCCGCGTCCGCGTCGAAACCGCGGATGCCCTTCATGTACGCATCCGCGATCACCGGCACCGCGTGATAGCCGATCATGCACCAGGTTTCCAGACCCTGGTACGCCCACACCGGCAGGATGCCGAACGGGCTTGCCTGTTGCGCGGCGACCAGCGACTGCACGAAATCGTCCACGCGTTGATGCGGCTGGATCAGCGTCATCAGCGGCTGCTGGGCGCGGTACACGTCCCACAGCGACCAGGTCGAATAGAACGTGAAGCCATCCGCGTGATGCACGCCGTGATCCGGCCCGCGATACTCGCCGTTGACGTCCATCGCCAGGTTCGGCGCAATCAGCGCGTGGTA
>DASVDY010000007.1:0-5968 GCA_036380855.1 Rhodanobacteraceae bacterium
CGCTTCGCCCACCGACCGCGCCGCCAGCAGCGTCAAGCCGCGCAGATAGAAATCGTGCGCGCGCGGGTCGACCGACTTCTGCGCCACCAGCGTGGCTTCATTGCCACCGGACAACTGCACCTGCAGCTTGTCCGCAATGGCTCGCGATTCCTGCGCGACGACGTCTCTGCCATGTTGCATGTACCACCAGCCCGCGCCCGCGGCGACCGCGATCAATACGCCGGTCAGGCCCACCGCAATGCCGGCACGTTGCGATCGTCCTCGCGGCTGCGCGTCCGCGCCTCCCTCAAGTGAGGAGGCATCGGTGCGCACGATGCCCTGCGGCGTGGCGTCGAACGCCCACGCCAGCACCAGCGCAATCGGAAATCCGAGCAGGATCAGCAGCACGACCGTCTGGTCGATCCAGTCCGGCAGGTGGAACACCGGAAATACTTGTGTCGCCACTTGGATCAGCAGCCAGCCGACAAGGGCATACGCCGCCGCCACGCGGTAAACGTGTCGGCGCTTCAGCTCACGCCAGAATCCCCTGCTAGCCATACCGTCATGCCTGATAGCGGAAGCGCGTCATCCATGCCCGTTCCGCAACGGCATTGTGGCATGGACGGGTTCCAGGCACGAAGGCAGCGCGACATTCGTAGCCGTAGGCTAGAACAGAGGGCGCGGCAACGATGCCCCTGCAAGCGTAGCGGGATACTGCGGCGATGCTGGATCGCGACGTCACGTGGTCGACGGTTCCAGGAACGTCCGCGCAGGCGTGAACTGGCCAACCCGAAAGCCGACGGTCGCGACCGGCTGGAACGGGTCGCACAGCGCTTGTCGCTGATCGGCCCTAACCGGCCCGTCACGTCGAAGCTTCAATTTCCCCGATAGCCGTCATTCGATCAGCGTGAACACCTTGGGCCCGTGATCCTTGTGGCGCTTGCTGACTGTGACAGTCAGGTGATCAGTGCGTGGCCGAAGTTGACGCTGGTGCCGAGGCGGTCGCCACTCGCCGTATTCGGTGTGCTCGGCAATTCGCTCATGTGGGCTTTGGCAATGCGCCGTCTTGCAGCATCAGGGGAAAGTCGATGGGCATCTCTTCATTGACAGGCGAATGCAATCGCCCCCTGCTCCGGCGCGTGCCTGCACCCATCCGGCCATCCGAATTGATGGGCGACGACATCCATCCCCTGTAACAATGCGAATGCGAACGCGATGTACGCCAGCGCCCACTGCTCCAGCTTGCGTTGCTTCAGGCGCGCGAGGAGTTCAGCCATTGCGGGAATCCCAATACTCGTCATTCCGGGGCGCTCCGCAGGAGCGAACCCGGAATGATGGTCATGGACTCCTCCCCTCTATCTATCGGCATCGCAAGGCGTGCCATGCTGGTGGAATGATGAAGTTCCAGCGGGTGAGAGAGGAGGAGTCCGAGATGAACGCTACGACTTTCAGTGTGGATTTGGCAAGCAAGGTGTTTCAGGTGCACGGCTACGATCGTCAACGGCAGCGGGTCAGCAAGCAGCGATTGTCGCGGGCGCGCTTTCAGTCGTGGTGCGAGGCGTTGCCTGCGGGAACGCGGGTGGCGCTGGAGGCGACCGGCTCGGCGCACCACTGGGGGCGGGTATTGCAGGCCCGCGGGGTGCGCGTGAAGTTGTTGCCGCCGCAGCACGTCAAGGCGATGCTGATCGGCAACAAGACCGATGCCAACGATGCCGATGCGATCTTCGAGGCGTCGTTGCGGCCCAAGGTGAGGCCGGTGCCAGTGAAGAGCGCCGAGCAGCAGGCGATCCTGGCCGAACACCGTCGGCGCGAGGGACTGATCCGCGACCGTACCCGCACCGTCAACCAGATTCGCGGCATGCTGCGGGAGTTCGGGATCCTGATCGCCGCGCGCAACGGGCCGTTCCGGCGGCAGGTCTGTGCGGTGTTGGAGGATGCCGGGAACGGCTTGCCGTGGCGGCTGCGCACGCTGCTGGCCGAAGCACGCGAAGACTTGGCCCATCTGGACGGCCAGATCGACAAGGTCGATGCCCGGTTGCATGAGCTGGCGCGGCAAGACCCGCTGTGCCGGCGTCTGCAAGCCATCGAAGGGATCGGGCCGATCACGGCCACGGCGCTCGCGGCCAGCCTGGATGAAGGGCCGCGCTTTACCCGTTCGCGCCAGTTTGCGGCCAGCCTCGGGTTGGTGCCGCGCGAACACTCCAGTGGTGACCAGCGCCGGCTCGGTTCGATCACCAAGCGCGGCAATGGATACCTGCGCTATCTGCTGGTACATGGTGCCCGATCCGTGCTCCGTACCATCGCCCACAAGACCGATCCACGCAGCCGCTGGCTGCAAGCCCTCCAGGCGCGCGCCGGCCACAATCGCACGACGGTCGCCTTGGCCAACAAGAACGCCCGCATCGTCTGGGCCGTGTGCCACAGCGGCCAACCCTATCGTCCGGCGTGTGCCTGAAGCCACGTCGCCCTTTCACGGAGGACCCATCCAGCGTTTGCAGCCACTTCACGCACGAACCACCGGTCGCACCGGGTGTGGGAACAGGCCGTACTTGTCATCAGGCCCGAGGATGTGGCCGTCGGAATGATTGGCCCCCACACGCGATGACACCATGCGAGGCCAGAGTCCAAACCCATGGCTCACCCACAGGCCGAATAGATGAACGCAACCTCCGTGTTCTTGCAAAAAAGTGCTTGCAACCGGGGAGGAGTCCATAGATGACGAGCAGGACGCCGCGGCGCTCACGGCAGTGCCTTCGCATCGGTGGCGGTCGGCAATCCAACCCCTTTGCAGAATGCCGCGAAGCGCGGGTCATCCTTGTAGCGCAGTACTGGCGGATCGGTGAGCAAGAGCTGGATGCCGGGGTCGCGGTTCCGGCTGGCGCGTTCCAGCCATTTGAACATGTTGTCCGGGTCGCGCCGCAGCGCGTAAATCTCGGCGATCTGGTAGGCGGCGTCGCCGGAATCCTTGGCGATCGCGGTCCGCAGGGCAGTATCCGCAGCTGGACGATCGCTGCCGACCTGCAAAGCCATCGCGAGGGCCTCATCGCGCCAAACGCCGGGCGGTTCCGGCTGCGCGGCCTGAAGCGCCGCAGCCGCGTTCCCCTGCATCGCATACACATAGGTGAGTTGCATGCGGCTGAAGTAGCGCTCCGGATTTATTTCAAGCGCCTTGCGAACCGCCCGCGCGGCTTCATCGAACTCGCCCAGTGCGGGCAGGAAGCGGGCGAGATAGTCGTAACAGGCTGCGCACAACGGATCGGTGGACAGCCCGTGCCGGAGCAGATCGACGGCCTGTTGTGCGTTGCCGAGTGCTCCCTGCACCATGGCCAGCGTCAAATATCCTTTATCTGGCGCGAGTTGATGGGCACGCTGCGCCTCCGCCGCGGCCTGCTTCCAGTCGTGGTCCGCCGAAAACAGGATGAAGGTATACGCCGCATGGGCCGATGCCAGATTGGCATCGAGGCGCAAAGCATGGTTCACGGCGGCCCGCGCTTCTTTCCAAGCCTGTGCGGCTTCCGAGCCACCCACGTAATTGCCCGCCAAGTTCCCCCGTGTACCCCCGAGCGCCGCCCACGCCGCCGCGTAATCGGGATCAATGCGCGTCGCGTCCGTGAAGTAATCGATCGCCTTGCGCTGGTCGGCTTCGGTCTCACGGTGCGCATGGAACTCGCCTTGCAGGAACGCGTTGTAGGCGGCGAGATTGCCGCCGGGCGGCCGATCGTTTTGCACCACCGCGCCGCCTACGTCGAGCAGCTTCGTTTTCAGAGCGGCAGCGACCGATTTGCTGATGTCGTCCTGCAGCGCGAACAGGTCCTTGTACGGCCGATCGTAATGCTGCGACCATAAGGTACTGCCGTCGGCGCAATTCACCAGTTCCGCGCTCACCCGTACCTCATCACCCAGTTTCTGCACGCTGCCTTCCAGCAGATGCGCCACGCCGAGCTTCTCGCCAATCGCCTGCACGCTGTCCTTGCTGTCGCGGAACCGGAATGAGGAGTCGCGGTTGATGACTTTCAAACCCGCGAACTGCGACAACGCGGTGATCAGGTCTTCGGAGAGTCCGTCTGAAAAATACTGCTGATCCTTTTCGCCGCTCTCGTTGCTGAGCGGCAACACGGCGACCGATTTGGCGGGAATCGGAACGGCTCGTGCCAGCACATTCGTGGTTGTCGCCACCGGATTCGGCTGCGCTGCAATGGGGCTGTTTGTGGACGGTTGCATGCGCTCGTAGCGCCACAACAATCCTCCGCCGATGGCCAACAGCAACGCCAGGATCACGATTTCCGTGCTGCTGACGCGCTGCGCACCGCGCTCGCCGTGGTACCAGGCCAGCACCAGTACAACGACAAAGCCGATTGCGAGCGCGAGGATCAAAATGCGTTCGAGCTGGTCCGGCCAGCCGAAGCGCTGTGCAACGACATCCAGCACCTGGATCAGCGCGAACGCAAACGCGACATAAGCCAGCGCCCATTGCACCAGCTTGCGTTGCCTGAGGCGTGCCAGGAACCCTGTCGCGGTCTCGTTCATTGCGTGGACGCCGTTGCGGAAAATGTCCCGGAAGCCGCACGTTGCGCGGCGACCTCGGCAGGTGTCGGCAGCCCGATCTTCCTGCAGAATGCAGCGAAGCGCGGATCCTCATGCAGCGCCGTCAAGTCCATGGGCGCCTCGTAAATGGTGACAGCGGTCGGATCGCGCGCCTGCACTGCACGATCCAGCCAGGTGAATGCCTGATCCAGATCCCCCTTGTATGCGTAAACCTCGGCGATGAGCCCCGGCGCGACCTTGCCGACGTCGCGGATCATCTCATCCAGCGCTTGCTGCGCCTTCGGCTTGTCGCCGCGCGCATACCAGATGACGGCGAGCGCCTGCAGGCGGTCGGCCTCGTCCGGGTCCGCGTTGGCCGCGGTGATGGCCCGGTCCATCTGGCCTTGTCCCATCAGCGCGAAAGCAAGTTGCGAGCTGAAGCCGTCGGCCCCGGGTTGCAGTTCGATTGCGTGTTCGGTCTCCCTCTGTGCTTCGGCGTATTTGCCCAGCGCGAGCAGGAACGTCCCGGTGTAGAAGTGGAACGACGCGTTCAGCGGCTCCAGCGTCAAGGCCTTGCGCATCATTGCGATGGCTTCTTGCGTTCTGCCCATGCTCGCCGTGACATCGGCGAGCTGATACAGCGTCTCGGCATTGGACGGATCGAGCGCGACAGCCTTCTTCAAGGTCGCTTCGGCCGCGGGATAATCGAAATCGGACCAAGCCTGGTTGATGCCAAGTGCACCCAGTGACAGCGCCGAATCGGGCGCCAGTTGCACCGCCTTCCGCGCGTTCCGGCGCGCCTGCGCGCTGGCGATCTTGCGTTCTTCGGTCGTCGCTTCCCAATCATTGAACCACTGCTCGGCAATTGCCAGCCGCGCGTAAGCCAGCACGTAATCCGGATCGAGCTTGATCGCCTTCTCATAGTAACCCACCGCCTTGAGGTAGTCCGCGCGCGTGCGGCGGTCGGCGTAGTAGCGCCCCCGCAGCATCGCGTCGTAGGCCGCCAGGTTGCCGCTCGGCGGCTTGTCGGTCGCCTGGACCGCTGCGCCGAACACGTTGGCCTTCAACGCAGTGGCCACCGAAGTCGCAATATCCGATTGCACCGCGAACACATCTTTCAATTGCCGCTCGTAAGTCTGCGACCATAATTGCGAACCGTCGGACGCCTTGATCAGCGACGCGACGATGCGCACCTCGTTGCCCTGTTTGCGCACCGTGCCTTCCAGCAGCGTCGCCACGCCGAGCTTGGCGCCGATGCCGGCCGTGTCGTCCTGCGCACGACCCCGAAACTGGAACGAGGAATTGCGGCCGATCACCTTCAGCGCGTGCACCTGGCCCAGCGCGGAAATCAGTTCTTCCGACAAGCCGTCGGAAAAATAATCCTGGGAGGCATCGCCGCTCTCGTTCAGCAGCGGCAGCACGGCGATGGATTTCAGCGGAATGCCCGCAGCGCCGGAGCCGACGT
>DASVDY010000008.1:0-8809 GCA_036380855.1 Rhodanobacteraceae bacterium
GCAATCCATGAGCGCGTGCGAGCACGCGCGCGTTCAGAGCGAGCGCGCGATTTCCGTGGCCACCTGTTCCGCCGCCGCGAGCGTCTGCGCCACGTCGGCCCGGGTGTGCGCCGTCGAGACGAACAGGTTTTCGTAGGCGCCCGGGTGGAACAGCACGCCACGCGCCAGCATGCCTGCCCACCATTGGCGGAACATCTGCTGGTCGGCGTGGCGCTCGGCATCGCGATAGTTGTGGATGTCCTCGCGCGCGAACCACACCTGCATCAGCGGGCCCAGGCCCACGACATAGGCGGGTAATCCCGCATCGTCCAGCACCTTGCCCAGCCCGATCCGCAATTCGTCGGAAATCGCATCGAGTCTTGCGAACAGGCCCGGCGTCGCGAGCTCGTCCAGCGCCGCATTCGCCGCGGCGATGGCGATGCCGTTCGCGGCGTAGGTGCCCGCCATTGAAACCGTGCCGTTGGCGACCAGCGCCATGATGTCGGCGCGCCCGCCGCAGGCCGCGACCGGGAAGCCGCCGCCGAGACCCTTGGCGAATACCGAAAGGTCGGGCGTGACGCCGAGGCGCGCCTGCGCGCCACCGAGACCCAGCCGGAAGCCGGTGATCACTTCGTCGAACAGCAGCACGATGCCGTGGCGCGTCGTCAGCTCGCGCATGGCTTCGAGGTAACCGGGTCTGGGCAGGATGCAGCCGGTGTTGCACATGACCGGTTCGGTGATCACCGCGGCGATCGAATCGCCTTCGCGCGCAATCACGTCGGCCAGCACGTCCGCGTCGTTCCACGGCAGGATGATGAGGTTGGCTTCCACGCCGCGCGGCAGTCCCGGCCCCTGCGGCACCGGCGTCGGATGATCGTCCGGGCCGGCCTTGGCGATGTCCGGGTGCTTGCTCCAGTACACCTGGTCCGAAAAACCGTGGTACATGCCTTCGAAACGGATGATCTTCGGCCGGCCGGTGAACGCGCGCGCCAGGCGCGTCGCATACAGCACCGCTTCGGTGCCGGTATTGCAAAGGCGTACCTGCTCCACGCCCGGCACCGCCGCGATGATCTTTTCCGCGAGCCGCGCTTCGTCGGCGGTCGGCAGCGCGAACACGGTGCCGCGCTGCTGGATGAAATCCACCACGGCCTGCGTGACGCGCGGCGGCCGGTGGCCCAGCAGCATCGGCCCGAGCCCCAGCAGGTAATCAATGTATTCGTTGCCGTCCACGTCGGTGAGGCGCGAACCTTCGCCGCCCTGCACGAACAACGGATACGGCGTCCAGCCCGACCAGGTCGCGCGCGCGGTGCTGTTGACGCCGCCGGGGATGGTCCGGCACGCGGCGTCGAACAATTTCGCGCTGCCTTGCGTGTCCTTGCCCGAAACAAGTTGCGCGTCGGGTTCGGCGGATTGGATCAGGGCATTCATGGTTGGTCCGGGGAAAGATCAGGCGGCGGTTTCGGGAGCAAGCACGCGCCGCGGCGTGTGCAGCTTGCCGGCCAGCAATGCAGGCAGCAATCCGATCGCATCGGCAAAACCGACGATGGACACGTGCGGGATGTCGGCGTGGCGGCAGTGCTCGATCAGCCGGTGCTTGGCGAACACGAAATCCGCCTCGCCGGCCGCGCAGAAATCCGAAGCGCCGTCGCCGACCAGCAGCACGCGACGATGCTTGTTGTGCGCGCGCACCGCGCCGACGCACTTGCAATGGCCGCTGGCGATCCGGCAATTCGCATCGGCGAACGGCGTTTCCAGCTTCCACGAACGCGGGCCCGTCTGCACCAGGCGATTGGCCTGTACCGGCAGCCCGGCCAGGCCGTAGCGGCGCAGGATGGCCTTGATCGCGTAATCGAGGCCGTCGCTGACCACGCGCAGGACGAGTCCCGCCTCGATCACGGCATCCACGAAGGCCGGGAACGCCGGATCGATGCGCAACGTGGCGAGGTGCGCGTCAATTTCGTCGCGCGAAGCATCCAGCAACGCGACCTGCCCGGCCATGCACTCGGCCGAACCGATCCGGCCCTCGCGCCATTCGCGCTCCAGCTTCAGCCAATCCGGATGCGCGAAGCGATCCAGCAGCGAATCGGTGGCGTCCTCGATGGCGATGGTGCCGTCGAAGTCGCAGAGGATGTTCCACTTGCCCATTGCGGATTCCGCTTGGTTGCCGCGAAGTGTAGACCCGAAAGGCTTTCGGGATGCTTACGTGGTTCGCCTTTTGCCGGGGCCCATGTGGACGCCGCTTGCCGCAACCCGCGGCCGCATGTGGGGACGCCGCGGTCGCGCGCGGGCCGCTCCTACCTGGGGAACCTCACCAGCACGCGCTGGCCGATCCGCAAGGGCGGCACGGACCCGGCGGGTTCCAGTTGCAGCACGCACTCCACTTCGCGCGAAGCCGCGCGAGCCAGCGGATCTTCGGTCAGCGTGGACGCTCCGAGCACTTCACCGACCCGCAGCACCCTCGCCGGATACACAGGACCATCGCCGGTGTCGCGCACCACCTGCGCGCGCATGCCCGGCTTGATCTTGTCGGCGTCGTCGGCATCCACTTCCGCGCGCACGATGCGCGGACGATCCGGCAGGATCGTGAACAGCGCGGCACCAGATTGCGCCGACACCGCCTGTCCGATCTGCGCATCGCGCTGCACGATCCGTCCGGCCACCGGCGCGCGCAGCGTGCGCGCCTCCACGTCCAGTTGCGCAGCGGCGACGTGTTGTTGCGCGGCATCCAGCGCGGCTTTCGCCGCATCGGCTTGCGCATGCAGCGATGCCACCTCGTTGCGCGCCTCGTCGGCGGCATCGCCGCTGGCGGCGCCCGCTTTCGCCGCTTCGGCGATACGCGGGGCTCGCTGCTTCGCCTCTTTCAGCTTGACCTCCAGTTGCGCCAGTTGCGCGCGCGCCTGTTCGACCTGCGCCCGGGCGGTGTCGAGTTCGATCTTCGCGGCGCGAGGATCCAGTTGCGCCAACGCCTGGCCGGCCTTGACCGCGTCCCCCTGCTGCACGTCCACGGCGCTGACCACGCCATCGCGCTGCGCGACCACCCGCGCCAGCCCGCCTTCCACGTCCACGCGGCCTCGCGCGATCGCAACGTATTGAGATTGCGCCGCACCGGCGGCCGTGTCATTTGCCGAAGCGGGTCGGCCGCTGCTCGTGCAGCCCGGTATCGCAGGCAGAACGAGCAAGGCCATCATCGTGCCGAAAGCCGGGCCCAGCGCCTTGCTCTTGCGGTCAACGCTCATGGATGCTCCTCGCTTTCCATTTTCGCCGGGGCTGCCATTCGCCGGTCGCTGAGTATCGCCCCGTCTTCCATCTCCAGCACGCGATCGGCGTGCGTCACCAGTCGCGGATCGTGGCTGACGCACAGCACGGTCGTGCCGTGCGTGTGCGCGATCCGGCGCAGCGTGTCTATCACGATCTGGCCGTTGGCCGCGTCCAGCGCGCTGGTCGGCTCGTCGGCAAACAAGAGCTGCGGCTGCTTGACCAGTGCGCGCGCGATCGCCACGCGCTGCTTCTCGCCGCCGGACAATTCCGCGGGGCGCAGATGCATGCGCGGGCCCAGCCCGACTTCCTCGAGCGCAACGCGCGCGCGCTCCGCCGCTTGCGCATCGCCGACGCCAAGGTAGCCCAACGGCAGCATCACCTGTTCCAGCGCTGTCAGCGCCGGAAACAGGTTGAAGCCCTGGAACACGAAGCCGGTGTGCTGAAGGCGGAAGCGATCCAGCGCACGTTTGTCGCTGCGCCAAAGATCCTCGCCCAGCGCGACCACGCGCCCTGCGTCGGGCCTTTGCAAGCCCGACAGGATGGACAGCAGGGTGCTTTTTCCGCAGCCCGAAGGACCGGCGATCAATGTGAGCTGCCCGGCATCAATCTCCAGCGACAGGCCACGCAGGATTTCCGTGCGCAACCTGCCGCTGCTGAAACCCATCCGCAGATCGTTGGCAATCAGTGCGTGCGCCATCGCGTTCACCGCAACAGCAGCGCGGGATCGGCGCGCCGCAACGCGCGCAGGGAGGCAAGACCCGACACCAGCGCGATCGCCATGACCAGCGCGGCGCACACCAGCGACGTGCCGACGCCGAGTTGCACGGGCACGTCCTGCCCGCGCGCCGCCGCGATCAGGATCGCGCTGAACGCGCCGCCGACGATCAGGCCGAACAGGCCGATCCACGCGGCCTGCTCCAGCACCACCGCGCGCAACGAACCGAATCCCACGCCCAGGGCATGCAAGGTCGCGTATTCGCGCACCGAGCCCGCGACGGCGGCCATCAAGGTCTGGCTGGTGATCACCGCGCCCACCGCGAACACCACCGCGGCCAGGAACATCACGCCCAGGCCCGCGCCGGTCTCGAACATCCAGTACAGCACCGCGCGGCGTGCGAAATCCGCGGACGTCCATGCTGCGTAGCTGTGGCGCGGTGCCACGGCGTTCAGCCGCGCCGCGACCGCGCCGGGATCGGCGCCGGGCTTGAGCTGCGCCACGTAGTAGGCGACTTCGCTGCCGCCGGTGTCATTGTCCAGCGTGCGCGCGGTGTCGAGCGATGCAATCACGTTCACGCCGCCCAGTGCGCGCAAGCCGTGGCCGACGCCGACGATGCGCACCAGTTGCCCGTTGATCAACGCCTGCGCGCCGACCTGCACGCCGAGCTTGGGGAGGTCGGCCGCATCCACGATCACGCCGCCGGGCTCGTCCAGCAGCGCACGCTCGCGCGGCGTCAGCACCCTGGCGAACATCATGCCGTCGGGCCGCGGATCAATGCCGGAAACGAACACCGAGACGCCGCCCTTGTCGGCAGGTCCCCGCCAGTCTCCATCCACCCACGCAAACGGCTCGACGCGTTGCACCGCGGGATCGGAGAGGAGATCCGCCTCGGTGCGCGGCGGAATCGGACGGCCGAGCTCGATGCTCTGCGTGCCGGGATAGCCCGCCCACAGATCGGCGGTGGACGCGTTGATGTACACCGCGGCCGAGCCAAAAATGCCGAACACCAGCGCGGCCTGCATCAGCAGAAGCAACCCGGAGAAAGCGACCGCAAGCGCCGAGGGCAGGAACCGTCGCCACTCGTGGATCAGGGTTTTGCGGGCAAGTGCAATCATTTGATCATTGCCTTGGAACCTCTGAAGAACCGTCGCGAGCGAAGCCGCCATCCATGGCAAAAAGGCTCCGTGGTTGCGCGTCGCCGGAGCGCAGGAACCGGAGTGTATATGTCAATACATGAGGATTCCTTGGCCCCCAAGCGGTACATCCATGTACCGGGCCTGATCCGAGCACCAGCTCGCCGGCGCGCAAGATGCCGAGCGCAGCAGGTTATTCAGAGGTTCCATCCGGCAGCGGAGCCCCGCCCAACGCCTTGTACAGCGCGATGAACGCGATGCCTTCGCGCTCGCGCGCCTGCCCGGCGTCTTCCTGCGCCCTGGCGGCCGCGATCACGGCATCCGCCACGTCCAGGTCATCGGCCTGGCCGAGCTTGCGCAACTTCTTGCTCAACAGCGCGCTATGTTGCAGCGCCTTTGCGGCAGCGGCCGCCTGTTGCGCGCCGATCTGCGCCTGGTGCAGCCCCGCCAGCGCGGTTTCCACTTCCGTCGCGCCCTGCAGCACGGCCTGCCGGTAGCCGAGCAATGCCGCCTTCAACTCGTCGCCGCGCGCGCGCTCGGCCGCCGCGCGCATGCCCCAGTCGAACAGCGGGATGTCGATCACCGGGCCGATACCGGAGGTATTGTGGGTGCCGCCGAGGTTCACGCCGCTGATGCGCGTGGCCCAGGTGATCGCGCCACCCAGGCCGATGCGCGGGAAGCGATCCGCGTGCGCGATGCCCAGTTCGCCCGCCGCCTTCAGCACCTGCGCCTGGGCGCGCGCGATTTCCGGGCGCGTACGCAGCAGGTCGGCGGGCAAGCTGTCCATGCCGGCTTCGGCAAGCTTGGGTAGCGGCCGCGGTTCGAGAACACCGGATGGCGGCTCACTGCGTCCCAGCAACAACGCGAGTGCCTGCGCATACCGGGCGATCTGCGCGCGCGGCTCGGCAAGCGCCGCCTGCGCCTGCGCGTTCCCGGCCAGCGTGCGCTCGACCTCCATTCGCGAGGCCAGGCGCAAGCGCTCGCGCACTTGCGTCAGATGCAGCCTGCGTTGTGAAGCATCGGCGATGTCCTGCAGGGCCTTTTCCTGCGCCTGCGCGCCGCGCAGTTGCAGGTACGCGCGTGCGACTTCGGCCACCAGCGATACGCGCGCGGTTTGCAGTTCGGCGGCCGCGCTATCGGCGTCCGCCTTCGCCACCCGGGCGTTCGCCTGCGCGCGTCCGAACAGGCCCAGTTCCCATTCGGCATCGAATCCGGCCTGGAAATAATTCGCGGTCGCTTCCGGGTTCGGCGTTGACAAGGTGCGGAAAGCGAGTTGCGGTTTGTAGGCATCCCCGGAAACGCCTTCCAGCTCGCGCGCGGCGCGCAGGTGCAACCTCGCCTGCCGCACGTCCAGATTGTCGTCCAGCGCCTGCTCCACCAGCGCGTCCAGTTGCCGATCGCCGAACGCCTTCCACCAGCCGTGCAGGTCCGGCGCCGGCACCTGCGTTTGCGGTGCATTGCGCCAGCCCGCCGGCAGATCGCCTTGCGGCAGCGGCGGTACCGGCACGCTGGCACATGCGGCCAGCAAGCCCGAAAGCACGATGGGCTGCGCGCGGCGAACGAAGGCTCGGAACGTCATGACCGCGCGAGTGTAGCGGCTGGATGCGCGGATGGCCGAAAGCCCGCCGAAAGCCGCCCATGGAATCTTTACCCCCGCGGCGCCGCCAGGCGATAGACTGGCGCGGCATCCGGTACCGCTCCTTGCTGCGCGATCGCCTCCCTCATGAACACCACCACCGCCACCCGATCGCAACGCCGTTTCTTCGCATGGACCGCATGGGACGCGATCCCGATGCTGATGGTGCTGGGCCACGCCGCGTTCGTCGCCTGGCTGTTCTTCGGGTTCCATCGCACGCCGTGGGCGGTGTGGATCCCGTGCGCGCTGCTGTATTCCATTTCGATCTCCTGGGCGATCAACTCGACCAGCCACAATTTCATCCACAACCCGTTCTTCGCGTGGGAACCGCTCAACCGGTTCTACAGTTTCCTGTTTTCGCTCTCGATCGGCTTCAGCCAGGAGTTCTACAAGCACGTGCACCTGCGCCACCACGTGGGCAACATGGATCGCATCGGCGCCAACGGCACCACGATCGATCCGCTCTCGATCTACCGCCACGGCAGGGACGGCAAGCCGGAAAGCCCGTGGACGTACACGTTCTACTCGTATTTCCGCGACGACATCGGCGAGTGCTACACGCGCCTGAAGGCGAAGCACCCGCAGCTCGCGCGCTGGATCCGCATCGAGATAGCGACCGTGGTGGCGATCTACCTCGCCTGCCTGATTTACGACTGGCGCGCATTCCTGGTGCTGGTGCCGTTCTATTACCTCGGCCATTCGCTGTCGTCCCTGAACGGCTACTACGAGCACTACAAGGGCGACCCGGACCAGCCGATCGCCTGGGGCGTATCCACCTACAACAGGTTCTATAACTGGACCTGGCTCTACAACGGCTTCCACGCCGAGCACCACTACCGGCCGAAGGTGCACTGGACCCGGATGGTCGCGCTGCGCGATTCGATCCGCGACGAGCAGCGCGCCAGGGGTGTGCACGTGATGCCGTTTTGCCACGGGCTGGGCTTCCTCGACCGCACGCCGCCTGCGCACACCCGATTGCCCGAGCGGCGGCGCCCGGCCTGACCCGCAAACACGCGTCCTACACGCCGGCAGCTCACAATCAGGGTGCGTCCAGCCGGCGCGTCCGACAAGGAGCGTGTCATGGGTCATCTGCTGTGGTGGGCCGTCATCTGCGCCATCATCGCCCTGATTGCGGGCGGCCTGGGGTTCACCCGCATCAGCGGCGTTGCCGCCACGATCGCGAAGATCCTGTTCGTGGTCTTCCTGATCCTGTTCATCATCGTGGTCCTGGCCATCGTGGGCGTTTTCCACCTGGCGACGTAGGCCGGATGCAACGGGGCCGGGCGTGGCACACTAGCCGGCCATGCCCGGCCGCATCCCCGAACGCTTCATAGACGAACTGCTCGCCCGCGTTGATATCGTGGAGGTGATCGAGCGGCGCGTGCCGTTGAAGAAAGCCGGGCGTGAGTGGACCGCGCGCTGTCCGTTCCACGACGAGCGCTCGCCCTCGTTCTACGTCAGCCCGACCAAGCAGTTCTTCCACTGCTTCGGCTGCGGCGCGCACGGCAGCGCCATCAAGTTCCTGATGGATTACGAGCGGCTGGAATTCCCGGATGCCGTGGAGGAACTGGCGCAGTCGGTCGGCCTCAAGGTCCCGCACGAGGGCGGCGACGATCGTCCGCGCGAGGACAAGACCGATCTCTACGCGCTGCTGGATGCGACGGCGAGTTTCTATCAGAAGGAACTTGGGAAGAGCGAGCCCGCGCGCACGTACTGCGACAGGCGCGGGCTGGACGCCGAGACCATCGCGCGTTTCCGGATCGGCTGGGCACCGGGCGGCTGGGATGGCGTGAAGCGCGCGCTCGGCACCAACGAGCATCGCCTGAAATTGCTGGACCAGGCCGGCATGTTGTCCAGCGGCGAGCGGGGCAACAAATACGACCGCTTCCGCGAACGGCTGATGTTCCCGATCCTGGACCGGCGCGGGCGCGTGATCGCCTTCGGCGGCCGGGTATTGAGCTCCGAGCAATCACCCAAGTATTTGAACTCTCCGGAAACTCCGCTGTTCCACAAGGGCCGCGAGCTGTTCGCGCTGTGGCAGGTGCGGCAGGCCAACAGCAAGCTGGAACGGCTGCTGGTGGTGGA
>DASVDY010000009.1:0-13506 GCA_036380855.1 Rhodanobacteraceae bacterium
CGGGCTTATCCGTTTGCCGATTCGATCCGCGACTTTGTCCTGGCGCACGATTCGGTGTTCGTGGTCGAGCAGAACCGCGATGCGCAATTGCGCACCTTGCTTATCGAACAGTTCGACCTCGATCCGAAGCGGCTGGTCCCGGTCCTGCACTACGACGGCACGCCGATCACCGCGCGTTTCATTGCATCCGCGATCGGCAAGCATATGCGCGCGGAGAACGTGCTACCACTCAGGGATGACAAGGTGGCATAGCTGTTCCTTCTCCCTCCGGGAGAACCGCCATCCATGGCCAGGAGCTCCATGGTGGCGCGAAGCGCCGGATGAAGGTTCGGCACTTCGCGATTGGCAACATGGAGGCGAGTTCCGACATGACATACGTCCCGAACCCCAACCCCTCTCCCGAGGGAGAGGGGCTTTAAGCGATCGTCCAACATGACCTATCTCGCCAAACCCAAGCTGCACCACCCCTCGCTGACGAAGAACCGCGTCGGCTACACGCGCCGCGATTACGAAGGCGCGGTATCCACGCTGTGCGCGGGCTGCGGGCACGATTCCATTTCCGCGGCGATCATCCAGGCCTGCTGGGAGCTGGACATCGAGCCGCACCGGGTGGCCAAGCTGTCCGGCATCGGCTGCAGCTCCAAGACGCCAACCTATTTCCTCTCCGCCTCGCACGGCTTCAACACCGTGCACGGGCGCATGCCCTCGGTGCTGACGGGCGCGAACCTGGCCAATCGCGAGTTGCTGTACCTGGGTGTATCCGGCGACGGCGATTCCGCATCCATCGGCATCGGCCAGTTCGTGCACGCGATCCGGCGCGGCGTGGACATGGTCTACATCGTCGAGAACAACGGCGTGTACGGCCTGACCAAGGGCCAGTTCTCCGCCACAGCCGACCAGGGTTCCAAATCGAAGAAGGGCGCGGTCAACACCGATGCGCCGGTGGACATGGTCGGACTGGCGCTGCAGCTGGGCGCGAGTTTCGTCGCGCGCGGATTCTCCGGCGACAAGGCGCAACTGGTGCCGCTGCTGAAGGCCGCGATGAGCCACAAAGGCGCGGCATTCGTGGACGTGATCAGCCCCTGCGTCGCGTTCAACAACCATCCCGGCAGCACCAAATCCTACGAATACGTGCGCGAGCACAACCACGCGTTGAATCGTCTGGACTTCGTCCCGGCCTGCGCGGAAATCACCGTGGACTACGCGCCGGGCGAGGTGACCGAGGTGCACCAGCACGACGGCAGCGTGCTGCGGCTGCGCAAGCTGCCGTCCGGCTACGAGGCCGGCGATCGCGTGGCCGCCATGAACTACCTGCACCGATGCGAAGCACGCGGCGAAGTCGTCACCGGGCTGCTGTACGTGGATCCGGAAGCACCCGACCTGCACGCGCACCTCGGTACCGCGTCGGTCGCTTTCAACACCCTGGGCGAGCGCGAGCTGTGCCCCGGCTCGGCCGCGCTGGACAAGATCAACGCGGGGCTGCGCTGAATCCGCCAGGGCCGCATCGTCTTCCGATACTCCTGGCCGGCACCGCATGCGCCAATACTGCGGCATCGCCGCGTTCGGCCGGACGTTCATGCATGGCAAGTCATGATGCCCCGACCGGAGCTCGCCATGGATCACAACAAGCGGCGACTGGATTTGTACCTGGACGGCTTGCAGCGCCATCTGCCCGGCTGGGCCGTCGGCGCGTTGCAATGGCTGCGCAAACCATCCTCGCGCTGGATCCGGGTGCCGGTCGGCCTGCTGCTGGTACTGGCCGGGCTGCTGAGCTTCCTGCCGGTATTCGGTCTTTGGATGCTGGTTCCGGGACTGCTGCTGCTTTCGCTCGACCTGCCGATCCTGCGCAGGCCCATTCGCATGGCCGTCCTGCGCATCCGTCGCTGGCTCAATGATCGGCGGCTGCGGCGGCGTTCGCGCGGAGGCTGATGGCTCGCATTCCTCCGGATCATTGTTGCGGCGCAACAATACGTGCTCTAGCATGCGATCTTCCCGATCGCGAAGATCAAACAGCGGCTTTTTCAAGGAACCGGCATGGCGAAGGGTTCGGACAGCACGCGCGCATTCAACGACTGGCAGGCGATGTCGCAGCGCTACTGGAGTGCGTGGAACGACGCCACGCGCAAGGCATTCGAAGGCGCGACGGCTGCCGCCGGGCAGTCCGCGCAGACGCCCTGGCAGGAAGGCTTGCAGCAGTGGTCGCGCCTGTTCGCGCAGCAGCCTTCGCAGAACGAGGTGGTCGAGCGGATGCTCGCCGGCGCCAAGTCCTATTTCGCGCTGCTGCAATCGCTGGCCGAAAAAGGCGTGGGCGAGGCCGGCAAGCTGGATGCGCAGGCCTGGGCCGACACATTGCGCGAATCCTTCAATTTCCCCGGGGCGGATGCGGCCCTGTTCGACAACCCGCTTGCACGCGCGTTGCGCGAGATCGCGGGGCAGGGCGCGAAGGGGTTCGAGCAGATGATGGAGGCCGTCGCGCCGTTCACGCAGGAACTGCGCGGCATGCTCGGCATGCCTGCCTTCGGTTACCTTCGCGAGCACCAGGAGCATTACCAGAAGCTCGCGCAGGCGATGCTGGACTACCAGGACCAGACCAACCGCTACAACGCGCTGATCGCGCGCGCCAGCCGGCGCGGCTTCGAAGTATTCGAGGACAAGCTGGCCGAGCGCGACGAACCCGGGCGGCAGGTCGAGTCGGTGCGCGCGCTCTACGACCTGTGGGTGGACGCGGCCGAGGAAGCCTATGCCGAGGTTGCGCTGTCGCCGGAATTCCGCGAGGTCTACGGCGCGCTGGTGAACGCGCAGATGCGCGTTCGCCAGCACGTGCAGCAGGAAGTAGAGCGCGTCGCGATTGACCTTGGGATGCCCACGCGCACGGAAATAGACAGCATCGGCAAGCGCCTGCACGAGACGCGCCGCGAGCTGAAACGACAGGCCGAAGCCGCCCCGGATCTGGCCGCCGAGGTCGCGGCATTGCGTGCGGAAGTCGAAAAGCTGAAGAAGGCGACCGGCGAGAAGAAGGCGCCTGCGAAACGCGCCACCAAGTCGAACAAGGGCTGATCCTCATGGAACCGATCCGCATTGATCCGACCCGCGCGCTCGACGAGGCGCTGCGTGCGCAGCAGAAACTCTCCGCCAGCGTGCGCACGCTGCGCGAAGTCGACGACGTGGATTACGGCGCGACCGAAAAGGAAGCGATCCACAGCGAGGACAAGGTCGTCGTCTACCGCTACAAGGGCAAGGGCAAACCGACCGCGAAGGCGCCGATCCTGATCTGCTATGCACTGGTGAACCGGCCGTACATGGTGGACTTGCAGGACGACCGCTCGCTGGTCAAGAACCTGCTTGCGCTCGGTGAGGACGTGTACCTGATTGACTGGGGCTATCCCGACGGCGCCGACCGCTGGCTGACCCTGGACGACTACATCAACGGCTATCTCCGCCGTTGCGTGGACGCGGTGGCGAAGCATGCGGGCGTCAAGAAGATCAACCTGCTTGGCATCTGCCAGGGCGGCGCGTTCTCGCTGTGCTTCACCGCGCTGCACCAGGACAAGCTGCAGAACCTGATCACGATGGTCACGCCGGTGGATTTCCACACCCCCGACAACATGCTGTCGCACTGGACGCGCGGCATGGACGTGGACCTGTTCGTGGATACGCTCGGCAACGTGCCGGCGGACCTGATGAACTGGTGCTACCTCACCTTGAAGCCGGTGCGCCTGAACCAGCAGAAGTACGTCGCGATGCTGGACATCCTCGACAACAAGACGGAACTGGAAAACTTCCTGCGCATGGAGAAGTGGATATTCGACTCGCCCGACCAGGCCGGCGAAGCGTTCCGCGAATTCATCCGAGATTTCTACCAGGGCAACAAGCTGGTGAAGGGCGGGCTCGAGATCGGCGGCAAGCCGGTGAGCCTGAAGAACATCACGATCCCCGTGCTCAACATCTTCGCCGAGCAGGACCATCTGGTGCCGCCATCCGCTTCCCGCCCGCTGGGTGAGCACGTGGGCACGAAGGATTACACCCAGCTCGCGTTCAAGGGCGGGCACATCGGCATCTATGTCTCCGGCCGCGCGCAGCGCGAGGTGCCGCCGGCGATTCATCAGTGGTTGGCCGAGCGGACGAAGTGATGGGCTAGAGTGTCGGAGCAGAGGAGCAACGAGATGAGCACGCATCCACCGCTTCGCCGTTCCCGCCGAGACCGCATGATCGCCGGTGTGGTCGGCGGCCTGGCCGATTATTTCGGCATGGATTCGGGCCTGCTGCGCGTGATCTACGTGCTCGTCTCGATCTTCTCCGCAGCCTTCCCCGGCACGCTCGTCTACATCATTCTGTGGCTGCTGGTGCCGCAGGAGGATTGATTTGCAGGAGCGATCTTGCAGGCAATGTCGCAAGCAGGCTCGCTCCTACGACAGCAGGGCAGCGTGCTAGGCTGGCGCCCTCGAACCGGGAAGTTTGAACATCGTGGCAATGCCTCAAGCAGCGGTGGAAAGCGGGAGCGCGCGCGACACCATCCGCGCGGTGCAATGGCGCGGCGATCACCTGCGGCTGCTGGATCAGCGCAGGTTGCCGCACGAGGAAGTCTGGCTGGATTGCCGCACCGTTGATGATGTCGTACAGGCGATCCGCGACCTGGTGGTGCGCGGTGCACCCGCGATCGGCATTGCCGCCGCGTGGGGCGTGGTGCTGGCGGCCCGCCGTGGCGATGATCTGGACTCGGCGCTCGCCGAGCTTCGCGCCGCCCGCCCGACCGCGGTGAACCTGATGTGGGCACTGGACCGCATGCACGCGCGGGTGCAGGCGGGTGCCGATGCGCGGGCGCTGGCGCAGGAAGCGCAGAGTATCCAGGACGAGGACCTCGCCGCCAACCGCCGCATGGGCCAACTGGGCGCCGGGTTGATCGAGGCGGGCAGCGCGGTGCTGACCCATTGCAACACCGGCTCGCTCGCAACCGCCGGTTTCGGCACCGCGCTCGGCGTGATCCGCGCCGGTGTCGAGGCCGGTCGCATCGCGCGGGTGTATGCGGGCGAAACGCGACCGTGGCTGCAGGGTGCGAGGCTGACGATGTGGGAGCTCGCCCGCGATGGTATCCCGGCCACGCTGATCGCCGATTCCGCCGCCGCGCACCTGATGCGCGCGCACAGACTGCAATGGGTGATCGTCGGCGCCGATCGCATCGCCGCCAACGGCGACACCGCCAACAAGATCGGTACCTACCAGCTTGCGATTTCCGCGAAACACCATGGCGTGAGGTTCATGGTGGTCGCGCCGTCCTCGACCGTGGACATGGGCACGCCTTCGGGCGAAGCCATCGAAATCGAATCGCGCGATCCGGTGGAACTGCTTTCGCACGCGGGTGCGCGCACCGTGGTGGAGGGGGCGAATGCCTGGAACCCGGTATTCGACGTCACCCCGCACGAATTGATCGATGCCATCGTGACCGAGCGCGGCGTCATCGAGAAGCCGGATGCGGCGTCCATGCGCCGGATGTTCGGCGAGGGGAAGCGGTAATGTGGCGCCGCATCCCCAAGCAGCTCTTCTGGTTCGGCGTCGGCGGCGCCGTCGGGTTCGTGGTGGACGCCGGCATCGTGCAATTGCTGGTCAGCAAGGCGGATGCGAACCCGTATATCGCGCGGCTGTTCTCGTTCCTGTGCGCGGCGACCGCGACCTGGCTGTTCAACCGCCGCTACACCTTCCCGGACCGCGGTGGGCACAGCCTCTTCGGTGAGTGGACGCGCTACATGACGGCAATGTCGCTGGGCTTCACGCTGAACTACGCGACCTACGCATTGGTGGTTTTCTACTCTTCCTTCGTGCACGCCTGGCCCTCGATCGCGGTGGCCGCGGGGTCGCTTCCCGGTTCGCTGGTGAACTTCACCGGGGCGCGCCAGTGGGCCTTTCCGCGCGAGCGTGACACCGTCGTGGGCGGTTCCGCCTCTCCGTCCAAAAAGGCCGCGTAAATCCGCATATTTCCTCGCTTTTTCTGCCCTGTGAAAAGGGCGGATGTGGTACACTTGTGCGTCTGATTTCTGGCGCTTGCGGGCGTTGCGGCGGCAGGCGTTTCACACGGGAAAATCACAGGAAAGAGCACCGATGGCTGAACTTGCCAGCGAGATCATTCGCGTCAATATCGAGGACGAGATGCGCCAGAGCTACCTCGATTACGCCATGAGCGTGATCGTGGGGCGCGCGCTCCCGGACGTGCGCGACGGCCTGAAGCCGGTGCACCGCCGCGTGTTGTTCGCGATGAACGAGCTGGGCAACGCCTGGAACAAGTCGTACAAGAAATCCGCGCGCGTGGTCGGCGACGTCATCGGTAAGTACCACCCGCACGGCGACACCGCGGTCTACGATTCGATCGTGCGCATGGCGCAGCCGTTCTCGCTGCGCTACATGTTGATTGACGGGCAGGGCAACTTCGGTTCGGTGGACGGCGACAACGCCGCAGCCATGCGCTACACCGAGGTGCGCATGGCGCGCCTCACCCACGAGCTGCTGGCCGACATTGACAAGGAAACGGTTGACTTCGGTCCCAATTACGACGAGAGCGAGCACGAGCCGCTGGTGCTGCCGACCCGGGTGCCGAACCTGCTGATCAACGGTTCGGCCGGCATCGCCGTCGGCATGGCGACCAACATCCCGCCGCACAACCTCAATGAAGTCGTTGATGCCACGATCGCGCTGATTGACGATCCGCAGATCGGCATCGATGGCCTGATGCAACACCTGCCGGGCCCGGATTTCCCGACCGCAGGCATCATCAATGGCGCCGCCGGCATTGTCGAAGCCTACAGGACCGGCCGCGGCCGGGTGCTGGTGCGCGCCAAGACCGAGATCGAGACCGAGGCCAACGGCCGCGAGACGATCATCGTCACCGAGATCCCGTACCAGGTGAACAAGGCGCGGCTGATCGAGAAGATCGCCGAGCTGGTCAAGGACAAGAAGCTCGAAGGCATCAGCGAGCTGCGCGACGAATCCGACAAGGACGGCATGCGGATCGTGATCGAACTGCGTCGCGACGCCATGGGCGATGTGGTGCTGAACAACCTGTTCCAGCAGACCCAGCTGCAGGTCACCTTCGGCATCAACATGGTCGCGCTGCTGGACGGGCAGCCGCGCCTGTTGAACCTCAAGGAGATCCTGGAAGCCTTCGTGCGGCATCGCCGCGAGGTCGTCACGCGCCGCACCATCTACGACCTGCGCAAGGCGCGCGCGCGCGCCCACGTGCTGGAAGGCCTGACCGTCGCGCTCGCCAACATCGACGAGATGATCGAGCTGATCAAGACCTCGTCCACGCCGCAGATCGCGCGCGAGCGCATGCTGGCGCGCAAGTGGGAACCCGGCCTGGTGCGCGCGCTGCTGGCAGATTCCGGCGCGGCGATTTCGCGGCCGGAGGATCTCGATCCAAAGGACGGGCTGCACGCGGACGGCTACCAGCTTTCCGAGACGCAGGCAAAGGAAATCCTGGAAATGCGCCTGCACCGCCTGACCGGGCTGGAGCAGGAGAAACTCTCCGACGAGTACCGCCAGCTGCTGGACACCATCCGCGGCTTGATCGCGATCCTGGAATCGCCCGACAAGCTGCTGGAGGTGATCCGTACCGAGCTGGTCGAGATGAAGGAAGCCTACGGCGATGCGCGTCGCACGCTGATCCAGCGCACGCAGGAGGACTTGAACACCCTCGACCTGATCGCGCCCGAAGACGTGGTGGTCACGCTCTCGCACGCGGGCTACTGCAAGCGCCAGAGCCTGGGCCTCTATCGCGCGCAGCGGCGCGGCGGCAAGGGCCGCATGGCGACCACGATCAAGGAAGAGGACTTCGTCGAGAAGCTGTGGATCGTCAACACCCACGACACGCTGCTCACCTTCACCAGCGCGGGCCGCGTGTACTGGCTCAACGTCTACCAGATCCCGGAGGCGGGGCCCGGCGCGCGCGGCAAGCCGATCGTGAACCTGCTGCCGCTGCAGGAAGGCGAGAAAGTGCAGGCCGTGCTGCCGGTGCGCGAGTACGACGAAGGGCGCTTCGTGTTCTTCGCGACGTGCAACGGCACGGTGAAAAAGACACCGCTGACCGAGTTCGCGTTCCAGTTGCAGAAGGGCAAGATCGCGATCAACCTCGACGAGGGCGATGGCCTGGTCGAGGCCGAGCTGACCGACGGCAAGTGCGACATCCTGCTGTTCGCGTCCAACGGCAAGGCGGCACGCTTCGCCGGCGAGGAAGTGCGCCCGATGGGCCGCACCGCTACCGGCGTGCGTGGAATCCGGCTCACCGACGGCGCGCATGTCGTGTCCATGATCGTGGTCGGCCAGGGCGACGGCGGCAAGGACGTGCTCACCGCCACGGAACGCGGTTACGGCAAACGCACGCCGCTGGCCGACTTCCCGCGCAAAGGACGCGGCTCGCAGGGCGTGATCGCGATCCAGTGCTCCGGGCGCAACGGCGCACTGGTCGCTGCCACGCAGACCGACGAGCAACACGAGCTGATGCTGATCTCCAACCAGGGCACGCTGGTGCGCACGCGGGTGGCCGAGGTCTCGCAGGTCGGTCGCAACACCCAGGGCGTCACCCTGATTCGCCTGCCGGAGGGCGAAAAACTGGCGGGCGTGGTGAGGATCGAAAACCTCGGCGACGAAGAGGCGGGCGAGGCGGCGGGCGAAGCCGACGCGCTTGCTTCGGGTCAGGCAGGAGAGTCCGACAGCGCGACCGTTTGATGTAGCCCGGACGAAGCCGCATAGCGGCGCAATCCGGGACCCCGGATCGAGCGCTCCCGGATTCCGCTTCGCTCCATTCGGGCTACTTGCTTGATCGTCATTCCGGACGCGGCGGAGCCGCGATCCGGAATCTGCTCTCTGGCAGCGGCAACGAACACCTCCGGCTCCATCGGATCAGCGTTGGGCGATCAATCCCGGCAGATCCTGCAACCGGGCAAGCGCGACGGCCTTGTCCGGCAGAGCCTCGCGCCAGCGGAATGCGAACGTGGTCATTCCCGCGGCCAGGCCGGCGCGGATGCCGGGCAGGCTGTCCTCCACGACCGCGCAGCGCTCCGGCGGCACGCCCATGGCCCGGGCCGCGTGCAGGAGCAGACGTGGATCGGGCTTCCAGTGGCCGACTTCGTAGGCGCTGAAAATCCTGCCTTCGAACCGCGGCAGCAGCCCGGTCAGGCCGAGGCTGAGTTCGATCTTCTCGCGGGGACCGCTGGAGGCGACGCAACAAGGCACCTGCAGGGCCTCGAGCATTTCCACGGCGCCTTCCATCACCTGCAATCGCCGACGGAAGACCTCGGCGGTGCGCGCGCGCAGCTCGGGCACGAACGAGTCCGGCAACTTGCGCCCCAGCCGCCGCTCCATGTCCTCGACGCAATCGGCCATCCTGCCGCCGACGTAGCAGTCGAGCGCCTCCTCGAGGGTGATCGGCACGCCGAACCCGGTTGCATATTCGACCAGGACCTCGTTGGCCAGCAATTCGCTGTCCACCAGCGTGCCGTCGCAGTCGAAGATCACCGCTTCGATGGCGCGGCCGGATCGCCGCGGACCTTCTGCCGGAAACATCACCGCGCTTCGTACTCCTCCCGCACCGTATCCCGTGCGAGCACCAGGATGGTGAATACGCCGAGGATCGTGCCCAACGGCATGTACAGGCAATTGATGCACGCAGCCACGATCGAGAACGTGCGGCATCTGCGCGCGCGCAGGCACAAGGCCGAGATCAGGTTGAGAACGCCCGATGCGACGAACCACAACGCCATGGCGGCATAGAACCAGCGGAACATCGCGAAGAATTCGGCCGGGTTCGGTCCCTGCTGTGTCGGTGAGCTCCACATCTTGGGGTTGGACATGAACACGTGCATCAGCGTGTAATGGCCCCACAGGAACAGGACGCCGAGCAGCGCAAACGCCGCCGCGATGAAATGGAAGATCGCGAGCAGCCGCAGGTGGTCCGCATCAATCCTGCGCTGGTCGCGCATGACCGGAGGCAGAGCATTCATGGCCGGATACCTCCTGGGGTGTTCTGCGAGGCCTGCTCGCGGGAGCGCCTGGTCGAAGCGCCCCCGTTACCGATCCCCGGCGTCCGCTGTGGCACTCCACCCGGCTTCAAATCGAAGCCAGCATCGCCTCAGCGCTGGACACCTTGAATTCGCCCGGCGCCTCCACGTGTACCTGCTTCACCACGCCGTCCTCCACGTACAGGGCGAAGCGCTTGGAACGCATGCCCATGCCGAATTTCGTGGCATCCATTTCCAGGCCGAGCGCCTTGGCAAAATCGCCGTTGCCGTCGGCCAGCATCAGCAGGCCCTCCGGGACGTGGCGGTCCTTGGCCCAGGCCTTCATGACGAAAGCATCGTTGACGGCCATGCACACGACCTCGATGCCGCGCTTGCTGAACTGCTGGTAGTGCTCGACGAAGCCGGGCAGGTGTTTCTCCGAGCAGGTCGGGGTAAAGGCGCCCGGCACCGAGAACAGCACCACCTTCTTGCCCTTGAATACATCGTCCGTGGAGACGCTCTGAACGCCGTCCTTGATGATGTTCAGGGTGGCGGAAGGAATCCGATCGCCAACTTTGATGGTCATGGCCTTTCCTTGTCTGGGGGCAAACCGGCATCGTAAACCGTCCCCGGCCCGGGCGCACTTGAAACCCATGTACGTGGCCCTATTTTCCTGTCAACCCGGCCCGCAGGGCCGACCGTCGGCGGCAGCGCGCCTGGCGCGGGCCGCGTTGAACGCAAGGAGACTTGACTCATGAACTACATCAGCCGTTACCGCCCGTGGGCGGCGCAGCACCCGCTGCACGACGAATTCCGCCAGATGCTGGACCGCTTTTTCGAGAACGATGAAAGCGCCGACCAGTCCAACGTGGTCACCAGCCAGTGGGCGCCGCGCGTGGACATCCGCGAGGAAGCCAAGCGGTTCGTGATCGAGGCCGACATCCCCGGTGTGGACCCGAAGGACATCGAGGTGCACATGGACAAGGGCATCCTGTCCATCCGCGGCGAGCGCAAATCCGAGCAGGCCATGGATGAAGGCAACTACACGCGCGTGGAGCGTTCGCGCGGCCTGTTCCATCGCCGCTTCGCGCTGCCCGACAGCGCCGACCCGGACGGCATCAGCGCGAAGGGCAAGCACGGCGTGCTGGAAATCTCGATCCCGAAGCGGCCGGAAACCACCCCGCGCAAGATCGAGATCAAGCCGGGCGAGTGAGCGCCGCTTCATTCACGTAAGATGAAACCCGCGGCGCAGTGTTGGCCGCGGGTTTTCCTTTGTTGGCGAGTGGACCGCGGAGCCTCTGCAGAAGCGTCGCGAGCGAAGGCGGATTGCGCGCCGCCGGAGCACAGGCACCGGAGTGTACACGTCGGTGCATGAGGATGCCGAGCACCGCCGGCGCGCAAGCTGCCGAGCGCAGCAGCTTATGCAGAGGATCCAGATGGAATTCAAGGACTACTACGAAACCCTGGGTGTGAAACCCGATGCGAACGAGGCCCAGATCAAGGCCGCGTATCGCAAACTCGCGCGCAAGTATCACCCGGACGTGAGCAAGGAGGCCGGCGCCGAGGAGAAGTTCAAGTCCGTCAACGAAGCCTACGAGGTGCTGCGCGACAAGGAAAAGCGCGCCGCCTACGACAACCTGCGCGCCGGCGGTTACCGCGGCGGCGACCAGTTCCGCCCGCCGCCGGAGTGGGCGCAGCAGCAGCATGGCGGATTCGAGTTTCGCGACGCCGGCGGTGGATTCGGTGGCGGCGGCGATTTCAGCGACTTCTTCGAATCGCTGTTTGGCCAGCGTGCGCGCGCGCAGCGCGGCCCGATGCGCGGGCGCGACGTCCGCGCGGGTGTCGCCATTGACCTGCAAACCGCGTACACGGGCGGCAAGCAGCGGTTCGGCCTGCGCGATGCCCAGGGCGAGCGCACGCTGGAAGTGAACATTCCCGCGGGCATCCTGCCCGGGCGCGTGATCCGCCTTGCGGGGCAGGGTGAGCCCGGCGCGCAGGGCGGCCCGGCCGGCGACCTGTTGCTGGAAGTGCAGGTTCGCGACGATCCGCGTTTCCGTCTCGAAGGCCAGGACGTGCTGGTCGAGGTCGCCATCGCGCCCTGGGAGGCCGCGCTCGGTGCCAAGGTGCCGGTACCGACGCTCGGCGGCGAAGTGGAATTGCGCATTCCCGCCGGCTCGCGTTCGGGCCGCAAGCTGCGGCTCAAGGGGCGCGGCATGCCCAAGGGCGGAGACCAGATCGTGACACTGGCGATCCAGGCGCCGCCGGCCGGCGATGAGAAATCGCGCGCGGCCTACGCCGCATTCGAGCAGGCATTCAAGGGATTCGACCCGCGGGGTTCATAAATCCCCTCTCCCTTCGGGGTGAACCGTCGGGCTCAGCCGATGCCTTGAATGGCATAGGCTGCGTCGGTGAACGCCTGGATCAAGGATGATCCAAGCGGGATCTGTTGGCGAGGCGGGATGCCGAGCTTAGAGAGGGGTTGGGCGAGGGTACGAATCTTCGCGCAAGAACCGGACCCTCACCCGCCTCGTCACATTCGCACGCAACGATTCGCAGTGAAAAAACACTGCGGTCGAATGTGCCGAGGCACCCTCTCCCGAGGGGAGAGGGATTGAAAACTCGCTCGGCGCTTCCGGCCGGGCCTGCACGCAGGCTCCTGCGAGACATCGCCTGCAAGCAGGCGCCTACTTCGCCAGCGCTTCGGTCACCGCTTTGGTGAGTTCCGCCTCGTTCACCGGCTTGGTCACGAACGCGCGCGCGCCCTGGCGCATGCCCCACACGCGATCTGTGTCCTGGTCCTTGGTGGTCACCAGGATCACCGGGATATGCGCGGTGGTAGGGTCCTTCGAAATCGAGCGGGTGGCCTGGAACCCGTTGAGATTGGGCATCACCACGTCCATCAGCACCAGGTCGGGCAGCTCGCGCTTGGCGGCTTCCACGCCGGCCGCGCCATCCTCGGCAGTCAGCGTTTCGTGGCCCATCTTCTCGACCAGCCGCTTCAAACCCAGCAACTGCGAAGGCGAATCGTCCACGATCAGGATGCGCGCCATTGAACCGTTCCCCGTAGGCATTGCGGACATTTTAAGGGTGCCAGCATCCTCTGACTATGCCCCAAAAGCTTGCGCAAAGGCAGTTTGTCCCCCGTCACTCGCCGATGCGGACCAGTGTGCGCCCGAACGAGCCGCCATGAAGCATGTGGCCGAACACGTTGGGCAGTTCTTCCAGCGCTACCTCGCGCGTGCAGATGGTGTCCAGGTGCTCGGGCTTCCAGTCGGAGGCCAGATACTGCCAGACCCGTTCGCGGATGTCGCGCGCCGTGCCGGCAGAAGCGACGCCGAGCAGGCTGACGCCGCGGATGATGAAGGGCATGACCGTGGCGTCGAGTTTGCTGTCGGCGGCGAGCCCCACGCTCGCGACGTTTCCATAAGGAGCCGTGCATGCGAGCAACTGCGCCAGCATCGCCCCCCCGACGTTGTCCAGGGCACCGCCGAAGCGGACGGATTCCAGCGGGCGGCTTCCGAGC
>DASVDY010000010.1:0-3328 GCA_036380855.1 Rhodanobacteraceae bacterium
CGCCTGGGCCGGTTCGAGCGTCCGCTGGCCGACCCGCGCTACGTGCAGTCCACGTTCGACTACGCCTACCACTTCGACGCGACGCTGTATGCGCGTTATCTGCGCGGTTATTCCGAGCAGCGCGGGGTGGTGCGCACTGAAGGGAAGGTGGTGGATGTCGCGTTGCGCGCGGAGGACGGTTTCATCCAGTCGCTGACGCTTGCCCATGGCGCGGTGGTCGAAGCCGACCTGTTCATAGACTGCTCCGGCTTCCGGGGCGTGCTGATCGAAGGTGCGCTGAAGACCGGTTACGAAGACTGGCACCGTTGGCTGCCGTGCGATCGCGCGGTGACGGTGCCGAGCGCACATGCCGGCGAACCCGTTCCGTACACGCGAGCGATCGCGCATCCCGCGGGCTGGCAGTGGCGGATTCCGCTGCAGCACCGGATGGGCAACGGCATGGTTTACTGCAGTCGCCATATCGGCGATGACGAAGCGGCCGCGCTGCTGCTCGCCAACCTCGAAGGCGAGCCGCTGGCCGAACCGCGCGTGCTGCGCTTCACCGCCGGGCGGCGGCGGCAATTCTGGGTGCGCAATTGCGTGGCGCTCGGGCTGGCGGCCGGCTTCATGGAGCCGATCGAATCCACCAGCATCCACCTGGTGCAGTCGGCGGTCACGCGGCTGCTCGCGCTGTTCCCGGATCGCGACTTCGATCCGCTGGCCGCGCGCGAATTCAACCGGCTCACGCACACCGAATACGAACGTATCCGCGACTTCCTGATCCTGCACTACCACGCCAACCGGCGCGACGATGCACTTTGGCGCGAGACGCGCGCAATGGCGATCCCGGAGACCCTGCAGTACAAGCTCGACCAGTTCCGCAGCGCCGGCCGCACCGTCGCCGAGCCGCTGGAACTCTTCCAGAACCCGAACTGGCTGGCCGTGTTGATCGGCCAGGAAGTCTGGCCCGAACGCCACGATCCGCTGGTGGACCTGCGCACGAAAGTGGATGCCGGGCGTTTCCTGGCCGACCTGCGGCGCCTGATGGAAGAAACCGCGCAAGCCATGCCCACGCATGCGCAGTACATCCAGCGGCACTGCCGCGCTGTGGCCTGATTACGGCGACCGGGCGAAGGCTTCGCGCCACGCCGGCGGAGGGGCCCGCTCACTTCGCGAACAGCTTGCTCCGGTCCGCGAACGCCTTGAACTCCAGCGCGTTGCCGGACGGGTCGAGCAGGAACATCGTGGCCTGTTCGCCGGGCTGGCCCTTGAAGCGCACGTGCGGTTCGATCACGAAGCGCGTGCCGGCGGCTCGCAGTTTCTCCGCCAGCGCGTGCCATTGATCCATGTCCAGCACCAGGCCGAAGTGCCGCACCGGCACGTCGTCGCCGTCCACGTCGTGCGCGGCGGATGCGCGCAGTTCCTCCGGCGCGAGGTGCGCGACGATCTGGTGGCCGTGGAAATCGAAGTCCACCCAGCTCTCGCTGGAACGGCCTTCCGGGCAGCCCAGCAGTTCACCGTAGAACGCACGTGCCTGTGCGAGCGACGCAACCGGAAAAGCGAGGTGGAACGGAGGCAGTTGATGCATGGAGAGTTCCAGAGAAGATGGTGCGTGATCGCGAGGATTGTCGCACGCGTGCATTACGACTTTCATACGTGATCTTCTCGCTACGTTTCCACGGCTGCCGACAACATTCGCGCCCACGCGCATCGGGTGCATCCAGGAGTACGCCATGAGAGGATTGATGACGCTTGCGACCGGAATTGCCGTCGGCGCTTTCGCCATGTACATGTTCGATCCGGAGGAGGACCGGCGCCGGCGCGCACAGGTGCGCGAGAAGGCAGCCTCGGCCGGGCACGACGCGGAGCGCCTGGCGCGCGGCGCCTCGCGGCACGCCATCAACCCGTTGCGCGGCGCGGCGGTGGAAGCGCGGTCGCGCCTGCACCACGCGCCGGTCAGCGATTCGCAATTGCACGAGCGCATCCGCTCCCAGCTTGGCCGGCTGGTGGACCAGCCCGGCAACCTGCAGGTCAAAGTGGACCATGGCCACGTCACGCTGAGCGGTTCGGCCAAAGCTTCGGAAATCGAGGGCCTGGTGACTGCGGTATCGAGGGTGCAGGGAGTGGAAGGCCTGGAGAACCGGCTCTCTTCGGGTACAGTCCCGCCGTCTTCGCCGGGCGCATCGCCGCTGCATTGACGTGAAGTGAACCCCTCTCCGGGGAGAGGGGCAGGGTACGAGTGGCAGCTCTCCCGAAGTCAGCGCATCACGCCGCCTTCGCTTCCTCCTTGAGCGACTGCATGTCAATCACGAAGCGGTACTTCACGTCGCTCTTCAGCATGCGTTCGTAGGCGTCGTTGATGTCGCGCATCGCGATCATCTCGATGTCGGAAACGATGCCGTGTTCGGCGCAGAAATCCAGCATCTCCTGGGTTTCGCGGATGCCGCCGATCAAGGATCCCGCGAGCGAGCGGCGCTTGAAGATCAGGTTGAACACCTGCGGCGAGGGATGCGGCTGCTCGGGCGCGCCGACCAGGCACATCGTGCCGTTGCGGTTGAGCAGCGCGAGGTAGGCGTCGAGATCGTGCGGCGCGGCGACGGTGTTGAGGATGAAATCGAAGCTGCCGGCGTGCCTGCCCATCTGCTCCGTATCCTTCGAGATCACCACTTCGTCGGCACCGAGGCGCTTGCCGTCCTCGACCTTGTTCGGCGAGGTGGTGAACAGCACCACGTGCGCGCCCATCGCGTGGGCGAGTTTCACGCCCATGTGGCCGAGGCCGCCGAGCCCGACGATGCCGACCTTCCTGCCGGGGCCGGCGTTCCAGTGCCTGAGCGGCGAATAGGTCGTGATGCCTGCGCACAGCAGCGGCGCGACCGCGGCGAGGTCCTGCTGCTCGTGCCGGATGTGCAGCACGAACTTCTCGTCCACCACGATCTGCGTGGAGTAGCCGCCGTAGGTGTTCTCGCCGCCGAACATCGGCCCGTTGTAGGTGGCGGTGAATCCGTTCTCGCAATAGTTCTCCTCGCCTTCGCGGCACGGCCGGCAGTGGCCGCAACTGTCCACCATGCAGCCCACGCCGACGGTATCGCCGACCTTGAAGCCCTTCACCTCGTTGCCGATCGCGGTGACGTGGCCGACGATCTCGTGGCCGGGCACGCATGGATATTGCGTGTTGTGCCACTCATTGCGCGCGGTGTGCAGGTCCGAGTGGCACACGCCGCAATAGAGAATTTCGATCTGCACGTCGCGGGCGCGGGGTGCGCGGCGCTCGATCGGGTGCAGGTGGAGCGGCTTGTCGGCGGCGGGGGTGGCGTAGGCGTTGACTCGTGTCATCGTGATCTCCTGGGGC
>DASVDY010000011.1:0-3481 GCA_036380855.1 Rhodanobacteraceae bacterium
GCGCGGCGACTCGGGAATGAAGCGGTTGAGGAACACGATCAGTGCGCCGGTCGGCAGGTTCAGCAGCCATAGTGCACGCCAGGAAAAATCCGGTTCCAGCAGCGTCGCCGCGCCGGAGGCGGCGAGATAGCCGGCCGAGGTTCCGATGCCGCCGAGCGCCACCAGCAGCCAGCCGCGGTGCGCGGTGGGTATGGTCTCGGCCATCAGGGTGAACGCGATCGGCAGCATGCCGCCGGCGGCCGCGCCCATCATGAAGCACATCACCAGGTTCCAGTCGTACGAGGGCATCGTGCCGCAGATCGCGGTGCCCATGAACATGATCGCCGAGAGCAGGATCGCCGCGCGCCGGCCGAACAGGTCGGCGATGCGTCCCCAGATCACCGAGCCGACGGCGGTTCCGGTCAGCGCCGACAGCGCCAGGTAGCCGGCGGTGGACATCGTGATCTGGTATTCGCTCACCATGCCCGGCATCACGAACGCGATCGAAGCCGGCTTCATCACGTCCACCGTCAGCGCAACGGCAAGTACGGCGACGAGCTTCCAGTGCTCGACGTTGAGCGGCACGCCGTCGGCGATCTGGAAATGGCGGTGATGAGCGGCCCCGTGCATGCTCTGGCGCAGTTGCTCGGCGCGCGGCATCAGGCCATACCCCGACAGCAACACGCCGCAGGGGATCAGGCCCATGCCGATCTCCATCGGGACGTCCATCGCCATGCCGGCCAGGTGGAAATGCATCGGCGCGGCCATCACGAACATCGGCAGGTGCAGCAGCACGCCCGCGGTCACCGCAAGGCAACCAAGCCAGAAGGCGAGCGGATGGTGAAAGGCGATCCCTTTGGCTTGCATGGACGGGCCGGTCGCGGGAAGAGCGCCAGCTTAGCAAACAACACGCGCCCGTCACGCTGCGCAATCGGCGATGAATGCGAATTGGCACGCATCCTGCGGTTCACCACCGATTGAAAGTCGCCTGCGCAAGCTGGGCGCGGTTCACGACAAGGAGTCCGACCATGCAATTCACACGCAGGATGATCGCGCTCGCGCCGTTCGCGCTGATGGCTGGTGGCGTGGCGCTCGCGCAGGAGCTTCCGCCACCCCCGCCGCCCGGCGGCGTGGCGACCCAGCGCACCGTCACCACCACGACCACCACCACGTTTCCGCGCCCGGCCGATGCGCTGCCGCAGGATCAGATCATGCAGAGCATCGCGGCGGCCGGTTATCGCGACGTGGATGACTTGCAGTTCCAGAACGGGCTGTGGGTCGCGAAAGCACGCGACGGCGCGGGCGACTCGGTAAGGATCATGATCGCGCCGGTGAGCGGCCGCGTGTACGTCGCCAACGAGCCTTCGCGCCTGGACAAGGACGAGATCGAGGCGCGGTTGACCGCGCAGGGCTACCAGGACATTGACGACCTGGATTTCGACGACGGGATCTGGCGCGCCGAGGCCCGCAGCAGCGATGGCCAGGACGTGGACCTGATCATTGACCCCACGGACGGCAGTGTGATCGCGTCCAAGCCGGACTGAAGCAACCTGGGTGGGTGCGGCCGGCGCGAGGCGCGCGCCGGCCGCTTGCTTACGCTCGGATCGGATCGCAGAGGGCGAGAGCGGCCTCGCCGCATTTCACCACGTGCTTCGCTGCGTTCCGGTCGTCGTGTCCGCGCAAGATCCGGAGTGCGGCGCCCGGCCTCCCGTCCCAGAATTGCGCTTCATTCAAGATGAAGGAGCGCAACCATGGGCTTTCGCATCCTCGGGCTGGCCGCCGAACCCTTCGCGGAACTGTTTTCGCTGCCGGACGAAGCGCTGGCCGCGCACCGCGCGGTGCGCGTGACAGCCGACGCGTCGCCGGGCTACCCCTGCCGGATCAGCCTCACCGATGCCGCACCGGGCGAAGAGGTGATCCTGGTTCACTACCAGCATCACGCGACGGATTCGCCGTTCCGCTCCAGCTACGCGATTTACGTGCGCGCAGGCGAGCGGATGTTCGACGAGGTGGATCGCGTGCCGCAGGTGCTGCGCTCGCGATTGCTGTCGCTGCGCGCGTTCGACGCGCAAGGCATGCTCCTGGATGCCGACGTCGTGGAGGGCGGCGACGTGGAAACATTGATCGCGCGGTTGTTCGCGAACGCACGCGTGGCGTACATCCACGTCCATTTCGCCAGGCCCGGCTGCTACGCCGCGCTTGTAGAGCGCGCATGAAAAAGCCGCTGCAGGATGCAGCGGCTTGCTCGCGCTTCGCGGCGGAGGGTCTCGGGCGCGCGATTGAACCGCCGTGCCGCGGGACTCAGCGATCGTGCCCGTCGCCGGCGGGCTGCTTCTTTTGCGATTTGTCGCTGCTGTCCTGCACGGGCGTCAACGGGCCGACGCTGGTGGTGCCGGTGAGATCGCTGCGGAAAATGATGTCGTAGGGATTGTCGCTGCGCTGGAACTGCTGGTAGGCGATCGAGCCGTCCGTCGCCCCGCCCGACCTGAAGAGCTGTGCGGCGGAGGTGGCCATCGGGCCGCCGACGGAACCGGGCATGCCGCCGACCTTGCTCGGCGGGCCGGGGGAGACGACGTGGTCGGCGCTGCCGCCGACGAGCAGATGCACCGCGCCGTCGCCCACCCGAGAGCCGGTCATGCTCGACTTCACTTGCGCCCAACGGGTCTTGGCACGCGCCAGCGCCACTTCGTCGCCATAGGTCGGCTTCAGTTCCTGCCAGATCGCGAAAGCCCGCTGCGCCTCGGCCTTGTCCAGCTTGCCGAGCATCAGGTCGCGTGCGCGTGCGATCTTTCCGCCGTGGCTGCGCTCGGCGGCGAGCGACATCCATGCCGCGCCGCGCGGCCGGTCGGCGGGAACGCCCAGCCCCTGGAAATAGATCAGGCCCAGGTTGAATTCCGCCGGCTTGTAGGCCCAGGAGGCGGCAACCTTGTACATTTGGATCGCGTGCGCGTAGTCCTTCTTGTAATACGCGTTCACGCCGAGCTGGAAGTAGTACTCGCCGGGCCGGCCGTCGGCTTCCGGCGTGTTGTAGTCGCCGGTGGGCGGGCCCTCCTGGTCGGGCGTGTCGTAGGCAGGCGGATGGCTGGCGTTGCGGGCCGTGGCCTCGGGCGCCGCGGCTTGCGCCTCGCCGGCCGGCTGCGCCGTGGCGCCGGCGCAAAACGCCAGCGCCAGCGCGCCGGCCAGAAGGGAAACGGAGCGGCTTCGCGCCATGATCCTTCTCCTTTTTCTTCTTGTTGCGATCGGTTATACGCCTGGTCCCGGAGCTGCGCAACGCGGTCGAGGGGGCAATTCGGGAAAATCCTACGCGTTGCCGCGGCGCGCCCTGATCGTTCCGGATCATCCTGGCGCAGATCATGGCCGAAAGGAGAGCGCCACGATGTCCACCCGCATGTTTCCCGATGCAATGCCCCGGCGCAATGCGAGCGCGGCCGTCCTGCTGTTGCTGCTGGTCGCGGGCGAAGCGGGCGCCGGTTCGATCTACAAGTGCGTGGACGCGAGGGGC
>DASVDY010000012.1:0-3376 GCA_036380855.1 Rhodanobacteraceae bacterium
GTGGACGCCACGGCGTCTGCCGAGGTGGCTGCCAGTCACGACGCATGGTTGCGCGCCGGCTACGACGTGGTCACCGCGAACAAGGCGGCGGTCGGCGGAACGCTGGCCAAATGGCAGTCGGTGCAGAACGCGTTGCGCGCGGGCGACGGCGCGTACGGCGATTCGGCCACGGTCGGCGCCGGCCTGCCGGTGTTGTCCACGCTGCGCCGGCTGCGCGGCGCGGGCGACCGGCTGCTCGCGCTGGAAGGCGTGTTCTCCGGGTCGCTGTCATGGCTGTTCAACCATTTCGACGGCGAGCGCCCGTTCTCGGCGCTGCTGGCCGAGGCGCGCGCGTGGGGTTATACCGAACCCGATCCGCGCGCGGACCTCTCCGGCTCCGACGTTGCGCGCAAGCTGCTGATCATCGCGCGTGCGGCGGGTTTCGCGCTGGAAGAGCACGAAGTGGAAATCGAAGACCTCGTGCGGCCCGAGCTGCGCAAGCTCGATGCCGGGGCCTTCCGCGCCCGGGCCGGCGAGTTGGACGAAATCCTGGGCGCGCGGCTGGAGATCGCGCGCGCGAAGGGAAAAGTGCTGCGCCATCTCGCGCAACTGGATTCGCGCGGCCACGCTCGTGTCGGCCTGCGCGAAGTGGATGCGGCACACCCGGCCGCGCGGTTGACAGGCTGCGACAACCTGTTCGCGCTCACCACTGCGCGCTATCACGCGCAGCCCTTGATGATCCAGGGCGCCGGCGCCGGACCGGACGTCACCGCGCAGGCGTTGCTGGCGGACGTCCTGGCGTTGCGGGAACGCATTTCCGCACCGCTGGCGATGGCCGTGTAGGAAGCGCGCCTGCGCGCGACCCCGGCTCGTGCAGGCCGCAGCAAGCCGCCGCAGGCGGCGGATCCGGCGCTGCGCGCCTCGTTCCGCCCTGCGAAATCTGTCGCCAGCACGCTCCGGGCCGGCCTGCGGCCGACTCAATCCTTCAGCATCGCCGAAGGGTCGGCCACCGCGGCTTCCACGTCCGGCGTGCGCCAGCCACAGGCGAGGCCCCAGGCGAAGAAGCCCAGCGCGACGATCGCCACGACAGCCAGGTCCCAGCCGAACGGGATGTAATCCTGCCCGCCGAACTTCTCGCTGCCGGCCCACGACAGCGCGGCGATCGCGGGCAGGTAGAAGATCATCCAGGCCGCGCCGCGCAACTGTTGGCTCATGTGCAGGCGGCCGCGCTTCAACGTGTAGTACAGCCAGATCGGCAGCGCCACGACCATTAGCAGGATGATCTCGCCGGTACGCGGCCAGCGCGCCCAGTACAGCAATTCCGTCGAGAACACGAACGCGCACGCCGCCACGATCATCAGCCCGGGCACGCGCAGCGGGCGGTGCAGCTCCGGCGCGGTGCGTCGCAGCACCGACACGCTGACCGGTCCGGTCAGGTACGAAATGATCGTCGCGACCGAAATCACTTCGGCGAGCGTCGCCCAGCCGCGGAAGAAGAACAGGAAGATGAAGGCGACGACCAGGTTCAGCCACATCGCCGGGCGCGGGATGCCCCAGCGCGGATGCACCTTGCCGAACACCGCCGGCAACGTGCCGTTGCGCTCCATGCCGTAGATCATGCGCGCGGTGGTGGCGGTGTAGGTCGCGCCGGTGCCGCTCGGGCTGATGAACGCATCCGAGTACAACAGCAGCGCCAGCCAGTTGAGGTTCAAGGCCAGCGCCAGCTCCGCGAACGGCGAGCTGTAGGCGAGCGAGGCCCAGCCGCCCTTGGCGAGTTGCGCCGGATCCACCGCGCCGAGGAAGGCGACCTGCAGCAGCAGGTAGACGATGGTCGCCAGCAGGATCGAGCCGATCACCGCGAAGGGCACGCTGCGGCCCGGGTTCCGCGCTTCGCCGGCGAGGTTCACCGGGCTCTGGAATCCGTTGAAGCTGAACACGATGCCGCTGATCGCCACCGCAGTCAGCACCGCGGACAGGCTGATCGCGTGCGACCCGCCGTGCGCGCCGACGTGGAAGTTCTCCGGATGAAACGACGTGGCCATCAGCACGATTGCGGTCAGCGCCGGCACGATCAGCTTGTAGAACGTGATCGCCGTGTTGGCCTTGGCGAACAGCTTCACGCTCCAGAAATTCAGCAGGAAGTACACGACCACCAGCGCGGCGGCGATCGCCAGGCCGGTCGCGCTCAACTCGCCAGCGCCGCCCGGCGCGCGGTGGAACAGGTCCTGCGCCCAGGCCCAGGGCCATGAAGACATGTACTGCACCGAGGCTTCCGCCTCGACCGGGATGACCGAGGCGATCGCGATCCAGTTGGCCCAGGCGGCGATGAAGCCGACCAGGGTGCCGTGCGAATACTGGCCGTAGCGGACCATGCCGCCGGATTCGGGGAACATCGCGCCGAGTTCGGCGTAGGTTACCGCGATGAACAGGATGACCACAGCGCCGATGATCCAGGCCCAGATCGCGCCGGGGCCTGCCAGCTCGGCGGCGCGCCAGGCGCCGAACAGCCAGCCCGATCCGATGATCGAGCCCAGGCCGGTGAACATCAGCGCGATCGCGCCGACATGGCGGCGGATGGCGAATTCGTTGGACATGGATGGGACTCCCCGAGCGTGAACCATCCGTGGCGCGAATCCGCGGATGATCGCAGATCGCGCGGCCGGAGTCAGCGTGCCATTCGCGCTACACCGACGCGAAGGCTTCGCGCGTCAGGTTGATCGGCTCGCCCTGCGTGCACACGACGTCGTCCTCGATGCGGATGCCGCCGTATTGGCGGAAGGCGTCCACCTTGGCCCAGTTGACGTCGCGCGCCGCGGGTTTGCCGCGCAATTCGTCGAGCAGCATGTCAATGAAATAAAGGCCTGGCTCGATGGTGGTGACCATGCCCGGCTGCAGGGTGCGGGTCAGGCGCAGGTAGGGGTGACCTTCGGGTCTGGCGATGCTGCCGCCGTGCTCGTCGCGCTGGAAACCGGCGACATCGTGCACCTGGATGCCGAGCAGGTGGCCCAGCCCATGCGGGAAGAAGGTGCTTGAAACACCGTTGGCCACCGCGGCTTCCGCGCTGCAGGTAATCAAGCCCTGCTCGTGCAGCGCCTGCATCAGCACGTGGTGCGCGTGGATGTGCAGCTCGGGATAACTTTGCCCGGCGCGCACCATGTCGCAGAAGCCCTGCTGCGCGCGCTCCACCGCATCTATCAGCGACTGGAACTCCTTCGCATCCGGCGCGGCGTAGGTGCGCGTGATATCCGAGTTGTAACCGTGGAACTGACCGCCGGCGTCAATCAGGAACGAATGCGCGTGCGCGGGCGGGTTGCGGTCGAAATGCGTGTAGTGCAGCACCGCGCCGTGGCGGTCCAGCGCGATGATGTTGTCGTAGGGCAACTGGTGTTCGGCCAGG
>DASVDY010000013.1:0-6242 GCA_036380855.1 Rhodanobacteraceae bacterium
CGCACACCGACTTCATCCTCGCGGTGATCGGCGAGGAGCTCGGGCTGGCCGGCATCGTGTTCGTGCTCGGCCTGTTCGCGCTGCTGGTCGGGCGTGGACTGATGCTCGGCCTGCGCGGCGTGGAGGTCGGGCAGCGGTTCGCCGGCTACGTGGCGTTTGGCATCTCGCTGATGATCGGCCTGCAGGCGCTGGTGTCGGTGGGCGTGAACCTCGGCGTGCTGCCGACCAAGGGTCTGACGCTGCCGCTGATCAGCTCCGGCGGTTCCAGCGTGCTGATGACCTGCGTGATGCTGGGCGTGCTGCTGCGCGCCAGCTTCGAAATCCACCGCGCCGAAGACGCGCGCCGGATGGCCACGCGCGTGGCGGTACCGCGCGCGAAGAGTGCGTCGGCGCAACCGTTGCCGCTCGCAGCGCGTGGACGCGTCGAACCGCATGTCGGGCAGGTGCACGCATGAGCAACGCGAACGCGCCCGTGCTGATCATGGCCGGCGGAACCGGCGGCCACATCTTCCCCGGCCTCGCCGTGGCCGATGCGCTGCGCGCGTGCGAGATCCCGGTGCTGTGGCTGGGCGCGGCAGGCGGCATGGAGGCGAAGCTGGTGCCCGCGCGCGGGATCGCGCTGCAAACCGTGCCGGTATCCGGGTTGCGCGGCAAAAAACTTCTCGCCCGCATCACGGCGCCGTGGATGGTGCTGCGCGCACTGTTCGCTTCGATCCGCATCCTGCGCGAAAGCCAGCCGCGCAGCGTCATTTCGATGGGCGGCTACGTCGCCGGGCCGGGCGGCATCGCGGCGTGGCTTTTGCGCAAGCCGCTGCTGGTGCACGAGCAGAATCGCATCCCCGGCTTCACCAACCGCGTGCTGGCGCGGCTCGCCAGACGCGTGCTGGCCGGGTTCCCCGACGCGTTCCCGGCGCGCACGCACGCGGAGTGGACCGGCAATCCGGTGCGCTCGCAAATCGCCGCGTTGCCGTTGCCCGTGCAGCGCATCGGTGCGCGCGAAAACGAGCGCCCCTCGCTGCTGGTCCTGGGCGGGAGCCTTGGCGCGCGGGCCTTGAACCTGCGCGTGCCGGAAGCGCTGGCGTTGATCCCGGCGGAACAGCGTCCGGCAGTGCTGCACCAGTGCGGCGCGACGCACGTGGACGCTACCCGCGCGGCCTACGCGGCAGCCAAGGTCGAGGCTCGCGTCGAACCGTTCATCGAGGACATGGCCCAAGCCTACGCGGAGGCGGATCTTGCGATCTGCCGCGCCGGGGCGCTGACGCTTGCGGAGCTCGCCGCGGCCGGGCTGGGCTCGGTGCTGGTGCCGTTCCCGTACGCGGTGGACGATCACCAGACCCGCAACGCCCAGGGCTTCGTGCATGCGGGCGCCTCGGAGCTGGTGCAGGAACGCGACTTCGATGCCGCCAGATTCGCGCAACGGCTGCAGCGCCTGCTCGGCGACCGCGAACGCCTGCTGGCGATGGCGCAGTCCGCGCGCAAGCTTGCCAAACCCGATGCGGCGGCCACGATCGCCCAGCGCTGCCTGGAGGTGGCCGCATGACGCCGCGCCGCCTTTCCGCGCACACCGACATCATGCAGGCGTTCCGCCGCGTGCATTTCGTGGGCGTCGGCGGCGTCGGCATGAGCGGCATCGCCGAAGTCCTGCAGACGCTTGGCTATGCGGTATCGGGTTCGGATGTGCACGCCTCGCACGTCACGGAGCGCCTTCGCAAGATGGGCGTGGACGTGCGCATCGGGCACAAGGCCGGGCACGTGGCAGATGCCGACGCGGTGGTGATCTCGAGTGCGATCAAACCCGACAACGTCGAGCTGGTCGCCGCGCGCGAGCGCCGTATCCCGGTGGTGCCGCGCGCGGAAATGCTGGGGGAGCTGATGCGCTTCCGGCGCGGCATCGCAGTCGCCGGCACGCACGGCAAGACGACGACCACGAGCCTGGTCGCGAGCGTGCTGGCCGAGGCCGGATACGACCCGACCTTCGTCATCGGCGGGCAGCTGGTCTCGGCCGGTGCCAATGCGCGCCTCGGCGCCGGCGAATACCTGGTCGCCGAAGCCGACGAATCGGACGGTTCCTTCCTGCTGCTTTCGCCGGTGATCGCGGTGGTCACCAACATTGATGCCGACCACCTGGAGAATTACGCCGGCGACTTCGCGCGGGTGCGCAAGGCGTTTTCGGATTTCCTGCACCGGCTGCCGTTCTACGGATTGGCTGTTTTGTGCGCCGACGATGCGGAAGTGGCGAAGCTCGCGCGCGAGACGCCGCGCAACGTGCTGACCTATGCGATCGAGGCGGACGCCGACGTGCGCGCGCTGAACGTGCGCGCGAGCGGCGCGACGATGCAGTTCGACCTGCAGCTCCCGGACACGGCGCCGCTGCCGGTGACCTTGAATCTCCCCGGCCGCCACAACGTGCTGAACGCACTGGCGGCGGCCGCGATCGGCTGGCAACTCGGCGTGGAACCAACCGCGGTCGCGCACGCGCTGGCGAAGTTCCAGGGCGTGGGCCGGCGCTTCCACCAGCGCGGCGAAATCGCGCTCGATCACGGCAAGGCCATGCTGGTGGACGACTATGCACACCATCCGCGCGAACTTGCAGCGGTGTTTGCCGCCGCGCGCGGCGGCTGGCCGGATCGTCGTCTCGTCGTTGCGTTCCAGCCGCACCGCTACACGCGCACGCGCGACCTGCTGGACGATTTCGCGGCGGTGCTGAGCGAGCCGGACGTGCTGCTGCTGACCGACGTGTATCCGGCCGGCGAGACGCCGATCGCGAACGCGGACGGACGCGCGCTGGCACGCGCGGTACGCGCGCGCGGCAAGGTGGATCCGGTGTTCGTCGAGCATCCGCGCGACCTGCGCGCCGCGTTGCCGGCGCTGTTGCGCGACGGCGACATGCTGCTGCTGCTCGGCGCCGGCGACATCGGCGCGGCGGCGGTCGAGCTCGCCGCGGTGGGCGAATTGAAGTCCGGAGGTGGAGCATGAAGCACGTCACCGACCCGCGCGCGTTCGGCCGTGTCGCCGTGGTGATGGGCGGCAGTTCCGCAGAACGCGAGGTGTCGCTGGATTCCGGCCGCAACGTGTTGGCTGCACTCAAGGGCCGCGGCGTGGATGCGCATGCCATTGACGGAATCCCCGCGCTGCTGGATGCGGCGCGCGCCGGCCACTTCGCGCGCGTGTTCAACATCCTGCACGGCCAGCACGGCGGTGGCGAGGACGGCGTGCTGCAGGGCGCGCTGCAATCGCTGCACATCCCGTTCACCGGTTCGGGCGTGCTCGGTTCCGCGCTGTCCATGGACAAGGTGCGCAGCAAGTACGTGTGGACTGCGCTCGGCCTGCCGACGCCGAAGTTCGTGCCGCTGCCGCGCGGCGCGGACGTGCACGCGGCCGCGCGAGCGATCGGCTATCCGTTGATCGTCAAACCCGCGTGCGAAGGTTCCAGCGTGGGGGTGTCCCGCGTGTTCGAAGAGAAGGATCTGGATGACGCGGTGGCGTTGGCGGAGAAATATCCCGGCGACCTGCTGATGGAAACACTGATCGAAGGCGGCGGCGAATTCACCGTCGGCATCCTCGATCGGCAGGTGCTGCCGAGCATCCAGATCGTGCCGAAGGGCGCGTACTACGACTACAACGCCAAGTACGTCGCCGAAGACACGCAATACATCTGTCCCGGCTTGCGGGGTGAAGCGGAAGAGGAATTGCGTGCGCTGGCGCTGCGCGCGTTCGACGCGCTAGGGTGTTCGGGCTGGGGTCGCGTGGACGTGATGCGCGACGCGCAAGGCCGCAACTGGTTGCTGGAGGTGAATACCGCGCCGGGCATGACCTCGCATTCGCTGGTGCCCAAGGCCGCGGCGGTGGCCGGCATCGGCTACGAGGAACTGTGTTGGCGGGTGCTGGAGACCAGCTTTGCCGGGGACCAGGGACCAGGGACCAGGGACCAGGACTCCGGCGACGACCGGTCCCCGGTCCCCAGTCCCCGGTCCCGCGACTCCGAAGGAGGCGCAGCGTGAAAGGCGCGATCAACATGCGCGTCATCGCCTGGCTGGTCGCGATCGGCCTGATCGCGCTGCCGATCGTGGGCGTGCTGCAGGGCTGGTTCGCCGCCGACCGCTGGCCGGTGCGTCAACTGCAGGTGCAGGGCGAATTCGCGCACGTCAACGCCGCGGAGTTGAAGCAGGCGGTCGCGCCGAGTCTGCGCGCGGGCTTCTTCGCGCTGGACCTCGAGCGCGTGCGCAACGTGGTCGCCGCGCTGCCGTGGGTGGCGCAGGTGGAGGCGCGCAAGCGCTGGCCCGACACGCTGGAGCTGCGCGTCAACGAATTGCATCCGTTCGCGCACTGGGGCCAAGGCCGCCTGCTCGACGCGCAGGGCAGGTTGTTCGTGGTACCGGGCGCGGATGCCGTGCCCGGCCTGCCGCATCTTTCCGGGCCGGACGATCGCGTCGGCGACGTGATCGCGTTCTACCAGCAGGCGCAGCGCGAATTCGCGCCATTCCGACTGGCGGTGGACAGCATCGAACTGTCCGAGCGCGGCAGCTGGATCCTCACGCTCGCCAACGGCGCCTCGATCGTGATCGGCCGCGACGCGCCGCAACAGCGGCTGGCGCGCTTCGTCGGTCTGATGCCCAAGCTCATGAACGGCCGGACCGCCGGCTTCACGTACGCCGACCTGCGCTACAGCAATGGCTTCGCGGTGAAGTGGGCGGATGCGCCCGCATCGCCGGCTTCAACTCCCCCCTCCACTACCGATTCGAACTCCCATGCTGCTACCGGACACGTTTAGACCCATGAATCGCAAAAGCGAGAAACATCTGGTCGTCGGCCTGGACATCGGCACCTCGAAAGTGGTGGCGGTCGTCGGCGAATACTTGCCGGGCGAACCGGTCGAGGTGATCGGGCTGGGTTCGCACATCTCGCGGGGCATGAAAAAAGGCGCGGTGGTGGACATCGAATCCACCGTGCACTCGATCCAGCGCGCGGTGGAGGAAGCCGAACTGATGGCCGGCTGCGACATCCGGTCGGTGTACGCCTCGATCTCAGGTTCGCACCTGGAAACCCGCAACTCGCACGGCACCGCCGCGATCCGCGATCGCGAGGTCACGCCCGGCGACCTGGACCAGGTGCTCGAAGCCGCCAGTGCGGTGGCGATCCCGGCCGACCGCAAGGTGCTCTACAAGGAGCCGCAGGAATACCGGATAGACGGGCAGGACGGCATCCGCCATCCGGTCGGCATGAGCGGCGTGCGGCTGGAAGCGGGCGTGCACCTGGTCACGGGCGCCGCCAGCGCGGTGCAGAACACCACCAAGTGCATCCAGCGCTGCGGACTGTCGGTGGACGAGCTGGTGCCCGCGGCGCTGGCTTCTTCGAAAGCGGTGCTGACCGACGACGAACGCGAGCTGGGCGTGTGCGTGGTGGAACTCGGCGCCGGCACCACCGACATTTCGATCTACACGCAAGGTTCGATCCGCTACACCAAGTCGCTGCCGGTCGGCGGCGACCAGGTGACCTCCGACATCGCCTACGGCGTGCACACGCCGACCGCGCACGCGGAGGAAATCAAGATCAAGTACGGCTGCGCACTGGCGCAGCTCGCGCACGCGGAGGAAACCATCCAGGTGCCGAGCGTGGGCGATCGCCCGCCGCGCAGGCTGGCGCGGCAGGCGCTGGCGCAATCCATCCAGGCGCGCTACGAGGAAATCTTCGAGATGGTGCAGGACGAACTGCGCCGCTCGGGTTACGAGAGCCTGGTCGCGGCCGGCGTGGTGCTGACCGGCGGCGCGTCTCGCATGGAAGGCGCGCTGGACCTTGCCGAAGAGATCTTCCACAAGATGGTGCGGCTCGGCATGCCGCAACACGTCACCGGCCTTTCCGACGTCGTTTCCACCCCGGCCTACGCCACCGGCGTCGGGCTGTTGCTGCACGGCGCGCGCGCGAGCAGCGCGCGGCACGCGCTGGGGCCGGTGGGCGGCAGCGTGGGCGATGTCATCGGAAAGATGCGCGGCTGGTTGACGAAGAATTTTTGAGCGACGAAAGAGCGGGCGTCCGGGCAGGCGCCAATGCAACACACGAAGCACTCGGGGCATTCACTCAGGCGGTACTACGGAGGACGGGAACATGTTCGAACTGGTGGACAAACTTGCACCCAATGCGGTGATCAAGGTGATAGGCGTGGGCGGCGGCGGCGGCAACGCGGTCGGCCACATGGTCAATTCATCCATTGACGGCGTGGAATTCATCTGCGCCAACACCGACGC
>DASVDY010000014.1:0-10214 GCA_036380855.1 Rhodanobacteraceae bacterium
ATGCTGTTCAGCGGCAACGCTTCCCGCAAGCTGGCGGGCGACGTGGCGCATTGCCTGGGCGAGCCGCTCGGCAAGGCGCTGGTCGGCAGGTTCTCCGACGGGGAGGTGCAGGTCGAGATCGAGGAGAACGTGCGCAAGCAGGAAGTGTTCGTGATGCAGTCCACCTGCGCGCCCTCTGCCGAAAACCTGATGGAACTGCTGGTGCTGGTGGACGCGCTGAAGCGCGCCTCGGCCGCCAGCGTGACCGCGGTGATCCCGTATTTCGGTTACGCGCGCCAGGACCGCAGGCTGCGCGCGGCGCGGGTGCCGATCACGGCGAAGGTGGCGGCCCAGATGATTGACGTGGTCGGCACGGATCGCGTGCTGACCGTGGACATCCATGCCGACCAGATCCAGGGCTTCTTCGACATCCCGCTGGACAACGTGTACGCCTCGCCGGTGCTGCTGGCCGACATCTGGCGGCACTACGCGAGCGACGACCTGATCGTGGTGTCGCCGGACGTCGGCGGCGTGGTGCGCGCGCGCGCGGTGGCGAAGCGGCTGGACGATGCGGACCTGGCGATCATTGACAAGCGCCGTCCACGCGCCAACGAAGCCACGGTGATGAACATCATCGGCGACGTTGACGGCAAGATCTGCGTGCTGGTGGACGACATCGTGGACACCGCCGGCACCTTGTGCGCGGCGGCCGCTGCGTTGAAGGAGCGTGGTGCGAAGAAGGTGGTCGCCTACTGCACACACCCCGTGCTGTCGGGACCCGCGGTGGCGAACATCACCAAGTCGCACATGGACGAGCTGGTGGTCACCGACACCATTCCGCTCAGCGACGCCGCGGAAGCCTGCGGAAAGATCCGCCAGCTTTCGGTCGCGCAGTTGTTGGCCGAAACGGTGCGCCGCATGGCGGGTGGCGAGTCGGTGAGTTCGCTATACGTCGATTGAAAGACGGGATTGGAGGCGGGTAGCGGGGGCGCGAAAATCGGAGTTCGTATCGAGCTTGCAGGGTTACGGAGAAGCGTCCCGTGCTCTGCAAATAGCGAAAGACTCCATCCATGCGCCCCCACCACCCATCCCCAATCCCGATACAACTTCCCTGGTCGCGGGGAAGTTTTTTCGTCACCGCGAGGTGACACCATGCAACCGAGGTAAACATCAAAATGGCAACCATCCACGAAATCGCGGCGCAGGGCCGCACGCTGCAGGGGAAAGGTGCGAGCCGCCGCCTGCGTCGTGCCGGCAGCGTGCCCGCCATCATCTACGGTGCGGGACAGCCGCCGCAGAACATCCAGTTCGAGCACAACACGCTCGCGCTGGCCGCGCGCAACGAGTGGTTCACCTCGTCCATCCTCGATCTGATGATCGATGGCAACCGGCAGAAGGTGCTGCTGCGCGACGTGCAGAAGCATCCGTTCAAGCCGCAACTGCTGCACCTGGATTTCCTGCGCATCAACGAGAACGAGGCGATCCGCGTGCGCGTGCCGCTGCACTTCGTCAACCAGGAGAAGTCGCCGGCCGGCAAGGCTTCCGGCGTGGTGGTTTCGCACGCGATGACCGAGGTCGAGGTTTCGTGCCTGCCGAAGGATCTGCCGGAGTTCCTGGAAGTGGACCTTATCGAACTGAAGCTCGGCGACATCGTGCACATGTCCGACATCAAGCTGCCGGCGGGCGTGGAAATCCCGGAGCTGAAGCTCGGCAAGGAGCACGACCACCCGGTGGTGACCGCGCAGGAAATCCGCGAGGAAGCCGAAGCGGCGGAAACCGCGGCGGAAGGCGCGGCTCCTGCCGAAGGCGCTGCTGCGGCTCCCGCGGCCGCGGCACCGGCACCGGCGGAAAAGAAGTAGTCACCCTTCCGTCGTCATTCCGGGGCCGTTCCCGGCCCTGTCGGGAACGGAACCCGGAATCTGGGTTTGCTGCACGCGCAGCAGGAGCAGATTCCGGATCGCCGCTGTGCGGCGTCCGGAATGACGCGATGGGATTATCTGGCGCCTGCCATGTCTTCCATCCGTCTCATCGTCGGGCTCGGCAACCCGGGCGCCGAACACCTGCGCACCCGGCACAACGCCGGGTTCTGGTTCGTGGATGCACTCGCGGCGGGCGAGGGTGCGCGCTTCGGCTTCGAGAACAAGCTGCATGGCGAAACCGCGCGCGTACGCATCGGCGGCGATCAGGTCTGGCTGCTGAAGCCGACCACGTACATGAACAAGAGCGGCATCTCGGTGGCTTCGGCCTTGCGCTACTGGAAGATCGAACCCGAGGAGATGCTGGTCGTGCACGACGACCTCGACCTGCCCCCCGGCACCATTCGCCTGAAGTTCGACGGCGGCCACGGTGGGCAGAACGGATTGCGCGACCTGTTTGAACACCTTGGCCATGGTCGCTTCCATCGCCTGCGCGTCGGCATCGGCCATCCGGGCCACAAGGACCGCGTCACCCCCTGGGTGCTGGGCAAGCCCTCGCAGGCCGACGAGCAAGCCATGCTCGGTGCGATCGCGCGTGGACTCGACGAACTGCCGCGCATCGTCACCGGCGATTTCAACGAGGCGATGAAGCGGTTGCATACAAACAACGGGGCTGGGGGCTAGGGGCTGGGGCGAAAGATCGAGATGCTCCGAGTTTGCGCCCCAGTCCCCAGTCCCCAGTCCCCAGTCCCGGAGATTCAATGGCAATCCAATGCGGCATCGTCGGCCTTCCGAACGTCGGCAAGTCCACGCTCTTCAACGCCCTGACCAAGGCGGGCATCGCCGCGGCGAACTTCCCCTTCTGCACCATTGACCCGAACGTCGGCGTGGTGCCGGTACCAGACCCTCGCCTGCAGCAGCTCGCCGGGATCGTGCATCCGCAGAAGATCATCCCGACCGCGGTGGAGTTCGTGGACATCGCGGGCTTGGTCGCGGGCGCGTCGAAGGGCGAGGGCCTGGGCAACAAGTTCCTGGCGCACATCCGCGAGGTGGACGCGATCGCGCACGTGGTGCGCTGCTTCGAGCACGGCGACATCGTGCACGTCGCCGGCAAGGTGGATCCGATCGCCGACATCGAGACGATTGACACCGAACTCGCGCTGGCCGACCTGGAATCGGTGGACAAGGCGCTCAATCGCGCCGAACGCGCGGCCAAGGCCAACGACAAGGAGGCGCTGGCGAAGAAGCCCGTGCTGCAGAAACTCGCGGCGGTGTTGAACGAGGGCAAGCCCGCGCGCGGCGCCGGGCTGGATGCGGAGGAACGGGCACTGGTGCGCGACCTGTTCCTGCTCACCATGAAACCGTTGATGTACATCGCCAACGTGCGCGAGGACGGCTTTGCGAACAACCCGCATCTGGATGCCGTGCGCAGGCGCGCCGAAAGCGAAGGCGCCGAAGTGGTGCCGGTGTGCGCGGCGATCGAGGAGGAGCTGGCGCAACTGGACGAGGCCGATCGCGACGAGTTCCTGCGCGACATGGGCCTGGACGAACCGGGTCTCGACCGCGTGATCCGCGCGGCCTACAAGCTGCTCGGCCTGCAAACCTATTTCACCGCCGGCGAAAAGGAAGTGCGCGCGTGGACGGTGAAAAAGGGCGCGACCGCGCCGCAGGCGGCGGGCGTGATCCACACCGATTTCGAGCGCGGCTTCATCCGCGCCGAAACCGTTTCCTACGACGACTACATCAAGTACCGCGGCGAAGCCGGCGCTAAGGAAGCCGGCCGCCTGCGCCTTGAAGGCAAGGAGTACCTCGTGCAGGAAGGCGACGTGCTGCACTTCCGCTTCAACGTGTAAGCGCGCGGCCCGGTCTGGCGCCGCGCCTTCATCCGGGCTGGCACGAGGGGCATCGCCAAGCGCGGATTCAGGCTCGCACGCCTACGCTCACCCTGAACCGATGGAGCAGGAGAACCGCATGCGCACCCGTGCCCTGGTTGTCGTTCTGGCGGTTGCACTGAGTGCCTGCGCGATGGCCGCCCGGCAAGACCAGGCCCCTTCGCCGGACGCGTTGCAGCTGGCGGGAACGCACTGGCGTTTCGTCACCGTGGATGGCCATGGCGTACCGCCGGCTGTGAAAGCCACGCTGGTTTTCGAAAGCGACGGACATGTTTCCGGACATGCCGGTTGCAACGGCTACGGCGGTCCGTGGATGGCGGGCAGCGGCACGCTGCACTTCGGCGGCATGATCTCGACCAAGATGGCGTGCCTGCAACCGGCAGGCGCCATGGCAACCGAACGCAACGTGTTCGCGGCGCTGCGCGAAACCGCGCAGGCTCGCCTGCAGGGCCACTCGTTGGTCCTGCTGGACGCGGAAGGCGCGCCCCTCGCGACGCTGGAACCACAGCCCGCTTCTCAATAAGTGACGCTGACGACCACGGTGTCCTGGTAGGTGCCCGCGGGTGGAGTGGTTTGTACCGGCACTTCAGCGTACACAGGAATATTGACCGGAATGCCATTGCCCGTTCCAGCGACAGTATTCGTGTTGAGCGTGTTGCCCCATACCTGCGTCATCGCCGAGTCCCTGTAGAGCTGGTAGGTGATCGAGTTCGCGCCCCTTACCATTTTTCGGGCATTGATGTCCCCGTTGCCGTTCGATCCGGCGTCGAGTCCAATTTGATAGGGCGTGCCGCGCGAGCATTGCACGGAAATAGGTGACGAATTGCTCGTGATGTTCGAATTCAACAAACCGAACGTGCCAAAATCGAGCGTTGTAGCCCACACGTTGCAGTTCCTCGTCACATTTGCCCGGACAATAAATCCGGAGTCGAAGAAAGAGAAAGTGGAGATGCCGCAGGCCTTGGGCGGATCGCCATCCTTGTTCAGGTTCGTTGTAATGACCAGATCCACGGCTCCGTACTGATCCGTGTAGAGCCCCGGCGGAGTGGCGGTTTGCCCGGCCAGGACTTTCCCGTAAACCGTGATGCCGGTCGGGGGAATGGAACCTTTGCCGGGGATGAGGACCGGCACCAACAGGGGCGCGCCCGCGGTGGGCAATATCTGGCTCCCCCACACTTGCGAGTAAGCTGCATCCTGGTAAAGCTGAAAATTCAGCTTGTTGGCACCGGATTGCATCTGGCGCGGATTGGTTTGGCCGAAGTTGGGCTCGCCGATGCTCAGACAGATAGCCACTCCATAGTTATTGTTGCTGTTGTTCGTGCAGCTGTACGTGAGCGTTCCGCTGCTGGTGAATGCCTGGTTGGCCTGCGTGTCTATGTCCCCGAAGTCGAGGGTGCTCATGGAAGCAGAGCAACTCACCGGCGCGGCCTCGGCGGGCTTGTGCCAGAACAGCCCCAGGGCGAGCAGGAGCAACGCCGCGCAACAACGCACGAGAGTGTGGTTCATGGCTGTTCCTCGCTGCAGGCCAGCGGCCCGATGACCGGGATGGTCTGGCCCTTGGGGTGGTAATCGAAACGAGCTGTGCAAATCCCGTGCGAGGTCTGCACCTCCAGCACGTTGTGTTCGGCCAGCCCTTCCAGATACACGATGCCGTCGTAGCCGACGATCATCGGCGCCGCCTTGCCGCCCTGCAGCTTCACCTCGGCGCCGATCTCGACCGGCTTGCCGGCCTTGTCGTGCAGGATCACGGAAGCCGCGTGGATCGGCTCGATGCCGAATTTCACCAGCGTGCCGGCGCGATCCGAAGGAACCACCTGCGCGTTCACCCGCTGGATGTTGACGTTGGCCGGCAGGTGCATCGGATCGATGGACAGCTTGTTGCGCTGATAGGCATTGAGCGGCGTGACCAGCAGGTCGCCATCGGAGTTCGTGACGCCGATCGGGCGGTTCTCCAGTTTCACCGGCACGCCGGCCACGCCGCTGGTAGACACCACCGCGAACGCATCGTCAATGCGGCGGGCAGCGAAGAACTGACGGTCCATGAACACCAGGGCGCCGCTCAGATCCGCGTAACCGTAGTCGAACCCCGCGAAACGCTGCACGCCGGCGACGATTTCGCCGTTCTGGCCTCGATAGCCGATCTCGGCTTGTCCGCCGTTTTCGTGCTCGCCGGTCTGCGCGCGCACGCGCCAGCCGAAGCCGCCGTCCGGGTTCACCGGCTTGCTGGCATCGGCGGTGAACAGGGTACCGTTGCGGTCGTGCTGCGCCGAAAGCCCGGCGGAAATGCCGTTGTCCAGCGCGAGCGATACGCCGAGGAAGACGTTGCGGTCGGCGTGGTCGTCGAGGTTCTGGTTGACGCTGAGGTCGAGCGAGAGGCGGTCGCCGAGCGACTTGAAGTAGTAGGCGCTGGCGTAACGCGAAACCGGCTCGGCCGGGTATTTCAAAGCGATGTAGCTGATTCCGAGGCTGCCCATCGCCCCCATCGTGAAACCCATCAGGGCCCGATCGGAACGTTGCGGCGGGGGCAGGCTGTAGCGCGATGCCACGTCGCGGTAGTCGCCGAACGTGCGCAGCGTGTCGAGCGAAACATTGAAATGCTCATTGCGCCAGTTGTAGCCGAGCTCGGCCTGCGAGCCGCTCGCGCCGCGATCGTGGCTGCTGGCGTAGGCCGCATTCACGACCCCGGCTTTGCCGATTTCCACCACCGCGCCGAGGCCGCCACTGGCCAGGCCGGACGTCGCTTCGGCGTGGCCTTCCAGAGTCAGCCAGTCGCGCACGCCGTAGCGGTAAATGCCGCTCGCTACCGGATCTCCGCCGTACGAGAACGAGCTGACGCCGTAATCCTTGCGCACGAAGCCGAGATCGAGCGAATAGTCGCTCAGGCCCGAACGCAGCAACTGGCTTGCCGTGTAGAACGGAAACGCCAGCGAGGTTTGCCGACCCATGGCATCGGTGATCAGCACCTGCGCCTGGCCGTTGCCGTTGACGATGGGCACCGTGTTCAGCTGAAACGGACCCGCCGGCACCTGTCCGCTGTACTGCTTCATGCCGTTGATGTAGAGCTCGACGGTGGACGGCAGGGTGGCCTGCCCGTAGAACGCGGGGATCGGGAAGGTGACCAGATCCGGTTGCAGCGCGAAGTTGCGCTGCAACTGGAATCCGCCCAGGCGCGTGGCGCGGCTCCAGTCCAGGCTGCCGGTGATGATGTCGCCGATGCGCAGGGTGACGGCCGAATCCACGAAGGAGTGGCTGAAGGTGGTGTCCAGCCGCACGCTGTCGGCATGCGTGCCGATGCCCGGCGAGTCGTCCAGGCGCGCCAGCGCGGTGCTGGACAACACGCCCCACTGGTTGAACGCGCGCAATTCGGTGAAGGCGGAAAGGGCGCTGTTGCTGCTGGTATCGCGCGTGCCGTAGAGGTCGTAATTCAGCAGCAGGCCGGGCGAGGCCTGCGGCTGCGGGATCGGGCTGGATCGCGTGTTGAGCACGGCTGCGCTCACGTTCAGGAGGTCGAATGGCGCCGTGATGTCCAGCTTCTGCGCGCCCTCGTCGTAATGCACGGATACGCCGGGAATGGAATCGAGCGTCAGCGTCTGCGGCGCATCGGCGGGCAGCCGGAAGCCCAGTTTGCGCAGGGTTTCCGCGCTGGCGCGGAAGTGCTCGCCCGCGTGGACGAAATGGGCGATCTGGCGGGTGTCGTTGCCGTTCAGTACCACTTGGAGATAGAGGTCCTCGCCTGCGCTTTCCCCGACGGAATCGACCGACGAATCGGGGATGACCGAGATCCCCGCCGGATCCATCGCGGCGCCGGAGTCCGGCGCGGCTTCGGTTGCGGCGGTTGCTGCGGCCGGCCCCAGCAGGGCGCTAGCGAGGCAGAGTGTCGCCCGGAAGCGTTTGCTCGACCGGCTTTCCATTGACCGTAACCTTCAGGAGAGTGCCGTTGCCGAGTTGCGCGGGCTGCTTCAGGGGCCAGCGCATCGTTGAACCGGGTAGCACGTAGCCGAGCAGCCCGCTGGAAAGGGTGATCGGCTTGCCGCCCGCTGGCTGCAGGCTGGCATCGCTCAGTTGCGCGTGCCGCGTTCCGTTGTTGCTGACCACCAGCGCGAATCCATCGCCATCGCGCTGCACGGACCAGGTCAGGGCAGGCGACGCGCTTTGCGAACCGGCCGACTCGACGAACGCCGGCACGGAATAACGCAGGATGTAGCGCACGCTGGACTTCTCTTCCTTTTCCGGCTGCGGCAATTCGTCAATCAGCAACCGGAATGCGTCCTCGTTCGGACCCGCCGGCGCGCCGGTGCGGATCACGCGCACCAGTTGCTGCGCGCCCGGCTGCAGGTTCAGCATCGGCGGGCTGGCCACCAGTCCCTGGGCGGGCGTCAGGACATCCTTTCCATCGGACTGCGTCCAGTGGTAGACGCGCACCTGCGCACGCAGCAGGTCGTTGCCCGTGTTGGTCAGCCACACGCCCTGGGCGGTGCTGCCGGGAGCGAATTCGAGCCCGACCGGCGCCACCTGCAAACCGGAGGCGCAGGCCGGGCCGCACGCGATCAGCAGCGCGGCGGCAAGGCCGCGCAGAAGGCCATACTTCGACATGGCTGATCGTCGTCCGCTGCTATCGCTCAGAAGGTGACCGTAACGGCCACGACGTCGGAATAGTTGCCCGCCGGCGGCGTGGTCTGGGCCGGGACGCGACCGTAAACCGTAACCGTCTGCTCGTCACCGGAGCCGGTACCGGTTTCGGTATTGGTGCCGATGGTGTTGCCCCACGGCGTGGTGCGGGCGCTGTCCTGATACAGGGCATAGCTCACGAAATTCGTGCCATCGGTCATCCGGTTGGTGCCGCCGCTGGCGTTCTGGCCCGCATCCATGCCGATGTTGTACGGCGCCTGGTCGGTACAGGTCAGCCCGAAGGTGGTCGAGTTGTCCACCGCTGCGGTCAGCGGCCCCTGGGTGCCGAAATCCAGGTCGGCCGGCGCGGTGGTGATCTCGCAGGCATTCTGGATCACGATCTTCACATTCATGTTCGCGGTCGCGGTACCTGCCTGCGCAGTCTGGACCGGTTGGAAGGCGAGGCCTGCGGCAACGATCGCAGCGGCCAGCAAGGTGGTCTTGAGTTGCATGTGAAATCCCCAAAATTGTTGAGTGGACTCGACGATGCCGAATCCACGCGGGTTCGGCCGAGCGGGATTCTAGCAATGGCCGTGCCAGAGATGTCTGAACATTTTTCCGAGGCGCCCATCACAGATTGTCAATCTGGCGCAAACGCCTGCTGAAACCGTGACGGGGTCCGCAAGTGCATCTGCCAAGCCGATCAAGCCTGGATACGCGGGCGTAGCGTGCCCGATGCCGTCACAAACCGACGCCGCTGGGCGCCGCTGGGCGCCTCCGCTCGGAAGCGGCGCCATTTTTGTTGACTTGCGGGCAGATCCTCGCGAGAATGTTCGGTCTTTGCGGAGGGTTATCCGGCGCCGAGGTTCCATGCGCCGGTTTGGTCGTCTCCGTTTTGCGCGATTTCGGAGGGATACCCAAGCGGCCAACGGGGGCAGACAGTGAGTGTCATCTGCCGGCTTGCGCCTTCGGTGGCGGAAGCAGATCCCTTCAGCAGCAAGGTTGATTGAAACACGAGAATTCGGAGGGATACCCAAGCGGCCAACGGGGGCAGACAGTGAGTGTCATCTGCCGGCTTGCGCCTTCGGTGGCGAAGCAGATCCCTTCAGCAGCAAGGTTGATTGAAACACGAGAATTCGGAGGGATACCCAAGCGGCCAACGGGGGCAGACTGTAAATCTGCTGGCTTACGCCTTCGGTGGTTCGAATCCACCTCCCTCCACCAGGTTCGAATGCAGCGGAGCGGTCGCGACGACGACTCCGCCAGGGAGCACCGCTGTTGCGGGAGTAGTTCAATGGTAGAACCTCAGCCTTCCAAGCTGATGGTGCGGGTTCGATTCCCGTCTCCCGCTCCATTGAATCTGCTCTGAAGAGTCCGGCATGGATGCCGGTCTGATCTTTGCCGTCATGGAGGACGGCTGAAATGAATTTCGCTCACGTAGCTCAGTCGGTAGAGCACTTCCTTGGTAAGGAAGAGGTCACAGGTTCGATTCCTGTCGTGAGCACCATCGAAGCCCAAGAGTGAATCGCGATCATCCTTGATCGCAGAATCAAGAGGCAGCCTTCCAAGGCTGCGGAGTGGAGCCAGGATACGTCGCGATCGTTCCCGATCGCAGGGTCAAACAGCGATCTTCAAGGATCGCACTTTGTGAAAGAGCACTTTTCCAGATAGGTCTTGAAGCCATGTCCAAAGAGAAATTCGAGCGCAAGAAGCCGCACGTGAACGTGGGCACGATCGGTCACGTGGACCACGGCAAGACGACGCTGACGGCGGCGCTGACGAAGGTTGGCGCGGAGCGTTTCGGCGGCGAGTTCAAGGC
>DASVDY010000015.1:0-4947 GCA_036380855.1 Rhodanobacteraceae bacterium
CAGGAATTGCCCAAGCCGCTGACGCAGCTCACCTGGGACAACCCGGCGCTGATCTCGCCCGCGCTCGCAAAGGAATACGGACTCGACAACGGCGACGTGGTGGAGCTGCGCTCGCATGGGCGCAGCCTGCAGCTTCCGGTCTGGATCACGCCGGGGCAGGCGGCGCGCAGCATCACGGTGCACCTGGGCTATGGCCGCACGCGCGCCGGGCGCATCGGCGACGGGCAGGGATTCAACGCCTACCTGCTTCGAACCTCGCAGGCGCCCTGGCAGGCCGGCGATCTGCAACTGCGCAAGACCGGCGAGCGCTACGCACTGGCGCCGACGCAGCACCACTTCAACATGGAGGGTCGCGACCTGCTGCGCACCGGCACGCTCGCGGAATTCCTGCGCGATCCGCACTTCGCGACCGCGAGCGACAAATACGGCGACAAGCCGCCCTCGCTCTATCCCGACTATCCGAAAGGCGATTACGCCTGGGGCATGAGCATTGACCTCAACGCCTGCATCGGCTGCAAGGCGTGCACGATCGCCTGCCAGGCCGAGAACAACATCCCGGTGGTCGGCAAGGAGCAGGTGCGGCGCGGCCGCGAGATGCACTGGATCCGCGTGGACCGCTATTACGAGGGCGAAGCCGAAAATCCGCGCGCGCTGAACCAACCGGTGCCGTGCATGATGTGCGAGCACGCGCCGTGCGAACTGGTCTGTCCGGTGGATGCGACCGTGCACGATGCGGAAGGCCTGAACGTGCAGGTCTACAACCGCTGCGTCGGCACGCGCTTCTGCTCCAACAACTGCCCGTACAAGGTGCGGCGGTTCAATTTCATGCAGTACGCGGACAAGGAAACGCCGCAGCTTATGGCGGCGCGCAACCCGGAAGTCACGGTGCGCCGGCGCGGCGTGATGGAGAAGTGCACCTACTGCATCCAGCGCATCGAGGCTGCGCACATCGAGGCCGACAAGGACGGCCGGCGCATCCGCGATGGCGAAGTGCTGACCGCGTGCCAGGCAGCGTGCCCCACGCAGGCGATCCGCTTCGGCGACATCTCGGACAAACAGTCCAGTGTCGCGAAGGCGAAGCAGTCCCCGCGCCATTACGCGATGCTCAACGAGCTCGGCACGCGCCCGCGCACGACGTATCTGGCGCGGATCAGGAATCCGAACCCGGCGTTGGGGGAGGGGGAAGCATGAGCGCCGCGCAGCGCGCTCCTGCAGCCCGGATGCAGGCGCGCAGCGCCGCAATCCGGGACACCCTGCGTGAATCCCCGGATTCCGCAGCGCTGCATCCGGGCTGCGTTCCTGCCGACAGCGAGGCGCAGCCGTGAGTGCGGCGATCCGCCCGGGTTCGCTGCCGCCGGTGATCGCGCCTGGCGAGGACGCGACCAGCATCAGCACCAACATCAGCTACATCACGCTGCAGCGTCCGTTCGGATGGCTGTGGCTGTCCGGGCTGTCGCTGGCGTTCCTGCTCTCGGGTTTGCTCACGGTCGGCATCTGCTGGCTGCTGTACGCGGGCGTCGGCATCTGGGGCCTGAACATCCCGGTGGCATGGAGCTTCGCGATCGCCAATTACGTGTGGTGGATCGCGATCGGCATGGGCGGCACCTTCATCTCCGGCGCGATGTACATCGCGCGCCAGAAGTGGCGCAACTCGATCAACCGCTTCGCCGAGGCGATGACGGTGTTCGCGGTGTCGGTGTCGGGCATCTTCCCGATCCTGCACCTCGGCCGGCCGTGGTTCTTCTACTGGCTGTTCCCGTATCCGGACGTGATGAACCTGTGGCCGCAGTGGCGCAGTTCGCTGGAGTGGGACTTCTGGGCGATCCTCGCCTATCTCGTCGTGTCCATCGTGTGGTGGTACGTCGGCATGTTGCCGGACCTCGCGACGCTGCGCGACCGCGCGCCCACGATCGCGCGCGCACGCTTCTACGGCCTGCTCGCGCTCGGCTGGCGCGGCGAGGCGCGCCACTGGATGCGCTTCGAAAAACTGAACCTGATCACCGCCGCGCTCGCGGTGGTGCTGGTGTTCTCGGTGCACAGCATGGTGGCGCTGGATTTCTCGGAAGGCCTGGTGCCGGGCTGGCACGAGACGATCTTTCCGCCGTTCTTCGTCGCCGGCGCGTTGTTCTCCGGCTTCGCCATGGTGCTGACGCTGGCCATTCCGCTGCGCAAGTGGTTCCACCTGCACGCCTACCTCACCGAGCGCCACATCGAGAACATCGCCAAGCTGATGCTGGCGGCCGGACTGTTCGTGGACTACAGCTATTTCTCGGAAATCTACACCGCGTTCTTCTCGATGGATCGCTACGACGTCGCGATGACCTGGCACCGAATTTTCGGCGCGTACGCGTGGGTATTCTGGGGCACGATCCTGTTCAACGTCGCGCAGATCCAGTTGCTGTGGATCAAGCGCGTGCGCCGCAGCGCGACGGCGGTGTTCGTGATTGCCGTGGGCGTGCTGGTCGGCATGTGGCTGGAGCGCTTCATGCTCATCGTCAGCAGCCTGTACGAGGATTTCGTGCCCTCGGCCTGGGGCATGTTCTGGCCGACGTTCTGGGACCTCGCTTTCCTCGCAGGTTCCGTCGGCCTGTTCTATTTCATGTTCCTGCTGTTCGTGCGGCTGCTGCCGGTGCTCTCGATGTTCGAGCTGCGCAAGCTCGCACAGTCGGCCGGACGCGTCGAAGTAGGGCGGGTCTTGACCCGCCGCGGGGCGGGTCTTGACCCGCCGGACGGCACGACGTCATGAACGAGCGCCGCGTCCTGGGATTGTTGGCGGAATTCGCGCAGGCCGACCAATTGCTCGACGGCGCGCGCCATGCGCGCGACGAAGGCTACACGGTGATGGAAGCGTATTCGCCGATGCCGGTGGAAGGCCTCGCGGAAATTGTCCACGCGCGCGGCACGCGTGTTCCATTGTGGATGCTGCTGGGTGCCATCGGCGGCGGCGCCTTCACCTACTGGCTGGAATGGTATTCAGCCGCGGTGGATTATCCGATCAACGTCGGCGGCAGGCCGCCATTCTCGTGGCCGGCGTTCATTCCCCCCGCGCTGGAGATGACGATCCTGTGGGCGGTGCTGGCCGGCGTCGCCGCGCTGCTCATCGGCAGCCGGTTGCCGAGGCTGCACCATCCGCTGTTCGACGTGCGCACGTTCGAGCGCGCCAGCAGCGACCGCTTCTTCCTGTTGGTGCGCGCGGAGGACCCGAGGTTCGACCTGCAGCGCACGCACGCGTTCCTGGCCGCGCTCTCGCCGCTGGCGATCAACGAGGTGCGTGAATGAGGACACGCCTCGCCGCGATTGCCTGCGCCATGGTCGCCCTCGCCGGCTGCGAGCGCGGCATGCACGAGATGTACGACCAGCCGAAGTACAAGCCGCTCGCGCCCAGCCCGCTGTTCGCCAACGGCAACGCCTCGCGCCCGCAGGTGCCAGGCACGGTGCCGTATTCGGCCGGCGCGCTCGCCGGCACCAGCAGCGGCAGGCTGGATCGCGTCACGCTTGCACGCGCGGCCCAACCCGTCACCGGCGTGGATGCGCAAGGCAAGCCGCTGGCGCAGGGCGGCCCGGCCGCACGACCGGGTTATTCGAATCCGCTCCCCGTCACGCCGCAATTGCTGGAACGCGGGCAGCAGCGCTTCGACATCTATTGCGCGCCGTGCCACAGCCGGGTGGGCGACGGCGACGGCATGATCGCGCGCCGCGGTTTCCCGCATCCGCCGAGCTACCACACCGACGCGCTGCGCAACGCGCCCGACAGCCACTTCTACGACGTGATCACGAACGGCTACGGGGCGATGTTCCCGTATGCCGACCGCATCAACCCGCACGACCGCTGGGCAATCGTCGCCTACATCCGCGCGCTGCAACTGAGCCAGCACGCGCCGGCTTCGATGCTCAGCAAAGAAGATTTGAAGAAGCTGCGGGGAGCCGCGCAATGAACGCCTGGCTGCCGCGCACGCGTGGGCAATGGTTCGCGATCCTGGTTGGCATCCTGGCGCTGGTCGCCTGCCTGCTGCTGGGGCTGTTCGGCGATCCGCAGCAGACGCTGCTCTCGTACCTGTTCGCGTTCTTCTTTTTCACCGGACTGAGCCTCGGCAGCCTGGCGTTGCTGATGGTGCACGCGCTCACGGGCGGCGCCTGGGGCTGGTACATCCGCGCGCCGCTGCTGGCCGCTGCGCGCACGCTGCCGCTGATGGCGCTCGCGCTGATCCCGATCCTGGTCTGCGTCCACACCTTGTATGTATGGTCGCAGCCGGCCGCATGGGCGCACGACCCGGTGCTGCGCCAGCAGCGCTGGTATCTCGCGACCGCGTTCTTCGTGATCCGCAGTGTCGCGTATTTCGTCCTGTGGATCGGCTGGCTGGTCGCATTCACGCGCAACCTGGACGACCCGCTGCGCGCGCCGCGCTGGGCGGCGTCCGGGCTGATCGTGTACGCGCTGACGACGCTGACCGCCTCGGTGGACTGGGTGGTGTCGCTGACCCCGCACTGGCATTCGTCCACCTTCGGCATGATGGTCGGCACCGGCTGGATCCTCGTCGCGATGGCGTTCGCCGTGGCGATGGCTTCGCGCGCGCACGATCCGGGCGATGCTGCCACATCCGCGTTGCACGACCTCGGCGGCCTGCTGATGGCGCTGGTGCTGGCGTGGTCGTACCTCGCCTTCATGCAATACCTCACGATCTGGATCGCCGACCTGCCGGACGAAACCGCCTGGTACATCCCGCGCACGCTCACGACGTGGAAGTACCTGGCATGGTTCCTGATCGCCTTCCATTTCCTGGTTCCGTTCGTGCTGCTGCTGTCGCGCGGCGCGAAACGTCATCGAACATGGATGCGCAACCTCGCGGCGATGCTGGTGATCGCCGCGCTGGCCGACGCGTTCTGGCTGGTGGTGCCCAGCTTCCGCGCGCACGGGTTCGACCTGCGCTGGAGCGACCTGCTCGCATC
>DASVDY010000016.1:0-2838 GCA_036380855.1 Rhodanobacteraceae bacterium
ACGCCCTCGCTGGTCGGCGGCGCGTTGTAACCCTGGAATACGGCGATCAGCGTGACCACGCCGCCGAAGGCGAGGCTCTTCCACACGCCGTCAACGATGTCCTTCCACAGATCCACCGTGGAAGTCATGTTGCCCCAGAAGGTGCCGTTGTCCACGCCCAGCCACGACACGCCGACCGCGTGCGCGCCGAGGATGCCGAGCGCGTTGAACAGGCACATCAGCAGCGGCATCGCGAGCACGCCGGCGAGATACCGCGGCGCGACGACATAAGCCATCGGATCAACCGCCATCATTTCCATCGCGTCAATCTGATCGGTGGCGCGCATCAGGCCGATTTCGGCGGTGACCGCGGTGCCCGCGCGGCCGGCGAACAGCAGCGCGGTCACCACCGGCCCGAGTTCGCGAAACAGGCTGAGCGCCACCACCGTGCCGAGCGCGGCGGTGCCACCGAAGATCGAAAGCGTGTAATAGAGCTGCAAGGCCAGCACCATGCCGACGAACAGCCCGCAGGTCATCACGATCACCAGGCTCATCGCCCCGACGAACCACACCTGCCGGCAGGTCTCGCGGAAGTGGCGCAGGCTCCGCGGCAGCGCGGCGACGATCGCGAGGAAGAACAGGCCGCACTCGCCGACCTGGGCGATGCCCTGCAGCAGCCAATTGCGTCGAATGACCGCGCTCACGATGCAAATCCAAGATCGCTGGCGTAATCGGGCGCCGGATACTGGAACGGCACCGGGCCGTCCGTCTCGCCGCCGAAGAATTGCCGCGTCCACGGCGTGGCCTCGGCCGCCAGTTCGTCGGGCGTACCCTGCGCGACCAGCTTGCCGTTGGCGATCAGGTACACCCGGTCTGCGACCTGCCGGATCGCTGCAAGTTCATGCGCGACCAGGATCGAAGTAATGCCGAGCGTACGATTGAGCGTGCGGATCAGGCGCAGCACCTGGTTGAGCGCGATCGGATCCAGTCCCACGAACGGCTCGTCGTAGAGGATCAGCATCGGGTCGAACACGATCGCGCGCGCCAGCGCCACGCGCCGAGCCATGCCGCCGGACAGTTCGCTCGGCATCAGGCGCGCCGCACCGCGCAGCCCGACCGCCTGCAGCTTGGTCAGCACGATCGTGCGGATCAGCGCTTCCGGCAACTTCGTGTGCTGGCGCAGCGGGAACGCCACGTTCTCGAACACGTTGAAGTCGGTCAGCAGCGCGGAATTCTGGAACAGGAAGCCGATCTTCTCGCGCAGCGCGAACAGCGCGTTGCGCGAAAGCCGCGCCACGTCCTCGCCGTCCACGCTCACGCTGCCGGCGTCGGCGCGCATCTGACCGGTCAGGTGCCGCAGCAGCGTGGTCTTGCCGGTGCCGCTCGGACCCATGATCGCGGTGATGCTGCCGCGCGGCACGTCCAGGGTCAGGCCATCGAAGATGACCTTGCCGCCGATGCGCGTGTGCAGGTCGCGCACCTGCACCAGCGGGGCGCTGTTGTCCGGATGTGATGTGGCTTGCGGCATAGGCGCGCTAGTTTACCCGCGGACATGCACTTTGGCTTTCGCCCGGATCGCTATGCGAGCAGCTGCGAAATCAGGTTCCCATGCCGTTCAGCAGGCAGCGGCTCGCCCGCCCGCACGGCGCGCACGATCGCCTGCAATTGCGCAAGCGCATCCTCGAACACGTCATTGACGATGATGCAGGTGAACTCGTGCGCGTGCGACATTTCCTCGCGCGATTCGGCGAGGCGGCGCTCGATCGTCGCCTCGCTGTCGGAGGCGCGCGCGCGCAGGCGACGCTCCAGTTCCGCGCGCGAAGGCGGCAGGATGAAGATGGCCACGCACCCCGGAACCGCCTTGCGTACCTGCGCTGCGCCCTGCCAGTCAATCTCGAGCAGCACGTCGTGCCCGGCCGCGAGCTGCGCGCGCACGCCGGCAAGCGACGTGCCGTACAGATTGCCGAACACTTCCGCGTGCTCGAGGAATTCGCCGCGCGCGACCATCGCCTGGAAGGTCGCGCGATCCACGAAGTGATACTGGCGTCCGTTGACCTCGCCCGGCCGTGGCGCGCGCGTGGTGTGCGAAATCGAAAGCGCGATGCCCGGCTCGCGCGCCAGCAGCGCGTTGACCAGCGTGGACTTGCCCGCGCCGGACGGCGCCGAGATGATGAACAAGGTGCCGTGCGCGGTGCTCATTCGATGTTCTGCACCTGCTCGCGCATCTGCTCGATCAGCACCTTGAGATCCACCGCGGCGCGGGTGGTGCGCGCATCCACCGACTTGGACCCGAGCGTGTTCGCTTCGCGGTTGAATTCCTGCATCAGGAAATCCAGCCGGCGGCCGACCGGCTCCGCCAGCGCCAGCACGCGACGCGCCTCGGAAACATGGGCGTCCAGCCGGTCCAGCTCCTCGTCCACGTCCATGCGCGAAAGCTGCAGCACCAGTTCCTGCTCGAGCCGGCCGGGCTCCGCCGATTGCTTCCACTCGGCCAGTCGCGCTTCCAGCTTCGCGCGCAGCGCGGCCCGGATCTCCGGCAGGATGCCGCGCACCTCGCGCACGATCCGCTCGATATCGTCCACGCGCTCGGTGATTGCCGCGGCCAGCTTGTCGCCTTCGCGCTGGCGGCCGGCGATGAATTCGTCCAGCGTGCGTTCCAGCAGCGCCAGCGCGGCCTGGGTCAGACCCGCCTGGTCCAGCTCGGGCTTCACCAGCAGCCCCGGCCAGCCCAGCAGCGTGGCGAAATCGGTCGCCAGTTCCGGGAAGCGCGCGCGCAATTCCACCGCGAGCGCGGACAACTGCTCGGTCGCGCGGTCGTTCAACAGCAGATCGGCGGCGGTCGTCGGTGGGCGGTAACGC
>DASVDY010000017.1:0-4923 GCA_036380855.1 Rhodanobacteraceae bacterium
CCAATGGCGCGAGTTGTTCCCCCGCCCTGCAGGCGCGCCTGGCGCAGGTCCTGGACCGGCTCGCCAGCCCGTCGGTGAGCGAGTACAGCCGGATCGTGAACGGCCGCTTCAAGGGCGGCCACATCACGCGCCACTACGGCCAGCCTTCCGGCAACATCGAAGCGGTGCAACTGGAACTGGCGCAGTGCACCTACATGGACGAGGACAGCTTCGAGTACCTGCCCGAGCGGGCGTTCAATGTGCAGCGGGTGATCCGCGCGTTGCTGGAGGAATGCCTCGCGGATTGACCCCGGACTCCGCTGCGCTCCATCCGGGCTACGGTCCCCGTTCGCCCGTCCCGGATTCCCGCACCCGCGCCACGCACTTCAGCTCGATCGCGATCGGCGTGGGCAGGGCGGTGATGCCGAGCGTGGTACGGCACGGCGCGGTCGCCGGATCGGGAAAATATTCGGCCCAGATCGCGTTGTAGGTCTTGAAGTCGGCTTCCATGTCGGTGAGGAACACGGTGACGTCCACCAGGTCCTCCCAGTGCGCACCCGAGGCTTCCAGTACCGTGCGCACGTTGGCGAACACCTGCCGCGTCTGCGCTGCGATGTCGTGGGCCACGAGCGTACCCAGCGGGTTGTGGACATTGCCGGGTATCGCGTTGCTGCCCGGCACGCGCGGACCGATGCCGGAGAGGAACAGCAACTCGCCCACCCGGCGTGCGTGCGGGTAGGCGCCGACCGGCGCGGGCGCGGTTTCGGTCCGGACGACCTGGTTCATCGCTTGCCCGCCGAGGCTTCGCAGGAGGGCGCACCAGGTTCAGGCGCCGGCGAACGTGCCCCGCACCGGGACTGCTGAAGGTCCGTCGCCCGCCCGGCGAGATCGGTCGTCGCCGCGTTGATCCGGATGCTGCCGGAGTAAAGCACGCGCCCGCCCTCGTCCACGGCGCTCAGGCGATAACGGCCGGGGCGCAGGTAAAGCTCGCCGGCGGGCGACGCCGTGAAACTGGAAGTCGTGATCTCCACGTTCCCGACCATGGTCAGTGGAATCGTGTCCAGCACCAGACGGTCGGCCGGGACTGCATCGTTGCCTTCGTCCGCGTAGCGCGCCTCGATCAGGCACGGGAAGTGATCCTGGCAAAGGTTGCCGTCCACGTAATAAGGCGTGCGCAGGTTGCCCAGGGTCAGCCAGGTCGGGCGGCCATGACGCAGCTTCGTCTCGGGAAAGATCACGCTCACATCGTAGCCGGGTCGCAACGACCACGGTTGTCCGCGCGTATCGAGGAACACGATCGGCTGCGCGGGTTCGAGCGACTGTGCGATCGCGGCATAGTAGGGATGGTCCATGAAACTGCTTCCGTGCGGAATCAACATTGTCTGCTCGATGGTGAGCGGATCGAGGCCGCTGAGCGCGCGGAAATGCTCGGCCATGGACTGCGCGCCGAGGAACCTGCCCTGCTCCTGGATGTGCGCGTAGCCGGCATTCACCACCAGCCGCGCATCCGGGTCGTGCTGGAGGATTTCATAGAGATGCTCGGCCTGCTGGCGCTCGCGCGCGTCGCCGGTGTGCTCGTCGTCGGCTTCATAGGCCACCACCTTGTAGCCGAGCTTGAGCGCGGTGCGCACCATTTCCGCATAGACCGGCTCGCGGATGTAGAAACCGCTGGCCGGTACGGGATAACCGCGCTGCTGCAAGCCGGTGTCGGAGGGATAGAGCGTCTCCGCCGCGAAATAGTTGAAGCCGTCGGCGCGCAACTGCTTGAGAAGCTGCACGGTCAACGAACGCGTCAACGGGACGTTGTGCGCCTCGTTGAGGAACACCACGCGTCGGTTCTTCGCCAGCTGCGGCAGGTAGGTCAGCGCCGGAACGGCATGCCAGCCCGGCTGGCCCAGCGGCGACGGCGCGTCGTCGGGCAGCGATTTTTCCTGGATGGAGAAATTCAGCAAGGCGTCGTGGTCGTCGCCGATGAAGGTCTGGTACCAGGAGAGGTATTGCCCGAAGATCACCCTGAACGCGGAATCGGAATTCTCCGCGTAGGCACGACGCATCACCTGGTACTGCGCGAGCAGTCCCTTGCGCTGCTCGGCGCGCCGCATGATCGCTTCCGATTTTTCGACCGCCGCGACCTGCGAAGCGGATACCCCGCCACCGGGCTCCATCTGGGCCCGGGCGGCGCCGGCGCAAAACAGGCAGAGGAGCGGAGCCAGACACAGTGCGCGCGAGAGCATCGGAGTTCTCCGTCTACCGGAAGCGATGTCGGGAATCTACGCGTACAGCGGAAGCTTTGATTCGATGCGGGCGAAATGGTTCACGCTGCCGCGGGGGCGGCAACCAGGTGTTCCAGGGTGCGCTCGTACACGGCCAGCAGCTCGGTGGGTCGCGATACATCCATCCCGAGGTCGCGGATGCGGCCGTCGGACAGCCCGTAGCACCAGCCGTGCACGGTGACGCCCTGTCCGCGTGTCCAGGCGTCCTGCACCACCGTCGTCTGGCACACGTTGAAGACCTGCTCGATCACGTTGAGTTCGCACAGCCGCGCATGGCGCGCGCCGGGAAGATCCAGCGCGATCAGCGCTTCCTCGTGCTTCTGCATGACGTCCCCGACGTGCCGCAGCCAGTTGTCGGCCAGGCCGATGCGCTGGTCCTGCAGCACCGCCTGGACGCCGCCGCAGCCGTAATGACCGACCACCATGATGTGCTCCACCTTCAGCACGTCCACCGCGAACTGCATGACCGACAGGCAGTTCAGGTCAGCGTGCACCACCACGTTGGCGATGTTGCGGTGGACGAACACCTCGCCCGGATCCACGCCGACGATCTGGTTGGCCGGCACCCGCGAATCGGAGCAGCCAATCCACAGGAACTTCGGCGCCTGCTGGCGCGAAAGCCGCGGGAAGAATTGCGGATCGCGCGAGCGGATCGCTTCCGACCATTGGCGGTTGTTTTCGAGCAGTTCCTTGGGTGAGTTCATGATGGGTTTTCCGGAAAGTCGGAGGCTACATCGCCTGCAAAGGGTAAATGGTACGAGGTTAAGAGCGTAATGCGGGCAGAGCGGCGAGCCCGCCTTCCAGCCGCGAAGCGGGCGACTTCACCCCTTTCCAGGCGCGCGGCTGCCAACTTCACCGGCTGATGCAGATATTTTTCGGCTCGGTGAAAAACCGCAGCGCGTCCACGCCGCCCTCGCGGCCCATGCCGGAGTGTTTTACGCCGCCGAAGGGCGTGCGCAGGTCGCGCAGCATCCAGCAGTTGATCCAGACGATGCCGAACTCCAGCCGCTCGGCCGTACGCTGTGCGCGATCCAGGTTGGTTGTCCACAGCGAAGCCGCAAGACCATACTCCGTGTCGTTGGCGATGGCGAGCGCCTGGTCCTCGTCCTCGAACGGGATCAGCGTGACCACCGGGCCGAAGATTTCCTCGCGATTGGTCGTGCATTGCTGCGGGAGGCCCTCGATCACCGTCGGCGCCACGAACCAGCCGTCCGCGCAGCGGCCGTCCAGCTTCACCGCCTCGCCGCCGGTCAGCACGCGCCCGCCTTCGGCGATCGCGCGCTCGATGCAGGTGGTCACCTTGTCGAAATGCGCGCCCGACACCAGCGCACCGAGATCGCTGCGCTCGTCTTCCGGATCGCCCACGCGCAGGCCGCGCACGCGTTCGACGTAGCGACGTTTGAAATCCTCGTAGATCGAGCGCTGCACCAGCAGCCGCGAGCCGCACAGGCAGATCTCGCCCTGGTTGGAGAAGCCCGAGCGCACGATGGTGTCGAGGTTCGCATCGCCCAGGTCCGCGTCGGCGAACACGATCGCCGGATTCTTGCCGCCCATCTCGAGCGAGATTTTCTTGAACGACTTCGCGGCGGTTTCGGCGATCGCCGCACCCGTGCGCGTCGAGCCGGTGAACGACACCGCCTTGATCCGCGGATGCTCCACGATCGCGCTGCCGACCGACGGCCCGGTGCCCTGCACGATGTTGAGCACGCCCGGCGGCAGGCCGCACCCGACGGCCAGCTCGGAAAGACGGAACGCGGTGAACGGCGTGATCTCGGAAGGCTTCGCGACCACCGTGTTGCCGGCCGCCAGCGCCGGCGCAATCTTCCATGTGAACAGGTACAGCGGCAGGTTCCACGGCGAAATGCAGCCGACCACGCCGAGCGGCTGCCGCAGGGTGTAATTCAGCGCGCGCGCATCCACGTGCGCCTCGCTCGACCATTGCGTGATCGCTTCGGCGAAGAAGCGCAGGTTCGCCACGCTGCGCGGGATGTCCACGCTGCGGGCAAGCTTCACCGGTTTGCCGCTGTCGCGCGATTCATCGCGCGCAAGTTCATCGAGCTTCGCCTCGATCGCATCCGCCAGCCGGTGCAGGTGGCGCGCCCGCTCGGCGTGCGGCAGCGCGGCCCAGGCAGGCGCCGCGCCTTGCGCGGCTTCCACGGCCAGCTCGACGTCGCGGTGGTCCGAGTCCGGGCAGCGTGCGTACGCCTTGCCCGTGGCCGGCTCGAAGACGTCCAGGTACGCACCCGTGCACGGTTGGCGCAGTTCGCCGTTGACCAGGTTGGCGAGGACAATGGATGGCATTCGGCAAGCTTACCGCAGGCTCGATAATGGCGAGCCCAACTTGGTTCAGGGCATCGCTCCGTCGGGGATGATCCGAATGTGTTGCGGGAAGATGTGGAGAGCAGATTCCGGATCGCGCTGCGCGCGTCCGGAATGACGGCATACTCTGTCCCCAGTCCCCAGTCCCCAGCCCCCAGCCCCCAGCCCCGAGTCCCCAGTCCCCAGTCCCCAGCCCCCAGCCCCCAGCCCCGAGTCTGCTACAACGACCTTGTACGTCCACCGTCCACCGGCAGGTTGATGCCGGTGACATAGCTCGCCGCGGGCGAAGCCAGGAACGCCACCGCCGCGGCGATCTCCGAAGGATCGGCGAAGCGTTGCATCGGCACTTCCT
>DASVDY010000018.1:0-20610 GCA_036380855.1 Rhodanobacteraceae bacterium
TTTCCAGTGGCGAATTCTCCGCATTCGCGGTTTAATGTTGGGGCCAAATCCATTGGCATCCACGGCTCGGAGACTTTTCCCATGAAATTGACACGTATCGTTCTTGCGTCGGCACTGGTTGTCGCACTCGGCGCGTGCAGTAGCAACAATGATCAGAATGAAGGCGGCGCTGCCGCGCCGGCGACCACGGCCGCCCCGGCCACGGCGTCCACTGCCCCGGCGATGACGCCGCCTCCGGCCTCGACGGCGATGACGCCGCCGCCCGCCTCGACCGCGATGGCGCCTCCGGCTGCTTCCACCGCAGCCCAGCCGGCCAAGTCCTCCACGGGCGGCTGATCGAAGTTTCAGGTATTGCAGGTCGCGCGCGATGGAAACATCGCGCGCGATTTTTTTTTGCGCTCCTGTATGGATGCCGTCCCGCCACGCGCTGTCGTATGGCAAATATGCGGCCATTCCGTTTAAATGGAGAAGCCATTCTTTGGCATCCATGGCAATCCAAGGAGCATTACATGAAGTTCACCCGAACCCTTCTCGCGTCCGCGCTGGTATTGGCACTGGCTGCCTGCAGCAACCCGTCCGACAACGCGCAGGACGCACAGCAGTCCGCAGCCGACGCGCAGCAGTCCGCGCAGCAGGCCCAGCAGGCTGCCGACCAGAGCCAGAGCCCGGCCGCCGACCAGGCCGCCTCCATGGCCCAGCAGTCGGCCGACCAGGCCGCCGCAGCCGCCCAGCAGGCGCAGCAGGACAGCGCCGGCGCGATGCAGTCGAACGGCCAGGCCGGCGATCAGGCCGCCAATGCCGCCGACCAGGCCGCCGACAACGCTTCGGCTTCCGCCGACCAGGCCAAGGACAACGCCGAAGCCGCCAAGGACGCCGCCAAGAGCAGCAGCAGCGGCCACTGATCCTCCATCTCATGGCTTCGAAACCGGCCGCATCCCGCGGCCGGTTTTTTTTATGGCTGGCGAAAAGCCGTGTGCTTGTGCTTGCATGCAACGTCGCCCGCAATGGACTCCGGCATGCCTGTTCTCGAAACCCGCATTGATCCAAGGAGCGCCGAATTCCGCGCCAACGCGGAACGGCTGCAGGCGCTGGTCGCCGATCTCAACGCGCAACTGGAACGCGCGGCTGCGGGGGGCGGCGAGAAGGCGCGCGACAAGCACACCGCGCGCGGCAAGCTGCTGCCGCGCGAACGCATCCGCGCCCTGCTCGATCCGGGTTCGCCATTCCTCGAACTCTCGCCACTGGCGGCGCACGGCATGTACGAGGACGCGGCACCCGCGGCCGGCCTGCTCGCCGGCATCGGCCGGGTGCACGGCCGGGAAATCGTGGTCGTCGCCAATGACGCCACCGTAAAAGGCGGCACGTATTTCCCGATGACGGTGAAGAAGCACCTGCGCGCGCAGGAGGTGGCGCTGGAAAACCACCTGCCCTGCGTGTACCTGGTGGATTCCGGCGGCGCGTTCCTGCCGCTGCAGGACGAGGTCTTCCCCGACAAGGAACACTTCGGTCGGATCTTCTACAACCAGGCGCGCATGTCCTCGCTCGGCATCGCGCAGATCGCCGTGGTGATGGGCTCGTGCACCGCCGGCGGCGCCTACGTGCCGGCCATGAGCGACGAGACGATCATCGTCAAGCAGCAGGGCACGATCTTCCTCGGCGGCCCTCCATTGGTGAAGGCCGCGACCGGCGAAGTGGTGGATGCCGAAACCCTGGGCGGCGCGGACGTCCATACGTCCATCTCGGGCGTGGCCGACCACTACGCCGAAAACGACGCGCATGCGCTCAGCATCGCGCGCGACATAGTTGCCAACCTCAATCGCGGCAAGACGATCCCGCTGGAGCTGCGCGAGCCGCGCGAACCGAAACACGCGCCGCAGGAACTGTATGGCGTGATCCCCGGGGACACCCGCCGGCCCTTCGACATCCGCGAGGCGATCGCGCGCATCGTGGACGGCTCGGAATTCCATGAATTCAAGGCGCGCTACGGCAAGACGCTGGTCACCGGTTTCGCGCACATCCATGGTTATCCCGTCGGCATCGTCGCCAACAACGGCATCCTGTTTTCCGAGAGCGCGCTCAAGGGCACGCACTTCATCGAGCTGTGCAACCAGCGCGGGATTCCGCTCGTGTTCCTGCAGAACATCACCGGCTTCATGGTCGGCAAGAAATACGAACAGGCGGGCATCGCGAAAGACGGCGCCAAGATGGTGACCGCCGTCGCCTGCGCCTCGGTACCGAAGTTCACCGTGATCATCGGCGGCAGTTTCGGCGCCGGCAACTACGCGATGTGCGGGCGCGCCTACGGCGCGCGCTTCCTGTGGATGTGGCCCAACGCGCGCATCAGCGTGATGGGCGGCGAGCAGGCCGCGTCCGTGCTCGCCACGGTCAAGCGCGACGGCATCGAGGCGCGCGGCGGCAAGTGGTCGGCGGACGAGGAAGAAGCCTTCAAGGCGCCGATCCGCGAGCAATACGAGCGCCAGGGCCATCCGTATTACGCCACCGCTCGACTGTGGGACGATGGCGTGATCGATCCGGCCGATACCCGCCGCGTGCTGGGGCTTGCGATCTCCGCCTCGCTCAATGCGCCGATCGAGGAGACGCGCTACGGCGTGTTCCGGATGTAGCAGCGCTTTGCCCTAGAAGAACTCGTACTCGAGCTGCATCCGCAACGTCGCGTTGGGGCTTTCGCGCGTCAGTCCTCCAAGCAGCGCGGCGTTGTAGCGCAGGCTCTTGCCATTGCCGAGATTGGCCACGCCGAAGAACGCGGGGCCGATCTTCAAGTCGGCCGACCGCAAGTGCGCGGGGTCACCCAGCGATCCGAACGCCTGCAACCCGGGCTGGAATTGCGGGTGCAGGTTGTACTTCCATTGCATTTGATAGACGAGCTCGTTGCGCGAGCCGCCTTCGTCTTCGTCGGCATCGGCTTCGTCCCCGGCGAGTGCGCTCAGGCGCCGCTCGAGATAGATGTTGAGGTTGGTCTGCGTGTGCGAGGTTTCGGTCTGGAACATCGGGCCGAACACCGCGGTGTTCACGTTCTCCAGCCGGTTGTGTTCCAGCTCGGCGAACAGGCCCATGTCCAGCCAGTGTTCGCCGTGCTCGGTGAGCTGGAAGATGTTCTCAAACTCGTATTCCTCGACATGCGCGACGTGACCGGGGGTTTGCGAATACTCGGCCTCGAATTCCACGCCCCAGCGCGGCGCGAGCCCGTAGCCCAGCGCCAGCTTGGCGGCCCGCTCGCCCTCGTCCCGGTTGCCCCAGTCCTGCACGCCGGTCTTCAGTTCCAGCTCCCATTCGCGGTAATCCACGATGGGCGTGTAGATGGTTTCGGCCGGACCGGCATGGGCGCGCGGCATGAAGCCGATCAGCGAACCCATTCCCATCGCGATGGCGAAGGCGGCGGGCACGAGGCGAGGCTTTCCAGGCAAGCGTGTCACGGGAGGCTCCCTTTCTGATTGACAAGTGTGTTCGGGATTTCCATTCCCCGGGCAAGGCGCGCGCATCCCCCGCCCGATGCCCATCGGCACCAGGTGATTGAACGCGGACCTTGATATCAGGCTGTGCTGCGGGTGGTTTCCGCCGGCACCCGTGAAGCACGCAGCGGCGCGCGCGTGCTCATGCGCATGCCGATCAGCAGCAGGACCACCACCGCCGTCCAGAACGCCATCTGGATCCCTGCCGGATGCGCGTCGTACCCGACCAGGATGTGCAGCGCCTGCCCGATCACCGAGCCGTTGCTGAGCAGGTCGGAGGTGTTCCAGATCTGGTTGCCCCACGCCGGCAGCAGGTTCGCCTGCAGCAGGAAACGCGCGCCGGTGGACGCCAGGCCTGCCGCGAGCAGCACCAGCATCCAGTTGGTGGCGGTGAAGAAATAGCGCAGCGGGATCCGCAACAGGCCGAAGTAGAGCGCGAAACCGACCGCGACGCCACCGACGATGCCGAGCGGAATGCCGCTGACCAGCCCGCCCAACCCGGCGCCGCTCGCGGCCATGCCGTAGAGGAACAGAACGATCTCCGAGCCCTCGCGCAATACCGCCAGCGCCACCACCGCAAACAACAGCGTGAGCGAGCTGGATCCCGCCTTCACCGCCCCGCCCACGGCTTTCATGTGCTGCACCAGTTCGCGCGAGTGACTGGACATCCAGATCACGTGCCAGGCGATCATCAGGACTGCCGCGAACAGCACGCCTGCGTTGAACAGTTCCTGCCCGGAGCCGTTGAGCGCGTCGGCGATCGCGCCGGCGCACAACGCCACCACGATCGCGCCCAGCACGCCCAGTGCGATTCCCCCGCTGACGTAGAGCCCGCGACGCGCCACGCCGCGCGTGGCGGCCGCGACGATGGAGACGATCAGCGCCGCTTCGAGCACTTCGCGAAAGACCAGCAGGGCTACACCGAACATTGCTTCAAATCCTTCAATGGTTCCTTCGATCCGTTACTGCACGATCAGCACGCCGTTGCCGGTGTCCTGGTGAAAGTCGTCGAAGAACTTGTAGCGCCCCTTGTCGAGCGGGCCGATGAACACGGTGACCTCGCTGTTGGGCAGCACGATCTTCTCGCGGTTGAACTCGTTGCTCTCGAATTCCGAGGGCGTCGCATCCTGGTTGCTCACCCGCACCTTGAACTTGGTGTTGGCGGGGACCGCCAGTTCGGCCGGCTGGAACTTGTGATCCTTGATGACCAGCTTGTATTCCGGCATCTCGGCCGCCCCTGCCGCGCCCGCGGCCAGGCTCAAGGCAAACAATGCGGCAACCAGACCCCGCTTCATGAGCAACGTACTCCCGATTCGATGTGCCGAAATGATAATGGTTCTCATTTAGCATCGCAAGCGATATTTGCGATTGCAACGATTTCGGGTCGTTCGGAAAGGCCACGTGAAGGACGCCACGCTGCGGAACGCCGTCACCGCGCGCTTCGGGCCACCCACCAACCCACGGAACGGCACAGCGCGGCAGCGGCTATCATTGCAACTTTGGGCGAAAGGATTCCGCATGGACGACGCCGTCCTGCTCGAACGCAAAGGCACGCTGGCGCGGATCACCCTGAACCGCCCCCAGGTCCACAACGCCTTCGACGATGCGCTGGTGGCTTCGCTGCAGGCTGTGCTGGACGAGGCCGCCAACGATGACCACGTGCGGTTCGTGCTGCTGACCGGCGCGGGCAAGAGTTTTTCGGCCGGCGCCGATCTCAACTGGATGCGCGGCATGGCGCAGGCGAGCGAAGCGGACAACCGCGCCGATTCGCGCCGTCTGGCCGCCTTGATGCGCACCCTCGATTTCTTTCCCAAGCCGACCATCGCGCGCGTCAATGGCGCGGCGTACGGCGGAGGTGTCGGGCTTGTCGCCTGCTGCGACATCGCCATCGGCGTGCATGGGGCCAAGTTTTCCCTCAGCGAAGTGAAGCTCGGGCTGGTGCCGGCGGTCATCTCGCCCTATGTCATCGCAGCGATCGGGGCGCGGCATGCGCGGCGACTGTTCGTCACCGGCGAAATCTTCGAAGCCGAGCACGCCGCGCGGATCGGCCTGTTGCACGAAGCGGTCGCGCCGGCAGAGCTCGACGCGGCGGTTGATCGCGTGCTGCATTTCCTCGGCAAAGGCGGCCCGCTGGCACAACGCGAGGCGAAGCGGCTCGCGCTGCGCGTCGGCGGCATGGACGCGGACGCCGCGGCCGCCCTGGACGAACGCAACGCGGAACTGATCGCGCGCCTGCGCGTGTCGGAAGAAGGCCAGCACGGCCTCGGCGCGTTCCTGGACAAACGCGCGCCGCGGTGGGCCGCAAAAGAAGAGCTTTGACACGGATCAACACGGATGGACGCGGATAAAAATCCATTGATCGAAGCAGAGCTCACGGACCGCATCCCCGGCAGCTTTTATTCTGTCTACAACGAACTCGGCCCTGGCTTTCTCGAAAGCGTGTATGAGAATGCTCTTGCGATAGCTTTGCACGACAGCGGAATCAGCACGTCCCGGCAAGTGGCCCTGGACGTCCGGTTCCGGGGTCACACTGTCGGAGAATTCCGCGCCGATCGCTCGTCGAGGGAAGGATCATCATCGAGGTGAAAGCAGTGTCCCAACCGATCGCGGCTCACGAGATCCAGCTCGTCAATTGCCTTAAGGCCACGGGCGTTCATGTGGGTCTGTTGCTGAATTCCGGTCCGCGCCCCCAATTCAAGCGAAGGATCTTCGGAGTGAATGCTTCTGATCCGTGTTCATCCGCGTCAATCCGTGTCCAAAACAATGTTTGATTGCGTCCTGATCGCCAACCGCGGCGAGATCGCCTGCCGCGTGATCCGCACCTGCCGTCGCCTGGGTATCCGCAGCGTCGCGGTGTATTCGGAAGCGGACGCGAACGCCCGGCACGTGCGCATGGCCGATGTCGCCTTTCCGATCGGCGGGCCGCGCCCGGCCGATTCGTACCTGCGTGGCGATGTCATCCTCGAGGTCGCGAAAAAGGCCGGCGCGCAGGCGATCCATCCCGGATACGGGTTCCTGTCCGAAAACGCGGCCTTCGCGCGCGCCTGCCGCGACGCCGGCGTGACGTTCATCGGGCCGAAGCCGGAGAGCATCGAGGCCATGGGTTCCAAGGCCGAGGCCAAGGCGCTGATGGAGAGACACGGCGTACCGCTGGTGCCCGGCTACCACGGCGAGGACCAGGGCGCGAAGACGCTGCTCGCCGAGGCGAAGAAGATCGGCTTCCCGCTGATGATCAAGGCCGCGGCCGGGGGCGGCGGCAAGGGCATGCGGATCGTCCGCGCGGAGAAGGAATTCGCCGACGCGCTCGCCTCCGCGCAACGCGAGGCGCAAGGCGCGTTCGGCGACGCGCGCATGATCCTCGAGCGCTACATCGAGCACCCGCGCCACATCGAATTCCAGGTGTTCGGCGACACGCACGGCAACGTGATCCACCTGAACGAGCGCGAGTGTTCGGCGCAACGCCGCTACCAGAAGGTGCTGGAGGAGACGCCCTCGCCCTTCCTGGATGCGCAGCGCCGCGCTGCGATGGGCAGGGCCGCGGTGGCAGCGGCCCGGGCGGTGCACTACGTCGGCGCGGGCACGATCGAATTCATCGTCGGCGCGGAGGGCGATTTCCATTTCATGGAAATGAACACGCGCCTGCAGGTCGAACATCCGGTGACCGAGGAAACGCTCGGGCTGGACCTGGTCGAATGGCAGTTGCGCATCGCTTCCGGCGAGCCGCTGCCGATCGCGCAGGAACAGGTGCACGCCCGCGGCCACGCGATCGAAGTGCGGCTGTACGCCGAAGATCCCGAGCAGAACTTCCTGCCCGGCTCCGGCCGCATCGAGACGCTCGAGTTGCCGCAGGCGTCGAGGCACGTTCGCATTGATGCCGGCGTGGATCCCGGCGACAGCGTCTCGATCTTCTACGACCCGATGATCGCCAAACTTATCGTATGGGACCAGGATCGCCCGCGCGCACTGGCGCGCTTGCGCGAGGCGCTGGCGCAGTGCGAGGTGGTCGGTCCGAAATCCAACATCGCTTTCCTCGAACGGCTGGTGCGGCACCCGGCCATCGTCGGGGGCACCATTGATACCGGTTACCTGGATCGGCACCTGGGGGAATTCCTCGCCGGCGGCGAACCACCCTCGCCCGCCGCGCTGTGTGCCGCTGCAACCGCAGTATTGCTGGAAGAGGAGGCCCGCGCGCTCGCCGACGCACGCGCCGGGGCCGACCCGAACTCGCCCTGGGCAATCGCGGATGGCTGGCGGATCGGGCATGCCGGCAAGCGCATCGTGGTGCTGGCGCAACGAGGTGAGCGCCATGAAGTCGAGGCGCGCGGCCATCGCGGCGATTACGTGCTCAAGTACGGCGATGCGCGATGCACCGTTCGCCATGCCCGCACCGAAGGTGAATGGCTGAGCGGGCATTTCGACGCCGAGGCAAAGCGCATGCGCGTTGCCGTGGATGCGCAGCGCGTACGCGTTCACCTCGACGAAGCCGCGCGCGAGACCTTCACGCGCGCGCGGGCATTCGCCTTCGAAGCCGGAGCGCACGAAGGCGGCGACCAGGTGATTGCGCCAATGCCCGGCCGCGTGGTGCTGGTAAGGGCCGAACCCGGCGACGAAGTCGAGAAGGACCAGGAGCTGCTCGTCATGGAAGCGATGAAGATGGAGCTCACCTTGCGCGCGCCGCGCGCGGGCAGGCTCGAATCCGTGCATGCTTCCGCCGGCGATTTCGTCGAAGCCGATGCGGTGCTCGTGCGCTTTGGCGGCGAGTGAGGCGGAAATGATCGCGACCGTGTGGCGTTTCCGCGTGAAGCCTGATGCCATCGCGGCTTTCGAGCGTGGCTATGGGCCGCATGGCGACTGGGCCCGATTGTTCGCGCGGGCGGAGGGCTTCGCCGGCACGGAGCTGCTGAAACTGGAAGGGCAACCGGGCCTGTATCTCACCATTGACCGCTGGCGGGACACGGCGCGGTTCGAGCAAGCGAAGACGCAGATGGCAGCCGAATACGCCGAACTTGATCGGCGCTTCGAAGCCTACACCTTGGAAGAATCCTGGCTCGGTCTTTACGCGATTTCCGAATGAGCTCCCCTTCCGCCATCCCGAATGCGGTGCGCATGGTCGAGGTCGGCCCGCGCGACGGCCTGCAGAATGAAAAGACGATCGTGCCGACGGCGGTCAAGATCGAGTTGATCAATCGCCTGTCCGCCTGCGGACTGCGCACCATCGAGGCGACCAGCTTCGTCAGCCCGAAATGGATCCCGCAACTGGCAGATGCCGCCGAGGTCTACGCCGGCATCGGGAAGAAGCCGGGCGTCGCCTACCCGGCGCTGGTGCCCAATGAACAGGGTTACGAGCGGGCGCGCGCCGTGGGGGTGAGCGAGATCGCGGTGTTTACCGCGGCATCGGAAGCTTTCAACCGCAAGAACATCAATGCGTCCATTGACGAATCCATCGAGCGCTTCGTACCGGTGATGCAGCGCGCAAAGGCCGACGGCGTGCGCGTGCGCGGTTACGTTTCCACCGTCCTCGGTTGTCCGTACCAGGGCGAAGTGCCGCTGTCGGACGTGGTGCACGTCGCTCAACGCCTGCACGAGCTGGGCTGCTACGAAATTTCGCTGGGCGACACCATCGGCGTGGGCACGCCGGACAAGGCGCGCGCGATGTTGCGCGCGGTGGCAACGGAGATACCGATCAGCGCGCTCGCGGTGCATTTCCACGACACTTACGGACAAGCCATGGCCAACATCCTGGCCTGCCTGGAGGAAGGCGTGAGCGTGGTGGACAGCTCGGTATCCGGAACCGGCGGTTGCCCTTACGCGAACGGCGCAACCGGCAATGTCGCCAGCGAAGACGTGGCCTACATGCTGGCCGGCATGGGCATCGAAACCGGCGTCAACCTGCAGGCGCTGATCGAAACCGGGCTCTGGTTGTCGGCGCAGCTGGGCCACCCGACCGGCAGCCGGGTGGTACGCGCCCGGAAGGGGTAAAGGAGATCGGATCCCTTTGGGAGCTGGCTTTTGATGAAGACGGCCATGGATGGCCGCTTTCACCCGCAGGGATGCGCATCATGTTCATCATTTTTAACTTTTTTTTTGCATCATCAGGCGCAGGCTTGCACGCCTGAGTGTCGGATCACTCCGGCACCGCAGGGGGCGGCAATGCGGCACCCGTTGCAGCACTCGGTTCCCGCCGGCGTGGAAGACGCCGCGGGGAAGAGCGTGCCGCGCAACGGGGACGAACTGAGGACCGCGCTCGAGGCCGCCGAAACGCGCTACCGCCACCTGCTGCACGCGATGGACCAGGGCGTGCTGGTACAGGATGCGCAAGGGCTGATCGTTTCGGCCAATCCTGCCGCGTGCCGCATCCTGGGGCTCTCCGAAGACGAAGTGCTCGAACTGCGCCGCGATGCCGCGCCGGGCTGGCGGCTGGTGGACGCAAACGGCATCGAGCTCGGCTTCGACGACCTGCCGGGCATGCGTGCGCTGCGCACCGGGCGCACCGTGGAGAGCGCGGTGTTCGGCATGTACCTCCCGCACCTGCATCTGTATCGCTGGCTGTCGTCCAGTTCGGTACCGCAATTTCGCCCCGGCGAAACGCGACCGTTCCAGGTGATTTCCACCTTCAGCGACGTCTCCGCGCTGAAACGCCAAGCCGATCTGTTCGGCATGACCCAGAACCTCGCCAACATCGGCGGCTGGGAGGCAGACGACCTGCGCAATTCGTTGTTCTGGACGCCACAGGTCTATCGCATCCACGACCTCGAACCCGGCAACGCGATCAACGAGACCCGCGCGCTGGGCTTCTTCGCGGTGGAGGATCGCGAACGTCTGCGCAGCGCCCTGCACGATGCGCGGACCGGCTCGCGCGGCTTCGAACTGGAGCTGCCGATGACCACCGCGCTGAACCGGCACCGCTGGGTGCGCATCGTCGGTCGGCCGATGCTGCGGCACGATCGCGTTTACGGCGTCACTGGCACGCTCCAGGACATCACCGACCGGAAAATCGCCGAGGAGCAATTGCGCCGGCAGGCCTCCAGCGACCGCATCACCGGCCTGCCCAACCGCGACAGCCTGATGGAAGCACTGGATCGCGCGATCGCTGCCGCCGGCTCGTCCGGAGCGCGGCCCGCGCTGCTGTTCCTCGACCTGGACCGGTTCCACCTGATCAACGCCACCGCCGGGCATGCGGTCGGCGATCGCCTGCTGATCGGTGCGTCCGACCGGTTGTGCAGGTGCCTCGCCGGCACGCGCAGCCTGATCGCGCGCTTTTCCGGCGACGAGTTCGCGGTGCTCCTGCGCGACTGCGGCAGCAGCGCGAAATTGCAGGCGCTGGCCGACAGCGTCGTCAGCGCGTTCCGCAAGCCGTTCGTGCACGAGGGCGAGGAATTCACGCTCACCGCCTCGATCGGCGTGGCGGTCTGCCCGGACGATGGCGACAGCGCGCAGCGGCTCGTCAATCATTCGCACGCCGCCATGGCCGAGGCCAAGCGGCGGGGTCGCAATACATGGCAACGCTTCTCGCCGGAACTCAGTGCCGAGCTGGCCGATCGCACGCGGCTGGAACGGGCGCTGCGCCGCGCGCTGGACAATCGCGAATTGCGGCTGGTGTACCAGCCGGTGTTCGCGCTCGCCGATGGCCGGATCAGCGGGGTGGAGGCGCTGCTGCGCTGGCACAACAGGAACCTGGGCGAAATCACGCCGACCCGGTTCATTGCGCATGCGGAGAATTCGGGGGAAATCGTGCGCATCGGCGCGTGGGTGATCGCGCAGGCGTGCCGGCAATGGCGGGGGTGGAGGGACGCCGGCGCGGCTCCGCCGCATATCGCGGTGAACGTTTCGTTCCGGCAGTTGCTGAGCGGCTCGCTGCTGGAGTCGGTGCGCATGGCGGTGCAGGAATACCATTTGCCGGCCGACACGCTGGAGCTCGAACTGACCGAACGGGCGCTGGTGGAAGATGCCGCGGACACGCTGGAGATCTTCGCCGCGCTCAAGCGGATGGGCGTGCGGCTGCTGATTGACGACTTCGGGGAAGGCTACTCCTCGCTCAACTACCTGCGCCGGTTGCCGCTGGACGGGGTGAAGATCAGCCACGCATTCGTGCAGGGCATTCCCGAAAATGACGCCGACAAGGCGATCTGCGAAGCGATCGTGCGACTGGCCGAGAGCCTCGACCTCACCGTGACGGCCGAGGGCGTGGAAACCGAAACGCAACGCGAGTTCTTCGCGCGCCACCACGCCACGTTCCTGCAAGGCTTCCTGCTCGCGTCGCCGATGGACGACCAGGCGATGCAGGAGTTCCTGAGCGTCACCGATACGCGGCACTGAATCGGGACTCGGGACTCGGGAAAGCGTAACCCTGCCTTGTCGTCATTCCGGGGACGCGGCGGAAGAAGTCCGATGCGGCACCCGGAACCCAGTGACTTGGCTCTCCCATAATCAACATCAAAGTCACTGGGTCCCGGCTTTCGCCGGGATGACGAAAGTGAAGCGCTTTCATCGAATCGGCGCACCAGGATCCGGAACTGATGAGCATGAAAGTAGCGGCCCTTTCCGGTCCGCCCACGATGCGACTGGAGCACCGAATCCAACGCCCCTTGCTTTGCAGGGACCTGCCCGCAGGAGATGTCGCTGCCTGCGGCTTTCGCCGGAATGAAAGCTTGCTGCTACGCTTTCCTCTTTCCTCTTTCCTCATCCCTGCCCCGCATGTCCAACTTCCTCATCCGTCCCATCGAACCGCGCGACGACGAGGCTGTCGCACGCGTGATCCGCGCCGTCATGCCGGAGTTCGGCGCCGCCGGCCCGGGCTTCGCGATCCACGATGCGGAAGTGGATGCGATGCATTCGGCGTATTCGCAACCGCGCAGCGCCTACTTCGTGGTCGAGCGCGACGGCGAAGTGCTGGGCGGCGGCGGCGTGGCGCCGCTGCATGGCGGCGATCCCGACGTCTGCGAACTGCGCAAGATGTACTTCCTGCCCGGACTGCGCGGGCACGGTGCCGGGCGCGCCATGATGCAGCGCTGCCTGCAGACCGCGCGCGAACTCGGCTTCCGCCGCTGCTACCTGGAAACGCTCACCGGCATGGACGCCGCGCAGGCGTTGTATGCGAAATTCGGCTTCCAGCCGCTGTGCGCACCGATGGGCGCCACCGGTCACCACGGCTGCAACCGGTTCTTCATCCTCGACCTGTAGGAGCCTGCTGGCAGGCGATCAGGGAGCCCTTCGCGCGGGTGAAACTCCAGGTCGCCAGCAAGCTGGCTCCTACATTAAGATCGCGGGTTTGCTTGCGGAGAATTCCATGCAACTCGATCGAGTGAAGGCAGTCATCACCGGCGGCGCGTCCGGACTGGGTCATGCGGTCGCGCAATACCTGGCATCCCAGGGCGGCAAGGTCGCGCTGCTGGACGTCAACGAGGAGAAAGGCCGGCAGGCGGCCGAAGCGCTGGGCAACGGCACCCGATTCTTCCGCACCGACGTGACCTCCGAAAGCGAGGTGGTCGCCAATGTCGGCGCCGCGCGCGAGGCGATGGGCGGCTTGAACGTGGTGATGAACTGCGCCGGCATCCTCGGCTCGGGCCGCGTGCTCGGCAAGGAAGGCGCGATGCCGCTTTCGCAATTCCAGGCGACGGTGATGGTGAACCTCGTCGGCAGCTTCAATGTCGCGAAGGCCGGCGCCGCGCTGATGCAACAGAACGATGCCGGCGAAGACGGCGAGCGCGGCGTGATCGTCAATACCGCATCCGTCGCCGCGTACGAAGGCCAGATCGGCCAGGCCGCGTATTCGGCTTCCAAGGGCGGCGTGGTCGGCATGACGCTGCCGATGGCACGGGAACTCGCACGCTTCGGGATCCGCGTCGCGACGATCGCGCCGGGCATCTTCTGGACGCCGATGGTGGACGGCATGCCCGAAGCCGTGCAGCAATCGCTGTCCGCATCCATTCCCTTCCCGTCGCGCCTTGGCCAGCCCGAGGAATTCGCGCGCACGGTCGCCTTCATCATCGGCAACCGCTACGTCAACGGCGAGACGATCCGGCTGGATGGCGCGGTGAGGCTGCAACCCAAGTGAGTTCAGGATGAACTCATCCCGTGCAGGCCATGGATGGCCGATGACACGGGATCCAGTTCACGGGAAGTTTTGGGATCGGATGTCCGCTGATCCGGGATCCCTATCCAATCAAAGCGAAGACTCTGGGTTCCGGGGTCCGCCGCGATGAAGCCGCGGCGGCCCCGGAATGACGACGAAAGCGGATACGCTCTTCCGATTCCCGATTCCCGATTCCCGATTCCCGATTCCCGATTCCCGATTCCCGATTCCCGGATCTTCCATGAAAGCTTCCGACATCAAGAAAGGCAACGTCGTCGAGCACGACGGAACCGTGTACCAGGTGCGCGACATCGAGCGCAGTTCGCCGACCGCGCGCGGCGGCAACGTGACGTTCCGATTCACGCTCTATTCCATTCCCGGCGGGCGCAAGCTGGACTTGAGCCTGCGCGCGGACGACGACCTGCGCGAGATGGAACTGGTGCGGCGCGCCGCCAACTTCTCCTACATGGATGGCGACGCCTTCGTGTTCATGGATGCCGAGGATTACACGCAATACGTGCTCGGCCCCGAGGCGGTCGGCGAGGCGGCCGGCTACATCGTGGAAGGCCTGGAAGGCTATTACGTGCAACTGATCGACGATGCCCCGGTGGCCTTGCAGATCCCGGCCAGCGTAGTGCTGACCGTCGTGGACACTGCGCCGGAACTGAAAGGCGCGAGCGCCACCAAGCGCACCAAGCCTGCAAAGCTGAGCAGCGGCATCGAGATCCAGGTACCGGAATACATCAGCACCGGCGAGAAGGTCTGGGTGAATACCGCCACCGGAGAATTTTCCGGCCGGGCGTGACCTTCCGCCCCTTGCCCATCCCGCGCCCCTCGCGTAGGCTCAACGCGCTGCGATGCTGGATGCGCCGCGCCATTGAAAAAGCGCGGTCGAAACGACCGCTTGTCTATCTTCGCGATCAGGGACCATCGCTCAAACATGGCAGCCACCCCCGTGGAGGCTGCACCGTAACGCGCGGCAACCCGCGGGGGAATGCACATGATCTTTTGGCGAATCAAACCACTCGACCAGATTCTCGCCACCGCCGAGAAGAAGTCGCTGAAGCGGCAGCTCGGGCCCATCCAGCTCACCCTGCTCGGCATCGGCGCGGTGATCGGCACCGGCATTTTCGTGCTGACCGCGGAAGCGGCGCAGAAGGCCGGCCCGGCGATGATGCTGTCGTTCGTGATCGCCGCGGTGGTGTGCGGACTGGCCGCGCTGGCCTACGCGGAGCTGGCCGCGATGGTGCCGGTCTCGGGCTCCGCCTACACCTACACCTATGGCGTGATGGGCGAGCTGATCGCCTGGATCGTCGGCTGGGCGCTGGTGCTGGAATACGCCATCGGCGCGACCGCGGTGTGCGTGGGCTGGTCGGGTTACGTCAACGGACTCCTCAACAGCGGGGTCTTCGGTCTGGTCAAACCGGGCGCATTGTCGCTGCCGCATTGGCTGCAAGTCGGACCCACGCTCGGCGGCGGATTCAACCTGCTGGCGTTCCTGATCGGCATCGCGGTGACCTGGCTGCTGGTGATCGGAACTTCCAAGAGCGCGCGCGTGAATGCCGTGCTGGTGGCGATCAAGATCATCGCACTGACCGTGTTCATCGTCATCGCGGTACCTGCGGTCAAAAACGCCAACCTGCATCCATTCCTGCCGACCGGCTGGGGCAGTCCGACCGGAGGCGTCGGCGTGCTGGGGGCCGCGGCTTCGATCTTCTTCGCCTATGTCGGTTTCGACGCGGTTTCCACCGCGGCGGAAGAAACCAAGAACCCGAACCGCAACATCCCGATCGGCCTGATCGGCGCGCTGGCGATTTGCACGATCTTCTACCTGCTGGTCGGTTACGGCGCAGCCGGGTCGGTCGGCGCACAGCCGCTCGCGAGCGCCACCGGTGCGTTCCTGGACCCGGGCACCCCCGCCTTCGCGGCCGCGTGCGGCAATTCGCAGGCGCTGGTGTGCAGCCGTGAACCGCTGGCACAGGTGATGAGCACGCTCGGGCACCCGCGGTTCGCGGTCATGATCGAACTCGCGGCAATCGTCGCACTGCCCTCCGTGATCCTGATGATGATGTTCGGCCAGACCCGCATCTTCTTCACGATGGCACGCGACGGCCTGCTGCCGAGCAAGTTCTCCAGCGTCCATCCGCGCTTCTTCACGCCGCACGTGATCACCTACGTGACCGGCTTCGTCGTGTCCATCTGCGCGGCGCTGTTCCCGGTTGGCAAACTGGCCGACACTTCAAACGCCGGCACGCTGCTCGCATTTGCAATGGTCTCGATCGGCGTGATGGTCCTGCGCAAGCGGCAACCCGATCGCCCGCGCCCGTTCCGCACGCCGCTGGTCTGGATCGTCTGCCCGCTCGCCGTTGCCGGCTGCATCCTGCTGTTCGTCAACCTGAGCATCGTGGCCAAGGTGGTGTTCGCGGTTTGGGCGGTGATCGGCCTGATCCTCTACGGCCTGTACGGCTATCGCCGCAGCCAGCTCTCTCCGGAAGGGATCGCGCGCGCGCTGGAAGACGTGGTGTGACGCCGCGGGCCGGCTGCATGCCGGCCCGACCTTCCCGGAGTTTTCATGCTCGAACGACTGCTCGCGAAAAAAACCGACTTTTCCGGCGCTGAATCCGAACAGGGCGTGCAGTTGCGGCGCACCCTCGGGCCCTGGGGACTGACCGCGCTCGGCATCGGCGCCGTGATCGGCGGCGGCATCTTCGTGATCACCGGCCAGGCCGCCGCGGAACACGCAGGCCCGGCGGTGTTGCTGTCGTTCCTGATCGCCGCGGTGTGCTGCAGCTTCACCGCGCTGTGCTACGCCGAGTTCGCGACGCTGATCCCTATGTCGGGGAGCTCCTATTCCTACGCCTACGCCACGCTGGGCGAACTGGCGGCCTGGTTCATCGGCTGGAACATGGTGCTGGAGTACGGCGTGTCCGCGTCCGCCGTGGCGGTGAGCTGGACGGGCTACTTCACCAGCCTGCTCGAACATCTCGGACTGCACCTGCCGGCGGCGCTGACCAATGCGCCACTTGCGTTCCAGGACAACCACCTCGTCATCACGGGCGCGCTGTTCAACCTGCCCGCGGTCGCGCTGGTGCTTGCCCTGACCTGGCTCTGCTACGTCGGCATCAAGGAGTCCAGCGGCGCGAACACGGCGATGGTGGCGCTGAAGGTTGCGCTGATCGTGATCGTCATCGTCGCCGGCTGGCATTACGTGAACCCCGATTTGTGGCATCCGTTCATCCCGCCCGCGCAAGGCCCTGAGAAATACGGCTGGGGCGGCATCATGCGCGCGGCCACGCTGGTGTTCTTCGCCTACATCGGATTCGAAGCCACCTCGACGGCCGCGCAGGAGGCCAAGAATCCGCAGCGCGACCTGCCCATCGGTACCCTGGCCTCGCTTGCCGTTTGCACGATCCTCTACATCGGCATGGCGGCCGTACTGACCGGCCTGCTCCCCTTCTCACAACTTGGAACCTCCGAACCGGTTGTCACGGCCGTGGCGGCGCATGCGCAACTGAACTGGTTGCGCTGGCTGGTGGAGATCGGCGCGATCATCGGCCTGGCTTCGGTGGTGCTGGTGATGGTGATCGCGCAGCCGCGCATCTTCATGATCATGGGGCGCGACGGCATGTTGCCGCCGGTGTTCGCGCGGCTGCACCCGCGCTACCGTACGCCGCACATCAACACCCTGATCACCGGCGCGGGCATCGCGGCGCTCGCGGCGATCTTCCCGCTGGACATCCTCGGCGACCTGGTCTCCATGGGCACGCTGATCGCATTCTGCGCGGTGTGCATCGGCGTGCTGATCCTGCGGCGCACGCGCCCCGAGCTGCCGCGTACCTTCCGCGTGCCGTGGGCCAGCGTCACCTGCACGCTCGGCGTACTGAGCTGCCTGATGCTGCTGTACTGGGAGAACTGGTACAACTGGACGCTGATGGGGCTATGGACCCTGTTCGGCCTGGTGATCTATTTCGGCTACGGCTACCGCCACAGCCGCTTGCGGGCGGCCCCGGCCGCGCCTGCCCCGACGAACTCTGGCCCCGTCCTACCTGAACAAGAATAAACGTTGGGTTTGACGTTTATCTTGTTGTTTTATCAGTGTGTATAAGTGCACTCTTGTGGACAGGTTGATTCCATTGGCCACCCCGGCCGGCCCGCGCTATGATCCTTCTTCCGCGGGCTTTTCCATTGGCAGTGGACCCCGGATTGTCGCCCGGGTGCGGCAGGCGTAGTCAGCTCCTCCGCCTGCCGCATCCCGGGTGATGTTGTATTGGCGTCCTGGAAACGGTCGCTCTGGCAAGACTTCTTCGCGGATTCCTGCAGCCCGTGAAGCTCCTCAAGCCTTCGCGGAATAGCCTGCGCACCATCCCTTCGCAGCGACCGACTTGCCCGGATACAACGAGCACGGTCCGTATGCCTGGCCGGCGGCACCCGAGAAGAAGCGACAGTTGGCGCACGCCTGACCCGGCTTGTGCGGTGCCGGCGCCTTGGTCGCATCTTCGGTGTAGTGCAGCGCCTTGGCGGTGGGGTCGGCTTCGGTCAAGTGCGGCAGGTCCGCCGCGCGCGCGGTGCGCGGCAACAGACCTACCAGAAGCGCGCTTCCGGCGAGACCGCCAAGCAGACCGAGAAAGCGGCGGCGCGAAACAGTGACGTCGTCCATGGTTGGCTCCGATGTTCGGTAAAAAGGCTCGTCTATCGTACGCTTGTTTTTTCACCATCGCGCAGAAATGTCCCGTGCTAAATTCAGGCGCATGAACGAAACCTCCAATGCATCCCGGCTTCGCGCCGCGGGTGTGGATTCACTGCGTTTGGCCGATTGCGCGCGCGCGATCGCGCAAACCGGCGTGCAGCTCGCCGCGCTGGGCTGGACACCGGCCACCAGCAGCAATTTCTCGATGCGGCTCGATGCCAGCCACGCCGCGATCACCGTCTCCGGCCGCGACAAGGGTGCGCTTACGCCCGAGGACGTGATGGTGATAGATCTGGAGGGCCGGCCGGTCGGCACCGATGCGCGCCCTTCGGCCGAAGCCGCGCTGCACACCCAGGTTTACCGGCGCATGCCCCAGGCGGGCGCGGTACTGCACACGCACTCGCGCACCCAGACCGTGGCGTCGCGGTTGTTTGCGCAGGCGGGCGCGATCGAACTGGCCGGCTACGAACTGCTGAAAGCATTCCCCGGCCGAGCCACGCACGAGTCCTCGATGCAGGTGCCGGTGTTTCCCAACACCCAGGACATGCCCGAGCTGGTGGCGCGCGTGGACGCCTGGCTGGACTCCGGCAAACCGCTGGACGCCTATCTGATAGACGGCCACGGCATTTACACTTGGGGCCGCGACATGGCCGAGACGCGGCGCCACCTCGAGGCGCTGGAATTCATGCTGGCCTGCGAACTGGACCTGCGGAGACTTGCACGATGAGCCGGCTGCGCATTTTCGAAGAAGGCAGCGGTGACGCGCCGCTGCACACGTTCGACGACCACGCGCAGATCGCGCGCGAACTGGGCAAGGCCGGGGTCCGCTTCGAGCGCTGGGAGGCCTCGCAGCCGATCGCGCCGGGGGCCGCACCCGAAGCCGTGATCGAAGCCTATCGCGGCGACATCGAGCGCCTTCGGCGCGAGCACGGCTACCAGGCGGTGGACGTGATCTCGCTGAACGCCGACCACCCGCAAAAGGATGCATTGCGGCAGAAGTTCCTGAGCGAGCACACCCACTCCGAAGACGAAGTGCGCTTCTTCGTTGCCGGCCAGGGGCTGTTCACCCTGCATATCAACGATCGCGTCTACGAGGTGCTGTGCTGCAAGGGCGACCTGATCGGCGTGCCCGACGGCACCCGCCACTGGTTCGACATGGGGCCGAACCCCGGGTTCGTGGCGATCCGGCTGTTCACCAACCCGGAAGGCTGGGTGGCGCAGTTCACCGGGGATGAAATCGCACAGCGCTTTCCGCGGCTGGAGAACTAGTTGTAGGGCGGGTCTTGACCCGCCAACGGCAATCGGCGGGTCAAGACCCGCCCTACGGAGACATCATGGCCTCCTACATCGAACAATCGCTTGCGCCGGGCGAGAAGATCGTGGCGCGGTTCCGCCTGCACTGGCTGGTGTGGCTGCGGATGTGGTTCGTGCTGGCGCTGGGCGCGGTCATCGCGATCGGCATCCTTTGGCTGGGCGGTTCGGGATTTGGCGGCGCATCCTTCTCCGGCACGTGGTGGATCGCGCTGGCGGTGGCGGTCGTCGCGGTGATCATCGCGCTGTACGACTGGCTCGTGCTGCGCAGCATCGAACAGGGCGTCACCAACCACCGCGTGATCCGCAAGACCGGCGTGGTCAGCCGGCAATCCACCGAACTGCGGCTGGCCTCGATCGAGACGGTGGACCTTCGGCAATCGTTCTGGGGGCGCATCTTCCGATTTGGCAACGTCGAGATCACCGGCCGCGGCGAGACGGCGATGTTCCTGGAGCGGCTGGCCGACCCCATCGGGGTGAAGCGCGCGATCGAAACCGCCTACTCGGGCTACGCGGAAGGCATGCGCGGCGCGGGTGCGACAGCGTGAGCGCGGAGCCCGGCCTGCGCGCCATCCTCACCGATATCGAAGGCACCACCAGCTCGATCGCCTTTGTCAGGGACGTGTTGTTTCCGTATTCGCGTGACCGCCTGGCCGACTTCGTCGCGGCCCACGGCGATGATCCGAAGGTGCAACACTGGTTGCGGGAGACCGCGCGGGAAGCGGGCATCCCCGAATCGGATCGCAATGCCATCGTCGCCACGCTGCTGGGCTGGATCGCCGAAGACCGCAAGGCCACGCCGCTCAAGGCGCTGCAGGGCATGATCTGGCGTGAAGGTTACGAAACCGGCGCCTACCGCGCGCACATGTACCCCGAGGTCGCGGCGAAACTTCGCGAATGGAAGGCACGCGGGCTTCGACTGTTCGTGTACTCGTCGGGCTCGGTCGCCGCACAGAAGCTGTTCTTCGCCCACTCCGAAGCCGGCGACCTCACGCCGCTGTTCGACGGCTACTTCGACACCGAGATCGGCAGCAAGCGCGACGCGGAATCCTATGCGCGGATCGTGTCAG
>DASVDY010000019.1:0-14914 GCA_036380855.1 Rhodanobacteraceae bacterium
GACGACCCGTCTGCAGAAAATCTATCAGGAAGAGGTGGTGCCGAAGCTGATGAAGCGTTTCGGCTACGCCAACGTGATGCAGGTGCCGCGCCTGACCAAGATCACGCTCAACATGGGCGTGGGCGAAGCCGCGACCAACAAGAAAGTGTTGGAGAACGCGGTCGCCGACATGGGCAAGATCGCGGGCCAGAAGGCGGTGATCACCAAGGCGCGCGTCTCGGTGGCATCGTTCAAGATCCGCGACGGCTGGCCGATCGGCTGCAAGGTCACGCTGCGCCGCAACCGCATGTACGAGTTCCTCGATCGCCTGGTCAACATTTCGCTGCCGCGCGTGCGCGACTTCCGCGGCGTGTCGGGGCGTTCGTTCGATGGCCGCGGCAACTACAACATGGGTCTGAAGGAACAGATCATCTTCCCGGAAATTGACTTCGACCAGGTGGACGCGATGCGTGGCATGGATATCGCCATCTCCACCACCGCGCGCACCGACGAGGAAGCCAAGGCGCTGCTGGAAGCCTTCCGTTTCCCGTTCCGCAACTGATGGAGACAACGTGACGTTGCCCTGCTTTCCAGTCCCCTTGAGTTAAGGGGGCGGATCGAATCGAAGATTCGATCGGGGGTTGTGGAAGTGCGATACCCGCCAACGAAGCAGGCAAACACGCTACTCGAGAAAGAAATTTATGGCCAAGACATCCATGATTAACCGCGACATCAAGCGGGCCAAGCTGATCAAGAAGTACGCCGCCAAGCGCGCAGCACTGAAGAAGATCGTGCTCAGCACCACGGCGAGCTACGAAGAGAAGATGGAAGCGCAGACCAAGCTGCAGAAGCTGCCGCGAGATGCCAGCCCGTCGCGTTACCGCACGCGCTGCTCCCTTACCGGCAGCCCGCACGCGGTGAACAAGAAATTCGGCCTCGGCCGCATGAAGCTGCGCGCGGCGACCATGCACGGCGACGTGCCGGGCCTGCGCAAGGCGAGTTGGTAAGCAAGGCGGAAATCGGGAATTGGAAATGGGGAATCGGAAGAGCATCCATCATTTTCAATTGAGCGAACGCAAGTGAGCGGCCGATTTCCGATTTCCGATCCTTTACGGATATCGATGCTGAAACGATTCTGGAAACCTACACATGAGCATGACTGATCCCATCGCCGACATGTTCACCCGCATCCGCAATGCCCAGGCCATGGGCAAGCAGACGGTGAGCATGCCGGCTTCGAAGATGAAACAGGCGCTGGCCGACCTGCTCAAGAGCGAAGGCTATGTGCTGGATGCGCGGCGTTCCGAGAACGGCAAGAAGGCCGAACTCGAAATCAAGCTGAAGTATTTCGACGGCAAGCCGGCGATCGAGCGCATCGAGCGCGTCAGCCGTTCGGGCCTGCGCGTGTACCGCGGCAAGAGCGAGCTGCCGAAGGTGCTGGGCGGCCTGGGCATTTCGATCATCTCCACTTCCGCAGGCCTCATGACCGACGCGCAGGCGCGCGCCAAGGGTCTGGGCGGCGAAGTGATCGGCCGCGTGGCGTAAGGAGCACTGACATGTCACGAGTAGCAAAGATGCCGATCACGTTGCCGAAAGGCGTGGATTGCCAGATCGGCGCCGGGGTCGTCACCGTTAAAGGTCCGAAGGGCACGCTGAAGATGCCGGCGATCGCCGGTGTCAAGGTGGCGCTCGAGAACGGCACGCTGACCTGCGCCGCCAACGACGGCACCGACGACAAGTTCGCCGGTACCGCGCGCGCGCTGCTGGCCAACATCGTCAAGGGCGTCTCGGAAGGCTATGAGCGCAAGCTCGAGCTGGTCGGCGTCGGTTACCGCGCCGCCATGCAGGGCAAGAGCCTCAACCTATCGCTGGGCTTTTCGCATCCGGTGGTGTTCGCCGCGCCCGAGGGCGTGACCATCGAGACACCGACCCAGACCGAGATCCTGATCAAGGGTGCCGACAAGCAGCGCGTCGGCGAAACCGCGGCCAAGATCCGTGCGTTCCGTCCGCCCGAGCCCTACAAGGGCAAGGGCGTGCGCTACGCCGGCGAACGCATCACGCTAAAGGAAGCCAAGAAGGCTTAAGGAATCACTGCAAAGCTGCTGCGCTCGGTATCTTGCGCGCCGCGGTGAAGCGATTCCTGCAAACAAACCGATCCGCTTTCTGAGAATTGATTTTATGGAAAAGAAAATCGCCCGCCTGCGCCGTGCCAAGTCCACGCGCATGCATATCCGCAAACTGGCCGTGCCGCGCCTGACCGTGCATCGCAGTGGCCAGCACATCTACGCACAGGTGATCGCGCCGGAAGGCGGCAAGGTCCTGGCCGCGGCCTCGACCGTGCAGAAGACGCTGCGCGAGGGCCTGTCGGGTACCAAGAACAAGGACGCCGCCGCGGCCGTGGGCAAGGCCGTCGCCGAGAAGGCGCGCGCCGCCGGCATCGAGTCGGTCGCGTTCGACCGTTCGGGCTTCCGTTATCACGGCCGCATCAAGGCGCTGGCGGATGCCGCACGCGAAGCGGGATTGAAGTTTTAAGCGAGGGACGAGGGGCGAGTAGTGAGGGCGCATTTCCGGGACCGGCAGAGTGCGCCCTCGCTACTCATCCCTAATCCCTGATCACAACAACAAGCGGCTTGATGCCGTAAGCAAACGCCCGCATTTCGCGGGCTCAAGGTGAAAACAAATGTCGAGTCACGATCGCGAAAATTCCGACGGCATGCTGGAAAAGCTGATCGCCGTCAACCGCGTGGCCAAGACCGTCAAGGGCGGCCGCCAGATGAGCTTCACCGCGCTGACCGTGGTGGGCGATGGCGATGGCAAGGTCGGCTTCGGTTACGGCAAGGCGCGCGAAGTGCCGGTCGCCATCTCCAAGGCGATGGACCGCGCCCGCCGCAACATGGTCAAGATCGGCCTGAACAACGGCACGCTGTGGTACGCGGTGAAAGCCAACCACGGCGCCGCGCGCGTGTTCATGCAGCCGGCTTCCGAAGGTACCGGCGTGATCGCCGGTGGCGCGATGCGCGCCGTGCTGGAAGTGGTCGGCGTCAAGAACGTGCTGGCCAAGGCGGTCGGCTCGCGCAACCCGATCAACCTGGTGCGCGCCACCATCAAGGGTCTGCAGTCCATGGCTTCGCCCGAGCACATCGCGGCCAAGCGCGGCAAGAAGGTCGAAGAGGTGCTGGGCAATGGCTAAGAAGAACAGCAACGCTTCGGGCACCGTGAAGGTGCGCCTGGTCGGCGGCCTGCGCGGCGTACGCGGCCGGCATCGCCTCAGCGTCAAGGCGCTGGGCCTGAACAAGACCAACGACGTTCGCGAACTCAAGGACAGCCCGCAGGTGCGTGGCCTGATCCAGACCGTGAACTATCTGGTGCGGGTAGAGGACTAAGCCATGCGTTTGAATACATTGAAGCCCGCCAAGGGTTCGCGTCCGGACCGCGTGCGTGTCGGTCGCGGCATCGGTTCCGGTCTCGGCAAGACGGCAGGCCGCGGTCACAAGGGCCAGTACGCGCGCACCGGTGGCGGCAAGGTCAAGGCCGGCTTCGAAGGCGGCCAGATGCCGCTGCATCGTCGGCTGCCGAAGGTCGGTTTCCGCTCGAAGATGGCGCGCGAGTCGCAGCAGGTGTTCCTGTATCAGCTTGCGGGCCTCAAGGGCGACCAGATTGACGTGGCGGCGCTGCGCGCAGCCGGCCTGATTGACGAACGCGCCAAGCGCGTGAAGGTCGTCAAGAAGGGCGAGATCGGCCGCGCGGTCAAGTTGTCCGGCGTGCTCGCCACGGCGGGCGCGAAGGCTGCGATTGAAGCCGCCGGCGGCAGCGTCGAGTGACGAGCAGTAGCAAAGCTACTGCGCTCGGCATCTCGCGCGCCGGCGGTGCTCGGAATGCTCACGTACTGACGTGTACGCTCCGCTTCCTGCGCTCCGGCGACGCGCGACCTGCCTTCGCTCGTGACGCTTTGCAGCTGCTCTAATTGAAACCAGGTTAAGTAAACACCAGTGGCCGCTCCCCAATCCAACAATCCACTCGCCGCCTTCGGCAAGCTCACCGAGCTGCGCCAACGGCTGCTGTTCGTGGTCGGCGCGCTGGTCGTGTTCCGGCTCGGCTCGTTCATCCCGGTGCCCGGCGTCAACCCGGAAGCGATGACGCGCATGGTCGAGCAGGGCGGCGGTCTGCTGAACATGTTCAACATGTTCTCGGGTGGCGCGCTGGCGCGCTTCTCGCTGTTCGCGCTGGGCGTGATCCCCTACATCTCCGCATCCATCGTGGTGCAGATGATGGGCTCGGTGGTGCCGAGCTGGCAGGCGCTGAAGAAGGAAGGCCAGGCCGGCCAGCGCATCATGACCAAGTACACGCGCTGGGGTACGGTCGGGCTGGCCGCGTTCCAGGCGTTCGGCGTGGCGGTCGCGCTGCAGAACCAGGGCGTGGCCGGCGGCGTGCCGATCGTGTACGACCCGGGCTTCGGCTTCATCTTCGCTTCGGTGATCGGCCTGACCGCCGGCACCATGTTCCTGATGTGGCTCGGCGAGCAGATTACCGAGCGTGGCGTGGGCAACGGCATCTCGCTGATCATCTTCGCCGGCATCGTGGCGGGCCTGCCGCGGGCGCTGACGCAGACGGCCAGCATGGCGTCCAATGGCGAGCTGTCGCCGATCAAGGTGCTGATGGTCGGCGTCGTGATCCTGGGCGTGACGGTGTTCTGCGTGTTCATGGAAGCGGCGCAGCGGCGCATCACCGTGAACTATGCGCGGCGCCAGGGTGGCGCGCGGGCCTACATGAACCAGAGCTCGCACCTGCCGCTGAAGATCAACATGTCGGGGGTGATCCCGCCGATCTTCGCCTCGTCGCTGATCATGTTCCCGGCGACCGCGGCCTCCTGGTTCTCCAATGCCAGCCAGATGCGCTGGTTGCAGACGATCACCACCGCGCTGACTCCGGGCGAGCCGCCGTACGTGATCCTGTACGCGCTGCTGATCATCATCTTCACCTTCTTCTACACGGCGATCGTCTTCAATTCGCAGGAAACCGCGGACAACCTGAAGCGCTCCGGCGCGCTGATTCCAGGCATACGCCCGGGCAAGGCGACGGCCGACTACGTGGACAGCGTGCTGACGCGCCTGACCGGCGCCGGCGCGGTCTATCTGGCGGCGGTGTGCCTGATTCCGACCTTCCTGCAGACCGCCTGGCACGTGCCGTTCTATTTCGGCGGCACTTCGCTGCTGATCGTGGTGGTCGTGGCCATGGACTTCCGCGCGCAGGTTTCCGCGCATCTGGTCAGCCATCAGTACGAAAGCCTGTTGAAGAAGGCGAATTTGCGCAGGAAGTGAAGAGGCGTAAAGGGTGAAGCTGGCCGCTTGCGTGGCCTGGAGAGGGCAAAGGGGAAGAGCAGGGGCCGTTTCTCCCATTGCTCTTCAGGGTGCCGGGAGGCGCGGCTTCCAGCTCGCGTAGCGAGCGGCTCCCCTTTTGGGGAGTGCGGAAAATGCACATTTGACGGCGATCGGCCTTGACTTCCAGTCGGGCAGGTTTTTCGGCTATAATTAACAGTTTGCCGCGCTGGCAACGTATCGGGATCAAGAGGATAGAACATGGCGCGCATTGCGGGTGTCAACCTGCCGGTCAACAAGCACGTGTGGGTCGGCTTGCAGAGTATCTACGGCATCGGCCGCTCGCGGTCGAAGCTGATCTGCACCGAAGCCGGCGTGGCCCCCACCACGCCGATCAAGTCGCTGTCGGAAGGCGAGATCGAGAAGCTGCGCGCCGAAATCGCCAAGTTCGCGGTCGAGGGCGACCTGCGCCGCGAAGTCGGCATCAGCATCAAGCGCCTGATTGACCTCGGCACCTATCGCGGCCTGCGTCATCGCCGCGGCCTGCCGGTTCGCGGTCAGCGCACGCGCACCAATGCGCGCACGCGCAAGGGTCCGCGTCGGCCCATCAAGAAGTAGTTTTTCTTGCGATCATCCTGATCGCGAAGATCAAGAAGCGGTCATCCGTGACCGCACTTTTCAAGAGAAGAGCCCATACCAATGGCACCACCGGTCAAGACCAAGAAGAAAGCCAAGCGCGTCGTCACCGACGGCATCGTGCACGTGCAGGCCTCCTTCAACAACACCATCGTCACCATCACCGATCGCCAGGGCAACGCGCTGTCGTGGGCAACCGCCGGCGGTGCGGGCTTCCGCGGTTCGCGCAAGTCCACCCCGTTCGCCGCGCAGGTCGCCGCCGAGAAGGCCGGCCGCGTCGCGCTGGACTACGGCGTGAAGACGCTGGAGGTGCGCATCAAGGGACCGGGCCCTGGCCGCGAATCGGCGGTGCGTTCGCTGAACGCGCTGGGCTACAAGGTCACCAACATCATTGACGTCACGCCGATTCCGCACAACGGCTGCCGTCCGCCGAAGAAACGTAGGGTTTAAAGACATGGCACGTTACCGCGGTCCCACCTGCAAGCTGGCCCGTCGCGAAGGCGCCGATCTCTCGCTGAAGAGCCCGGCGCGCGCGATCGATTCCAAGTGCAAGTTCGACAACAAGCCCGGCCAGCACGGCGCCAACAAGCGCGCGCGCCTGTCCGACTACGCCGTGCAGTTGCGCGAGAAGCAGAAAGTCAAGCGCATCTACGGCGTTCTCGAGCGCCAGTTCGGCAACTATTACAAGAAGGCCTCCTCGCTCAAGGGCAACACCGGCGAGAATCTGCTGCGCATGCTGGAAACCCGTCTCGACAACGTGGTCTACCGCATGGGCTTCGCCGTTACCCGCGCGCAGGCGCGCCAGCTGGTCGCGCACAAGGCGATCACCGTCAACGGCAAGAAGGTCAACGTGCCGTCCTACGCGGTGCGTCCGGGCGACGAGGTCGCGCTGACCGAGCGCGCGCGCGCCCAACTGCGCGTGCAGGAAGCCATGACCCTTGCCGAGGGCATGGATCTGCGTCCGGGTTGGGTCGAGGTGGACGCGAAGAAGTTCGCCGGCGTGTTCAAGGCCCTGCCCGACCGTGGCGACCTGCCCAGCGACATCAACGAAAACCTGATCGTCGAGTTGTATTCGAAGTAGCCGGCCCCATCATGGACCGGGCTGCGTCCCGCGCCCGTTCCATGAACCGGTATTCCCTCCGCCCCGGCGGAGCGTGCTTTATTTGAGATGCGCGGCCACGGATGGCCGCTTCTACGCGCAGGGATAGCGCATAACGAGGTCACACATGTCAGCCACTTCCACCAGCGTCCTGCGGCCGCGCGGCCTCAACGTCGAGCAGATCGGTCCGAACCATGCGCGCGTGGTGGTCGAGCCGCTCGAGCGCGGCTACGGCCACACGCTCGGCAACGCGCTCCGGCGCGTGCTGCTGTCCTCCATCCCCGGCTGCGCGATCACCGAGGTCGAGATTGACGGCGTGCTGCACGAGTACACCACACTCGAGGGCCTGCAGGAAGACGTGATCGAGGTGCTGCTCAACCTCAAGGACGTCGCCATCCGCATGCACGGCACCGACGAGACCTCCATGACCCTCAACAAGAAGGGCAAGGGCGTGGTCAAGGCCGGTGACATCACCACCGACCACTCGGTGGAGATCGTGAACCCGGAACACGTGCTGTGCCATCTCACCAAGGACATCGCGCTCAACATGCGCTTGAAGGTGAAGCGCGGCATCGGCTACCAGCCGGCCACCACGCGCTTCAACCCGGACGAGGAATCCCGACCGATCGGCCGCCTGCAGCTCGATGCTTCCTTCTGCCCGGTGCGCCGCGTCGCCTATGAAGTGGACGCCGCCCGCGTGGAGCAGCGCACCAACCTCGACAAGCTTGTGCTGGACGTGGAAACCAACGGCACCGTGCAGGCGGACGAGGCCGTGCGCAAGGCCGCGGAGACGCTGCTCGACCAGCTCTCCGTGTTCGGCGATTTCACCCGCCGCGAGAGCTCGGACGCCAAGGCAGAGAAGAGCGGCTTCGACCCGCTGCTGACCCGTCCGATCGACGACCTGGAACTCACCGTGCGTTCGGCCAACTGCCTCAAGGCCGAAAGCATCTACTACATCGGCGACCTGGTGCAGAAGACCGAGGTCGAGCTGCTGAAGACGCCGAACCTCGGCAAGAAGTCGCTCACCGAGATCAAGGACGTGCTCGGCGCCAAGGGCCTGTCGCTCGGCATGAAGCTGGAGAACTGGCCGCCGGCGGGCCTGTCCCACGGCATGCAGTTGGGTTGAAAGGATCATCCGCTGCCTTTGTTCGGAGCGGGCTTTGATTGAGAAGTGCGGACATGGATGCCCGCTTGTTGGATTAGCCGATCTGAAAGCCCTGCCACATCAATGTTCATTTGTTGATGCAGCGAGCAGGGACGATCGCACAAGTAGTGGGACGATCGCACAAACAAGCGGGTAACCGCGGAAAGCCGGACGCAGGCGCCGGCCTTCCATAACGATAAAGAGAGAAAACCATGCGCCACCTCAAATCCGGACGCAAGCTCAACCGCACGTCCAGCCATCGCGAAGCCATGTTCAAGAACATGGCCGCTTCCCTGATCAAGCACGAACTGATCCGCACCACCTTGCCCAAGGCCAAGGAGCTGCGCCGCATCGCCGAGCCGCTGATCACGCTCGCCAAGAACGACGGCGTCGCCAATCGCCGCCTCGCGTTCGCGCGCCTGCGCGACAAGCAGGCGGTCGGCAAGCTGTTCGTCGAGCTCGGCCCGCGTTACCGCGCGCGTCCGGGCGGCTACCTGCGCATCCTCAAGTGCGGCAACCGGGTCGGCGACAACGCACCCATGGCGTACGTCGAACTGGTGGATCGCCCGCAGGCCGCCGCCGACGCCGAATAAGCGCGCCGGTCAATTCGCAGGAATCACGAACCCCGGCCGGAAACGGCCGGGGTTTTGCTTTCACGGCTTGCCCGGTACGCGAGCGCCGGCTCGGAAAAGCGAGGAACTTGCCGGCGAAGCTGACATTCGCCCCGCTTGCCGCTAACGTACTGTTTCCAAGCACACGGACACCCCCATGGCACCCTGGCACTGGCCCTATCGCACGGTTTACCTGGTCGGCTTCCTGGTCTGCGCGGGCCTGCTGGCCTACGCGATCTATGCCGAGGTCTACCTGGGCCTGATTCCGTGCCCATTGTGCGTGTTCCAGCGCATCGCCTTCATCTGGATGGGCTTCTGGTTCCTGATCGGAGGGTTGCATGCGCCGCGTGGCCGCGCGCGTTGGGTGTATTGCGTATTGGTCCTGCTCGGCGCCTTGTGGGGCGTTGTCATCGCCGCCCGCCATCTATACCTGCAAAGCCTGCCCGCCGACCAGGTGCCCAGTTGCGGCCCGGGCCTGGGTTATCTGTTCGACACCTTCAGCTGGCTGCATGCGTTCAAGCTGGTGTTCTCGGGTTCCGGCGAATGCGCGGCGGTGACCTGGAAGTTCCTGGGCCTTGCCATGCCGGGCTGGACGCTGATCTGGTACGTGCTGCTGGGGGCTTTCGCGATCCATGGCGCGGTGCATCCGCTTTCGCCGAAGCAGATCGCGCGGATGCGGCAATCGCAGCCGTGATCGGCTCATGACGATCGCGACTGACGGGGAATGCGCCTGACCAAAACCCGTTATGCTTCGCGCCATGGTCCCCCCTGAACGCAATCTGCGCGCGGTGCGCGAAGCGCCGCCCTGGCAGCCAGACAGCTGGCGTGCGCGCCCGGCGGCGCAACAGCCGAACTACCAAGATGCCGCCGAGCTGGAGGCTGCACTCGCGGAATTGTCATCGCTGCCGCCGCTGGTCACCTCCTGGGAAGTGCTGGCGCTGAAGCAGATGCTGGCCGAGGCGCAGGAAGGCAAGCGCTTCCTGCTGCAGGGCGGCGATTGCGCCGAAAATTTCTCAGACTGCAACAACGCGGTGATCGCCAACCGCCTGAAGGTGTTGTTGCAGATGAGCCTGGTGCTGATCCACGGCTTGCGCGTGCCGGTGGTGCGCGTGGGCCGGTTCGCCGGGCAATACGCCAAGCCGCGTTCGGCCGACCTCGAGTCGCGCGATGGCGCGACGCTGCCGAGCTATCGCGGCGACCTGGTCAACGGCGCCGAATTCGAAGCGGCTTCGCGCCGCCCCGATCCGCAACGCATGCTGCAGGGCCATGCGCGTTCGGCGATGACGATGAATTTCGTCCGCGCGCTGGTGGATGGCGGTTTTGCCGACCTGCATCACCCGGAATACTGGAACCTCGCCTGGGTCGAGCATTCGCCGCTCGCGGAGGAATATCGGCGCATCGTGGAAGGCATCGGCGACGCGGTGCGGTTCATGGAAACGCTCGCCGGCGAGCCGATCGCGAGCTTCCAGCGCGCCGAGTTCTACACCTCGCACGAGGCGCTGCTGCTGCATTACGAGCAGGCGCTGACCCGGCACGTGCCGCGCCAGTGGGGCTGGTTCGACCTGTCCGCGCATTTCCCCTGGATCGGCATGCGCACGGCCGCGATTGACGGGGCGCATGTCGAGTTCTGCCGCGGCATCCGCAATCCGGTCGCGGTGAAAGTCGGTCCCTCCATGAGTGCCGAACACCTGAAACGGCTGATCGAGATTCTCAACCCCGACGACGAGCCGGGGCGGCTGACACTGATCCATCGCATGGGTGCGGGCGGCATCGGCCAGCATCTGCCTGCGCTGGTCGAGGCGGCCAAGTCCACGGGCCGGCGCGTGCTGTGGTGCTGCGATCCGATGCACGGCAACACCGAGACGCTGCCGAATGGCACCAAGACGCGGCGCTTCGCCAACATCCGTTCGGAACTGGAGCAGGCGTTCGACATCCATGCCGCGGCCGGTTCGCACCTGGGCGGCGTGCACCTGGAGCTGACCGGGGAAGACGTCACCGAATGCATGGGCGGTGCGCGCGATCTGTCCGAAACGGACCTGATGCGCGCGTACAAGTCGTCGGTGGATCCGCGCCTGAACTACGAGCAGTCGCTGGAGCTGGCGATGCTGGTCGTGCGCAAGTCGGGAAACCAGGCTGCGGCGACACCGTAGGGCGGGTCTTGACCCGCCGGATGACGAACGGGCTTGCATGGGCGTCACGACGGCGGGTTGAAACCCGCCCTACCTATCCTTCGCAAGCCGGGCCAATTCCCGCCACGGCCCGATGTTCCAGAACTTGCGCGCCTGCCCCGAGGGCGAGGGCAACACGAAGGCGCGGCTGCCTGCAACGCGCGCTTCCTGTTCGCCATAGGGCAGTACGCGACCGAAATAGCCGAACGCGGCATTCTTGCTGGTGAAGGCGACGATCGCCGGCTTGCAGCGCGCGAGCTTGCGTTGCAGCGCCGCGGCGTCGAAGGCATCGCGCGGCAATTCGTGGTCGGCGCCGAAGTGCAGCTTGGCAAGGTCGGTGAGGCCGATGCCATAGTCCAGCACGCGCGGGAATTCCTGCGGCGACAGGCGCCGCGGCGTCAGGCCGACCTCGAACAGCGTGCGCCAGAAATAATTCCCGGGATGCGCGTAGTACGCGCCCTCGTGCGCCGAGCGCGTGCCGGCGGCGGTGCCGCAGAACACCACGCGCAGGTTCGGTGCGAGTACGTCCGGGAGGATGTGCTGGCTCGGTCGGCGCGACATCGGATCACAATGATCGCACGCGGCCGTGCATGACTTGCCGACCTTGTTGCGGAGGCAAAAACCGGAGTATGTTGCGGGATTGTTGCTCTCGGGGATCACCCATGGCCGCTCGCCGCTTCCGCCTTTCCTCGTTCGCCCTCGCACTGGCCGGCATCGCGCTCGCCGCACCGCTGGCGGGTTTCGCCGCAACCACCGCGCCTTCGCATTTCAACGGCGACCTGCAATGGCGCCTGATCGGCCCGTTCCGCGGCGGCTGGGGCACGATGGCGCAGGGCATTCCCGACCAGCCGAACGTCTATTACTTCAGCTCTGCCGGTGGCGGTGTCTGGAAAACGATTGATGCCGGCCGCACCTGGCAATCGCTTGGCGATGATCTTCCGGCTTCCGCGATGGGCGCCATCGCGGTCGCGCCGTCGAACCCCGACGTGATCTACCTCGGCAGCGGCCAGGTCGCCGCGCGCTGGGACGTGCAGTCGGGCAACGGCGTCTACAAGTCCACCGATGGCGGCAAGAGCTGGCACCACGCCGGACTCGCCGACAGCAAATATATCGGCAAGATCCTGGTGGATCCGAATGATCCCGATACCGTGCTGGTCGGTGCGCTCGGCCATTATTTCGGGCCGAACCGCGAGCGCGGCGTGTTCCGTTCCACCGATGGCGGCAAGACCTGGCAGCAGACGCTCTACATCAACGACGACACCGGCGTGGTGGACATTGCGCGGGATCCGCAGCACGCGAACGTGGTCTATGCGGCGGCCTGGCAGGTTCGCAATTATCCGTGGCTGTCGTATTTCCAGCCGAATGCCGGACCCGGCAGCGGCCTGTACAAGTCCACCGATGACGGCAAGACCTGGACGCGCATCAGCGGCAACGGCTGGCCCACCGCGGAGCTGGGACGCATCGGCGTCGTCGCCGCGAACGGCAATCGCGTGTACGCGGTGGTGGACGCGGCGCCCGCCAGCGGCAACGTGCCGCACGCCGCGGCGGAAGACCAGGGCGGCCTGTATCGCTCCGACGACGGCGGCACGCACTGGCAGCGCGTCAGCAGCGAAGGCTGGCTGGAGAACGATTACTTCAGCCGCATCGCGGTGGATCCGCGCAATCCCGACATCGTCTATTCGACCGGCCAATCCATCCGCGAATCGCGCGATGGCGGCAAGACCTGGCACATCATCAAGGGCGCGCCGGGTGGCGACGACTACCATTACGTGTGGATCAATCCGCAGCATCCGGACCACCTGATCACCGCTTCCGACCAGGGCGTGGTGATCACGGTGGACGGGGGCAAGACCTGGTCGTCCTGGTACAACCAGCCGACCGGCCAGTTCTATCACCTCGCCGCCGACAACCGCTTCCCGTACTGGGTGTATTCCGGCCAGCAGGATTCCGGCACGGTCGGTATCGCCTCGCGCAGCGATTTCGGCGCGCTGTCCTTCCGCGACTGGCATCCGGTTGGCGGCGACGAGCGCGATTACGACGTACCCGATCCGGTGGACCCCACCATCGTCTACGGCACGGGTTTGGGCGGACGGCTCAGCCGCTTCGACGCGATCACCGGGCAGGTCGCGAACGTTTCGCCCTGGCCGGTCACGAGTTACGGCGCGAAGCCGACCACGACGAAATACCGCTACACCTGGATCACCCCGCTGGTTGCCGTGCGCGACCACCAGGACCGGAGCGTGCTGTACTTCGGTGCGCAGGTGCTGTTCCGCTCGACCGATCGCGGCGACCACTGGGACGTGATCAGCCCCGATCTCACGGGCCAGCAGGCGGACGCGAAGAACTGCGAAAACGTCGCGATCGCGAACGCGCGCGCCTGCGGCTACGGCGTGATCTATTCGATCGCGGCATCGCCCCGCGACGACAACGAGATCTGGACCGGCAGCGATTCCGGCATGATCTACATGACCCGCGACGGCGGCGCGCACTGGAGCGACGTCACGCCGAAAGGCATCGCGGCGATGACCAAGATCTCGTCGCTGGACGTGTCGGCCCTGCAGCCGGGCACCGCGTACGCCGCGGCCGACAACCATCGCCAGGACGATTTCGCGCCACACGTGTGGCGCACGCATGATTTCGGCAAGACTTGGCAGCAGGTGGATAACGGCCTGCCGGCCGGGCATTACGTCAGCGTCGTGCGTGCCGATCCGGTGCGCGCGGGCCTGCTGTATGCCGGCACCGATGCCGGTGCGTTCGTTTCCTTCGACGATGGCGACCATTGGCAGCCGCTGCAGCTCAACCTGCCGACCGTGTGGGTGCGCGACCTGCTGGTGCACGGCAACGATCTGATCGCCGCCACCCAGGGTCGCGCGATCTGGATCCTCGATGATCTTTCGCCGCTGCGGCAGTGGAACGCGGGCATCGCCTCGCAGCCGCTGCACCTGTTCAAGCCGGCGGATGCACTGCGCGTGCACGCCAACAACAACAAGGACACGCCGCTGCCGCCGGAAACACCGCTCGGCAAGAATCCACCCAACGGCGCGATCATCGACTACTCGCTGGGTGCGAACAGCCACGGACCGGTGACGATCGACATCCTGGATTCGAGCGGCAAGCTCGTTCGCCATTTCGCCAGCGATGCGAAGCCGGAGGAAGCAGGCGCCGAGCGCTATTTCGACGCCGACTGGATCAAGCCGCAGCCGATGCCTTCGGCGGCGCCCGGCCTGCATCGCTTCGTGTGGAACCTGCGCTATCCGCGACCGCGCGCGGCAAGCTACGACTACTCGATCGCGGCGGTGTTCGGCGAGGACACGCCGACCTCGCCGGCCGGCGCATTCGTGTTGCCGGGGCAGTACACGGTCGTGCTGAAGGCGAATGGCCGCGAGCAGCGCCAGCCGCTGACGGTGAAGATGGATCCGCGCGTGCACACCAGCCCGGCCGACCTGCAGGCTGCGCTCGCTTTCTCGCGGTCGGTCGGCGCGTCGCTCGACCAGGCTTATGTCGGTTATGCGCAGCAGAAGGCCGCGAAGCAGCAACTCGCTGCGCTCGACAAGCGGCTTGCCGGCCAGCCCTCGCGCAAGAACCTGCTCGATGAAGTGCATGCCGTCGAGGACCAGCTGCAGGGCGATGAGGGGGCGAAGCTCGAGCAAACCACCGGCTTCGGCGCACTCAGCGGCCAGCTCGCCGCGCTGGAGGGCGATGCGGAATCCGCCGACACTGCGCCCACTGCAGCGCAACGCGAGGTTCTGGCCAGCGCCAACACGCGCCTGCAGACCGCCGATCGGCAATGGCAAGCGCTGCAATCGGGGGCTCTTGCGAACTTGAACGCGGACCTGAAGACCGCGGGCATCCATCCGGTCGCCGTCCCCGCCTCCGGTGAGCTCGATGCGGGCGAGCTTGGCCCGGGCAAGGACTTGCCGTAAGCTCGGGATGCGCGTCGGGCGCCGGCGCGCATCCGATTC
>DASVDY010000020.1:0-7590 GCA_036380855.1 Rhodanobacteraceae bacterium
TTCCGACCCCTTCCCGACTCGCACAGGTGCGTTACGAGATACGCGGCGCGCTCGCGCGGCGCGCCCGCGAAATCGAGGCGGCGGGACACGAAGTGCTGAAACTCAACATCGGCAATCCCGGGCGCTTCGGCTTCCGCGCGCCGACCGCGCTGGTCGAGGCGTTCACCGCACGCCTGCCGCAAAGCGACGGCTACTGCCACGAGCAGGGTCTGGACGAGGCGCGGGAAGCCATCGCCGCCCAGCAGCAGGCGCGCGGCGCGCATGGCGTGGACATGGAGCGCATCTTCATCGGCAACGGCGTGAGCGAGTTGATTGACCTTTCGCTGCGCGCGCTGCTGGAACCGGGCGACGAAGTCCTGCTGCCCTCGCCCGATTACCCGCTGTGGACCGCGGCGACGATCCTGAACGGCGGCGTGCCCCGCCATTACGCCTGCCCCGCTGCGCGCGCGCACCTGCCGGATGCAGACGAGATGGACACATTGTGCGGCCCGCGCACGCGCGCGATCGTGTTGATCAATCCCAACAACCCGACCGGCGCGGTGTACCCGCGCGAGTTGCTGGCACGCATCGTTGCACTCGCCCAGCGCCGCAACCTGCTGCTGTTTTCCGACGAAATCTACGACGGCATCCTCTACGACGATGCTGCGTTCACGCCTCTGGCGCCACTTGCGGGCGAGCTGCCGTGCCTGTCGTTTTCCGGCCTGTCGAAGGTGCACCGCGCCTGCGGCTGGCGCGCCGGCTGGCTGTCGCTGTCGGGGGCGGCTTGCCGCGTCCATGCACTGCGGGACGCGCTGCAGTTGCTCGCGGCCTTGCGGCTGTGCGCCAACGTGCCGGCGCAAGCGGCGATCGCGCCGGCGTTGCAGGCCGAGCGCAGCATCGAGGCCCTGACCGCGCCGGGCGGGCGCCTGCACGAATCGCGGCGCGCGGCGATCGAGGGCGTGGCGCGCAGCGAATTTCTCGAGTGCGTATCGCCGCAGGGCGCGCTTTACGCGTTCCCGTCCATTCGCGCCGGCGTGCTGCCGGACTTCGACGACGAGGCGTTCGCGCTGCGGCTGCTTGAGGAAGAGCACGCGCTGGTCGTGCCGGGCAGCAGCTTCAACCTTCCTGGCAGCCGCCACTTCCGCATGACGCTGCTGCCGGAAGCGGGGCAGGTGCGCGAAGTGCTGGCGCGCGTCGAGCGCACGCTGGCGCGCACCGGCGAAGGCTCGATGCCGCGCCAGCACGTGGCCTGACGCGCGCCGCGACGATGGCAACGAATCCGCACCCATCCGAACCGCGGAACGCGACATTCCTCGCGCTCGGCGACTCCTACACCATCGGCGAGGGCGTTTCGGAAAACGCGCGCTGGCCGGTGCAGCTCGCCGCGCGCCTGCGGACGCAAGGCGTAATGATCGGAGACCCGGACATCGTCGCGCGCACCGGCTGGACGACGGAGGACCTGTCGGCGGCGATGGACGAGGCGCCGTTGCACCCACCCTATGCGCTCGTCACGCTGCTGGTCGGCGTCAACAATCAATATCGCGGACGCGCGGCGGGCGAATACCGCGTGCAGTTCCGCGCGCTGCTGGCGCGCGCGATCGCGCTGGCCGGCAACGATCCGCGTCGCGTGATCGTGGTTTCGATCCCGGATTGGGGCATCACGCCATTCGCTCGCGGCGAAGGCCGTGATCCGCAACAGGTCGCTTCCCAGATCGACGATTTCAACGCCGTCGCGCACGAAGAGGCAGCCGCGGCGAACGCGCGCTGGGTCAACATCACCGGACTCTCGCGCGCGACGGATGTGCGCGGCCTGCTCACCGCCGACGGCCTGCATCCTTCCGAGGCCCAATATGCGCGATGGGTGGATTCGATCGCGCCGGCCGCCCGCGAAGCGTTGCTGGATCCATCTGCCTAGCGCGCCGACGCGCACCCTCGCGGATCGTCGCGGGCGCCCCAGGCCCGCCCTGCCTCCTCACCCGGCGAAGCCGCCGGCATCGAGGAACGCCTGCTCCTCCGCCGTGGTGGCGCGTCCCAATGCAGCATTGCGATGCGGAAAGCGGCCGAAGCGGCGGATGACGTCGTGATGGATGCGCGCCCAGCGGTCCGGGTTTTCGCCGGGCAAGGCGCGATGCAGGAACAGCGAGCGTTCCTGGTCGGCCAGGTTTTCCGAGTGCTCGAACGGCAGATAGAAGAACACCCGCAGCGTCGGCTCGACCCGGGTGTCATGGCCGGCCTCCAGCGCACGATGCGCGTATTCGCGCGCAAGCCCGTCGGTTGCATAGGCGTGCGCGCTGCCACGGAACACGTTGCGCGGAATCTGGTCGAGCAGGATCAGCAGCGCGAGCGCGCCTTCGGACACACGCGTCCAGCTTTCGAATTCACGGCGCGCGGCGGCATGGTGGGCGTCGAGAAAGCGCGCCGCGCACTCGGCATCGAAGGCGTGGTCGCGCACGAACCAGCGCTGCGCGCCGGCTGCCCGCCAGAACTCCACCACTTCGTGCGACCGGGGAAGCATGCATTCTGATCCGTGGACAAGCCGCGAGGCGCCGCGCGTGGTTCAACCCGAGTGCGCGGGCACCGGCTGCGCGACGTCATCGCGCCGATAGACCACCACGCGATTGCGGCCCAGGGCCTTGGCCCGATACTGCGCGGTGTCGGCGCACTCGACCAGGGTTTCCGGGCTGGGCGTATCCGCGTCCATCATCGCGACGCCGATGCTCACCGTCAGCATGATCGGCTCACCGCCCACCGACACCCGCAGTGCGGCGGCGCCGGTGCAAATGCGTTCGGCGATCTGCTGGGCCATGCGTGCGCTCACCCAGCGCAGCACGATCAGGAACTCTTCGCCGCCATAGCGGCCGAGGTGATCCGCGCCGCCGAGTTGCGCCTGGATCGCGCCGACCACTGCGCGCAGGCAGGCATCGCCGGCGGAATGCCCGCGGGTGTCATTGATGCGCTTGAAGTGGTCGAGGTCCAGGAACAACACCGCCAGCGGCTGGCCCTTGCCGCGGGCCTCACGCCATGCCTCGTGCAGGCGGTACAGGATCGCGCGCCGGTTGAACACTCCGGTGAGCGAATCGAATTCCGCCAGCCGGTGCGCCTGGTCGCGCTCGTGGCGCACCTGCAGGGTGCGGTCGGCCAGTCCCACGGTGATGACCACTGCCGCGAACGCCATGCTCGCGGGGAGACCGTATTCGAGCCAGGCGGGGAGTTGCAGGCCGATGATCAATTGCGTCACGCGCAGGAAGGTGAGCGCCAGCAACGGCAGCCACGCGACCAGGAAGTAACCGGCCTGTCGGCAGCCGCGCCGCCAGGCGCGCCAGCTTGCGACCAGCGCGGTCAGCGTGCTCGCGACCAGCAACAGGTTGACCGTGTTCGGCAGCCAGCCGTTCGGGCGCGCCGGCGGTATCCAGACCAGCACGGCGCACGTGAAGAACGGCCAGCGCATCCACCCGAGCACGCGCGCCAGCCGCGGCACGTAATCGGCAAGCGAGGCAAATTCGAGGATGAAGCTGATGGAGAGCGCCGCGGCCATGGCCGCGGCGAACTGGCCGGGGTGATAGCCGAAGGGCGCCAGCCAGTCCGTGCCCGGCAAGGCGTACAACTCGCCGGACGCGGCGGTCTGGTAGACGAGCTGCGCGCCCATGTAGGCGAGGAAGTACACGAACATGCGATCGCGCAAGACCACCCAGAAGCACAGGATCACCAGCAACATGGCCGCTTCCACGCTGGCGAACAGCGTGCTCAGGCGCACGTGGCGCAGGTCGCCGATCTGGTAGGAGGCGTAGTCGGCGATGCGCACGCGCAGCGGCTGGCTCTGCCCGGGCGCACCGACGCTGAGGTAAATCGGCTGGCTGGCGCGCAGGTCGCGCGGCAGCACCATCACCAGCGCGTGACGCGAGAAGCGCGGGTCGAGATCGGCATCGTAGGGACTGATCGTTCGCGGCGCGTAATCCGGCGGCAGGTACGCCGTGATGCGCGCCCGGATGTCGCCGGCGATCGCCAGCAGCGGGCGGGAGTCGCGGTCCCAGTCCCGCACCAGTTGCACCCGGTACCACGCTTCGCGCGCGTCGGGAGCGCGCAGCAAGGGCCTGTCGAGGGGCTGGAATTGCGCCGCAAGTTCACCCTCGACAACCGTGGGGGGCGGCGGCGCGGCTTCGCCCGGCAATTGCAGCCGGCTGACCCGCAAGGGCGCATCTTGCGCCCGGGCACAGGGCAGCGCGGCCAGCAGCAACAGGACCGCGAGCCACACCCGCGCGAAGCTTCGATCACGCATGCCCGGCACCTCCAGGCCAGTCTAGTGCTTCGGCGCGCGGCCGGCACCTGCCGGAATTCACGCAAGGCGGATCCCGCACGCGTAGGATTCCGCATTCATGAATCGGCCGTTGCGAATGCTCGCGGGTACTGCGCTGCTGATCGCGTTCGGCTGTGCCCCGCGCGTCGCGGCAGCGGTCACCATCTATAAATGCACCGCCCCCGGTGGCGCGATCACGTACCAGGACAAGCCGTGTCCTGCGCACCAGCACCAGAGCACGATGGAGCTTTCCGACGCGCCGATCGTCGCACCGGCGCCGGTGCCGATCGCCTCATCCATCGCCCCCGCTCCCGCCGAGACGATGGCCGCACCGGTCGCGCCCCCGCCGCCTGCTTCGCCCCTGCCAACGATGTACGCCTGCACCACTTACGACGGCGAACGGAAATACCTGAGCGACACGTTGCCGGCGGCGTATCCGGTGCCGCTGGGCGCGCTGGGCTATCCGGGGCGAAGCCTCGATCGCGCCTACGGCGGCCGCGACCGCCTTGGCCTGTCGGCACCGGAAGAGGCGCGCAACCCGGAATTCCATCGCGGGCCGTTGATTGCCAATGCACAGGTGATGGTGCAGGACCATTGCGTGCCGGCACCGCGCTCGCAGGTCTGCGATGAATTGCGCCGCCGCTACAAGGCCAACCACGAGAAATTGCGCATGGCCTTCCCGAGCGGGAAGGCGCCGTTCCAGCAGCGCGAAGACCAATTGGATGCGCAGTTGAAGGGGTGCTGATTGCGTATCCCGGTCCGGACGCTGCGCAGCAGTGCCGGAATCTGCTCTGTCCCCGACGACACCCGAAAGCAGATTCCGGGTTCCGTGCTTCGCACGGCCCGGAACCACTTTGGACTGGGTAGGACTTGGTGACGCTTTCCGATCCCGATTCAGGGTTCCAGCACCAGTGTCGCGCGCGGCGCATGCGTGCGTTCGTGCGCCAGCAGCCAGCGCTTGGCCGGCAGCCCGCCGCCGTAACCGGTGAGATCGCCATCCGAGCCGATCACGCGGTGGCACGGAACGATGATCGAAAGCGGATTGGCGCCATTCGCCGCGCCAACCGCACGCACTGCATTGGGCCGGCCGATCCGCTGCGCGATGGCCGCATAGCTGGTCGTTTCGCCGTAGGGAATAGCCAGCAGCGCGCCCCACACTTCGAGCTGGAACGGTGTGCCGTGCGGATGCAGCGGCAGGTCGAAGGTGTGTCGCGAGCCCGCGAAATATTCTTCGAACTGATGCCGCGCCGCGCGGAATTTCGACGGCGCGTGCTGCGCGTCTTGCGGCGCGGCCTGCGCATAGCCGCGTTTCGGCAGACCGATGTACGTCAGGCCGCCCTCGTCGGCGACCAGCAGCAGCGGACCGATGGGGCTGTCGAGATGGTCGAAGAACATCTCAGAATCCGTAATGCAGGAACCCGCCGTCAACCGCGATCACGCTGGCCGTGATGTAACTGGACGCCGGCATGCACAGGAATGCGACCGCGCCGGCGACCTCTTCCGGTTCGCCGATCCGGCCCATCGGCGTGCGTTGCAGCACTTCGTCCAGGTAATCCGGATCGGACAGCGCGGGCCCGGTGCGTTGCGTGCGGATGTACCACGGCGCCACCGCGTTGACGCGGATGCCGTCCTCGGCCCATTCGCAGGCGAGGTTCATCGTGAGCTGGTGCAGCGCCGATTTCGTGAGGCCATACGGCGCGCCCGTGCGCACATGGGTCGCGCCGGAAACCGAACCGACGTTCACGATCGCGGCGTTGGCGTGCTGCGCGAGTTGCGGATGCGCAAGCTTGCACAACTCGAAAGCGGAGACCAGGTTCAATTCGAACAGCTTGTGCAGGTCGTCGCCGCTGTAGTCGAGCGTGGCCTTCTTGATGTTGCCGCCCGCATTGTTGACCAGCAGCGACAGCGGCGCACCGAGGTCGGCGATCCAGTCGAACACCGCGAGGCGATCCTCGGGCTCGGAGAGGTCGGCCGCGAACGAGCGCGGCTGGCTGTCGGGGAAGTCTTCGGCGATCTCCTCGCAGGCCGCCTGCAGCTGCGGTTCGTCGCGCGCAACCAGCAGCGGCTGGGCGCCGAGCGCGGCCAGTTCGCGCGCGCAGGCGAGGCCGATGCCGCGGCTGGCGCCGGTGACCAACGCGGTTTGTCCGTCCAGCCGCCAGCGGGAAAGGTGCGCAGCATTCATGCCGGGCTCTCAGGCTTGGTTGCGTCGAGCTTAACCCAAGCTTGCGCAGGCGTGCGCCGCGCGCGAGACTGCGGCACGGTCGCCTGCACGCAGGCTCCTACAGGAGAGCCGCCATGTCGCGCACACATCTCGTTTTGTCGCTGGTCGTGCTGTGCACCGGCCTTGCGGCATGTTCGCCGGACAATCCGCAGGCGCCGCAGCCAAAAAATGCGCCGCAGCCGCAAACCGGATCGAGCGTCGTGCTCAACTCGCCGCTCGGCACGCTGGTGCAGGATCGCGACAAGGCCAAGGCGGTGCAGAAGATCGTCAATGACCAGGCGGCCAAGCAGCGCGCGGACATTGACGCCCAGTCGCATTGATCCTTGCCGCAGGCAGAGCGGGTTGCAAAGCGTCGCGAGCGAAGCTGCCACCCATTGGCAGAAGAGCTCCGTGGTTGTGTGATGCCGGGCGCAGGAAGCGGGTGTACACGCCAGTACTTGAGCATTCCTTGGCCCCTAAACGGTACATCCATGTCCCGGGCCTGATCCGAGCATCAGTTCGCCGGCGCACAACATATCGTCTTGATCAGGCCGAGCGCGGCAGCTTTGCAGCCGCTCTCAATGCACCGTGCAGAAACAGTACGAATAGATCTCCGGCTTGCCCGCCTGCGCATGTCGGAGCAACTTCAATTCCGGCGCGGCCTGCAGCACGTCCGCCGGCACCTGCACCAGCCATGACGGCAAGCGCACGCCGAGCGAAGCGAGGATGTGCGCGCCATTGCTGTCGCCGAAATTCATCAGGAACTTCTGGAAGGCGCTGAGCGGCTTCTCCACGTAACGCAGCGCGTAGTCGTTGCCGAGGTGCGCATCCTTCGCGGCCAGCGCGATCGCCTCGTGCAGGCCGCCGAGCTGGTCCACCAGCCCGCGCTGCAGCGCCTGCGCGCCGGTCCACACGCGGCCCTGCGCGATGGCATTGACGTCGGCGAAGCTCTTGCCGCGCGCCTTCGCCACGCCGCCCACGAAATCGCGATAGCCCTTGTCAATCACGGCCTGGATCATCACGCCCACGTTCGGGTCCAGCGGCCGGCGGATGTCGAACGCGCCGGCGATCGGCGTGGTGCCGACGCCGCCGGTATGGATGCCGAGCTTGTCGAGAC
>DASVDY010000021.1:0-2477 GCA_036380855.1 Rhodanobacteraceae bacterium
AAGGAGAGCGCCACGATGTCCACCCGCATGTTTCCCGATGCAATGCCCCGGCGCAATGCGAGCGCGGCCGTCCTGCTGTTGCTGCTGGTCGCGGGCGAAGCGGGCGCCGGTTCGATCTACAAGTGCGTGGACGCGAGGGGCCCGCTCGCGTTCCAGGGCGTGCCATGCGCGACCGGTACGATGCAGACCGCGGTGGAGGTTCGCGGGCAGCCGCCAATTGATGCGGCGAAACTGCCTTCATCCTTGCCGGTCGCGCCTGCGCAGGAGCAACGTACCCGATCGCGCGGAGGACACGGCCGCCGGCGAGCCACGTCGCACCGCTCGCGCGCAGCTCGCGTGACTTCATGGGAATGCCGCGCGGCCGATGGCGAGGTGTTCTACCGGCATTCGCGCTGTCCGCACACGGTGCCGGGCGACGGCGTAATGCGCAGCGGCGGCGTGTATGCGATCGGCCGCGCAAAGCGCAGCCGCTCGCGCGCAAGGACCGCCTGGTCGCCGGTGCCGGTGCACGCGCGCAGGGTATCGCGCAGCGAGGCGTGCAGGCAGATCAATGCGGTCGCGGCGGTGGAACGCGATGGCAGCGCACGCGACGAACGGGCGTCCGTCTACGAACACGATCTGGGTCGCGATCCCTGCGCGGGCTATTGAGGCCGGGTTACGCCGGCGCCGGCTCGCGTTTCGAGCGCGTCCTTGCGGGTGGTTTGGCTGCGGTCGCGCCGATCTCCGGTGCGGACCGGAACACCTGCGCCGCTTCCTCCAGCAACCATTCGCGGAACGCGATGAAGCCGGTGTGCTCGCGCGAGCGTTGCGGATAGACGAGGTAGTGGCCGTAGCGCGCCTTGAGCACCTGCGGGAACAGCGCGACCAGCATCCCGGCCTCGACCAGAGGCTTCACCATCGTGGTGCGGCCGAGCGCGATGCCGATGCCTTCCACCGCGGCGCGCTGGCGCGTTTCCGAATCGTTGAAGGAGGCTGCATAGCGTTTCGGCGGTTTGCCGCCGAAGGTGGCGAACCATTCCAGCCAGGGATCCTCGGGGCACAGCAGCGGCCATTCGCCGAGCTGGTCCAGCCGCGGCGGCTTGCGGCCCTTCAACAGCGCCGGACTCGCCACCGGCGTGAGCCATTCGTCGAACAGCGGCTCGGACGCCACGCCGGGCCATTGCCCGGGACCATATCGCAGAGCCGCGTCGAAACGGCCGTCGGCGAAATCCACCAGTTCGATCGACGAATCCAGGTTCAATTCCATTTCCGGATGGCGTTTGACGAAACGCGGCAGGCGCGGCAGCAGCCAGCTGGATCCCATGGAGGGCGTCGCGGAAAGATTCAGCACGTTCGAGCGCCGCCCGCACAACGGCCGCAGCGCGTGCTCGATCGCCTCGATGTGCGGCGCGACGTTGTCGAGCAACATGCGGCCTTCGGCGGTGAGCGTCAGCCCACGCGAACCGCGCACGAACAACGGGCAGCCTACCCGCTGCTCCAGCGTGCGCATCTGGTGGCTGAGCGCACTGACGGTGATGTGCTGGCGTTCTGCCGCGCGGGTGAGGTTCTCCACCCGCGCAACCGCGACGAAGTCCTGCAGGGCGTTCAAGGGGGCGCGTGCCATTTCAAAAATTCTCAAGTAAGGTTCGAAAAATAATCGCTACCGCGTGTCCGATTGTCGCCATATCCTGCGCCTCCCAAGTCAATCGTGCAACATCGGAGATGGAAGCCATGTTGAATGAATTTGCAAAGATCGCGGGTGGCCTGATGTTCATGCAGGGCCATGTGATGAGCGCGGAAACCGCGCGCCTGCTGGCGCAGGTGGACAGGCCGCCGCAGCGCAAGCCGCGCGGCGGCGGGCGCATCCGCCGGCGGGGTAGTCGCGGCGAACTGGGCGTCTACGCGATCCTGGTTGCGCTGGCCGCCATCTGGGGCGGTTCGTTCCTGTTCCAGCGCGTGGCGGCGAAGGATTTCGGGCCGTTCCCGATGGTGGAGGTACGGCTGGCGCTGGGTGCGCTGGTACTGCTGCCGTTCCTTGTCCGCGAGCGCGCACGCTTCACGCGTTCGCGCTGGCTGGCATTGATCGGCATCGGCGCGCTCAACACAACGCTGCCTTTCCTGCTGTTCGCCTGGGGCGCGGAACGCGCACCGGCCGGCATCAGCGCGATCTCCAACAGCATGGCGGTGCCGTTCGCCGCCCTGGCCGCCTTCTTCGTGTTCGGGGAACGCGTCGGCGCGCGCCGCGCGATCGCGTTGTTGGCGGGACTGGTCGGCGTGGCGGTGCTGGCGAGTGGACATGTCGCCGGGTCCAACATCGGCGCCGCGGTCGCGGCCGGCACGCTGGCGGCGTTGATGTACGGGGTTTCTGCCAACCTGTTGAAGCGCTACCTGTCGGACCTGCCGCCGGCCGCACTGGCGGCTGCCGCCTTGCTGTGCGGCGCGATCGAACTGGCGCCACCGGCGTTCGCGGCCTGGCCGGCCACGCCGATCCCGGTGCA
>DASVDY010000022.1:0-3863 GCA_036380855.1 Rhodanobacteraceae bacterium
GTTCCCACGATGAAGGATGGGAAGAACGTCATCAAGGTGTTCGGCACCGTGTGGATCGACGATCCGGTGCAACTCGCCATGAAGCCTTTGGACCCGATCCCGATTCGCAAGAAAGGGGGCAAGAAGGGATGAGCGGCCTGATCGTCCGCCTGGAGCATCTGCGCACCGTACCCGGTTTCAGCCCGCGGCCCGGCTTCTGCATGCGCGGCGCGCGGGCATGGTTCGCGCAGCATGGACTGGACTGGGCGGCGTTCCGCCGCGAGGGCATCGACGCCGACATGCTGCTGGCCACCGGCGATGCATTCGCCATCGCCACCGTCGCGCATGTGCGACAGATCGAGGAGTCCGCGCATGGGCGGTAGCAAGAAACAGACGATCGGCTACAAATATCCATGGGCCATGCACTTTGGCTGGTGCCGCGCGGCCGACGCGCTGCTCGAGCTTCAGGCCGGCGGCAAGACTGCATGGATCGGGCGCCTCACGGCCAGCGGCCCCATCACCATCAACAAACCGGATCTCTGGGGCGGTGACAGCCAGCAGGGCGGCGTCGTCGGCGAGATGGACGTGATGTTTGGCGAGGCCACGCAGACGCCCAACGACTACCTCACGGCCGTCTTCGGCAGCCAGCAAAGCGCGCACCGCGGCAAGTTCACCACCGTCTGGCGCGGCGGGATATGGGGGTCTTTCATCCCCAACCCGCAGCCGCTCAGCGCGAAGATCGAATGCATCCTGGCCGACTGGCCGAACGATTCGCCGTGGTACGCGGAGAAGGCGGTAATCAACATGCCGGCTGGTGATGCCACGACATCACCGGGCTATTTCCGCGTGCCCGCCGGCGCCATCGTGAAGAACCTGACGACGCAATATGCGACCGTCGGCGCCGCTTTCGTGGGCACGGCGCAAGAGATCGGCGCCTACTGCATCAATGCTCGTAACGCTGCGACGGGCTCGACCTACACGCCCGACGGCGGATATCTGGTCCAGGACATCAACGGCGTTTATTCGATCTCTGGATATTCCGTCGAGCTTGGTCCGCTCGTGGGCATTGCCGACGTCGTGGTGGAGCCGGTTTGCCCGGAAGGAACCGATACTTCATTCGTCGCGCACGGCCCTGCCAGCAACGGCATTACCAATCCGACGATCACATGTACGTTCACCCCTTCGCTGCATGCGATGAACCCGGCCCATATGCTCTATCTGAGCATCGTGGATCCGGAGATGGAGAATGCGCCGGCATCCGCGATCAACGATGCGAGCTTCCGCGCGGCCGCGGACCAGCTCTATGCGGAGGGCTTCGGCCTCTGCACTATCTTCGACAGCAGCCAGGAGACGCCCGAGCAGTTCCGCCAGCGCATCTGCAACATCATCGGCGCCAATTGCAGCCAAAGCCGCATCGATGGGCTGTACTACCTGGACCTGATTCGCGGCAGCGAGGACCCGGCGTCGCTGCCGATCATCGGTGAAGGTGACGTGATCGAGTTCAGCGAGGATCCGAGCGTCGCCACCGAAACCACCAACATGATGCAGGTCGAATGGTTCGACCCGCAGGCTAAGGAAGAGCGCACCACGCCGCCGGTCTATGCGCAGGGCTCCATCCGCAGCGCCGGCACGGTGATCGCGGATAGCAAGCAATACCACGAAATTCCGACCGAGGGGCTTGCGCTGCGCGTGGCCGGGCGCGACCTCAAGGCCCAGAGCACGCCGCTCAGCCGCTTCGATCTGACCGTGCTGCGCAAATACCGCGCGCTGCGGCGCGGCCAGGGCGTGCGCCTGCAGCTGCCGAGCGAGGGCATCGCCGACATGATCTGCGTCGTCGGCGACGTGAGCCACGGCACGCAGAAAGACGGCCGCATGAAGCTGAAGGTCGTGCAGGACGTGTTCGGCCTGCCGACCACGGTCTATATCAACACCCAGCCGCCGCTCTGGACGCCATCCGACACCACGCCTGTGGCATCGCCGCACCAGGTGGCGATGGAAGCGCCCTACATCGAACTGGCGGCCAGCCTATCGGCGGCCGATCTTCAGGCGCTCACCATGGACGCCGGCTATCTGTTCGTGATGGCCACCCGCCCGAGCGTCGGCATCAACTATGCGTTGTCCACGGCCGCCGGCGCAGAGGCCTACGAACAACGCGGCAGCGGAGACTGGTGCGGCAACGCGCTGATCAACGAAGCCGCCGGGATGCTGGATACCGCATTCACGCTGTCCAGCTGGCAGGACCTCGACCGTGTCGACGTTGGCACCTGGGCGTTGTGGGGCGCCGAAATCGTGCGCGTCGATGCCATCGATGCCACTGCTGGCACGCTCACGCTTGGCAGGGGCTGCGCAGATACCGTGCCGGTGGCGCATGCCGCTGGCGAGCGCATCTACTTCTGCGGCGATTACGGCGCCAGCGATCAACGCGAGTACGTCGATGCCGACGTCGTCAATGCGAAGCTGCTCAGCCGGTCGGCGACGACGATCATGGACAGCGCGCTTGCGATGCCGTTGCAAGTCACGATGGCGCAACGCGCAGCGCTTCCCTATGCGCCAGGCGATCTGCAGTTCAACGGCGTTCGGTATCCTGCCGCCATTGCCAATCAGCTGCAGGTGAGTTGGACGCATCGCGATCGGCTGCTGCAAGCCGACCAGCTTGTGGATGCATTGCAAGCCAGCGTGGGGCCCGAAGCGGGAACCACCTACGACCTGTTCCTCTACGGTGAGGATGGCCTGCTCAAGCGCACCGAGACCGGGCTCAGCGGCCCGAATTACACATGGACGACAGAGACGACGGATTCACAAGTGGTCGACGGTTCGTCGCCCGGTGATCCGTTTTTCACCAGTGTCGTATCGCTGCTGCATTTCAACGGCGCCAATGGGAGCACGATTTTCTCCGACATGATCGCTGGACGCACCTGGACGGCGAACGGCGATGCCAAGATCAGCACGGCGCAGAGCAAATGGGGCGGTGCCAGCGGATCGTTTACCAGCACGGGTTATATCGCCACTGGCGATTTGGCCTTCTGGAAGTTCCTGCACGATGGTTCGACACCATGGACGCTCGATACATGGGTGCGTCTGAATTCCGCATCCACCACGCGGATGATCCTTTCGACCAATGGCACATCGTCCAACAATGTCGGCGTTGCGATCTTCACGAACGCCTCGGGGCAGCTTCGCTTCCAGATCACGCGCGGCGTCGGCTCGTCGCCCGTGATCGACTATACGACGACGCCATCGCTCCCGACTGGAACATGGAAGCTCGTCTCATTTCAATGGGATCCTGCCGCAGCGAGTAACAATCTGAAGGTTTATATCGATGGCGCACTGGTCGGTTCCGCCAGCAAAGGCAATCCCTTCAGTTCGGCCAATCCAACATATGCGTTGCAATTGGGTGGAAATCCGGGTGGCACGCTGTTTTGCCTCAATGGGTACCTCGACGATCTACGCATTACGCAAGCGCTGCGATATAGCAGTGATTTCGCGCTGCCCACGGGGCCGTGGCCTGACGCTGCCGCGGCCTATCGGCTGAACGGCAATCTCCGCGTACGCCTCCGCGCTTCGCGCGATGGCCTGACAAGTTTCCAGGAACACGATGTGACCTTTGACCGCGCAGGTTATGGCCTGCAGTTCGGCAACTATTTCGGAGGGGTCTGATGGCCAGCACCGAGCCGCGCAGCGGCCTCAAATACGCATGGGGCACCGGCTTCAATGGGTGGGGTGACGACATGAATGCGAACCTGCTGTTGCTCGGCAGGTTCGGATTTCACCTGTCGGTCAAGGATCGCACCACGACCACGCCCCCGGCCACGCCCGCGGATGGCGACACCTACATCGTCGGCGCCTCGGCGACGGGCGCATGGTCGGGCAAGGACAATCAGGTA
>DASVDY010000023.1:0-17607 GCA_036380855.1 Rhodanobacteraceae bacterium
GATTTCGGGGTTTGGGCTGGAAGTCGTGGAGTACGTTGATTAGAGCCTTTCAAAGCTGCTGCGCATCTTGCGCGCCGGCGGCGCTCGGAATGCTCATGTACTGACGTGTACACTCCGCTTCCTGCGCTCCGGCGGCGCGCAACCTGCCTTCGCTCGCAACGCTTTGAAAGGCTCCAATGATGTCAGTTGATCGCGCCGACTCCGATCCTGCGCTGCACTCGCCCCCCGACGCACGCTACGTCGTGCTCGCCAGTCGCTGGAATGCCGCCATCGTGGACGCGCTGGTGGAAGGCGCGCGCCGTGCGTTCGCGCAGCACGGTGTTCCCGGATCGCAGGTCGAAGTCATCCGCGTGCCCGGTGCGTGGGAATTGCCGGTACTGGCCGCGCAACTGGCGCGCAGCGGAGACTACGCGGCGATCGTCGCGCTCGGTTGCGTGGTGCGCGGCGAGACGCGACATTACGAACACGTCGCCGACGAATGCGCACGCGGCCTGATGCGGGTCGCGCTCGACAGCGGGATCCCGGTGTTGAACGGCGTCCTGGCGGTGGAACGCGAAGCCGATGCGCGTGCGCGCGCCGGCGGCGCGCACGGCAACAAGGGCGAGGACGTGGCGCAGGCCGCGATCGAAATGGCTGCACTGATGGAAAGCAAACGGACGCCACGCGCATGAGCAAACATCCCTCCGGCATTGACCTGGGCGCGCGTTCGCGCGCGCGCCGCCGCGCCCTGCAGGCGGTCTACGCCTGGCAGATGAGCGGCTCGACGGTTCGCGCGGTCATCGAACAGTTCCGCCACGAGCAGGACATGCAGGTGGCCGACCTCGAGTACTTCGAGGACCTGGTGCGCGGCGTGGACACGCATCGCGCGGAACTGGACGCGGCGCTCGCGCCGTTCCTCGATCGCGACATCGAGCAGGTGGATCCGATCGAACGCGCCACGCTGCGGCTGGGTGCCTACGAGCTGAAGCATCGCCCCGACGTGCCGTATCGCGTGGTGCTCAACGAAGCGATCGAGCTGGCCAAGCGCTTCGGCGCCGAGCACGGCCACACCTACGTCAACGGCGTGCTGGACAAGCTGGCGCGCGAGTGGCGGGAGGCGGAAGCAGGAAAGAGGGGCGAGTAGCGAGGGCGCTCCGTCTTCTGGGTGCGGAGCTGTTCGCGCCTTTTGTCGTCAGGCAACAATCTCGCGACACGGTTTGATTTTGGCGCCCCACTACCCATACCCAATCCCCCGCTCCATGGAATTCGACCTGATCGAAATCATCCGGTCCCGCACTGCGCAACCGCGCGGCGACGTCGTGCTCGGGATCGGCGATGACGCGGCGCTGCTCAAGCCCCCGGCGGGCCAGCAACTGGTCGCGTGCACCGACACGCTGGTGGAGGGCGTGCACTTCCCGCGTGGCACGGCGGCAGGCGACCTCGGCTGGAAATCGCTGTCGGTCAACCTTTCCGACCTCGCCGCGATGGGCGCCACGCCGACGTGGGCGATGCTTGCGCTCACCCTGCCGAGGGCTGATCGTGGCTTCGCCGAGGCCTTCGCGGACGGATTCGCACAACTGGCGCGCGCGCACGCGGTGAGCCTGGTGGGTGGTGATACGACGCAAGGCCCGTTGAGCATCACCGCCAGCGTCTTCGGCTTCGTTCCGGAAAACCGCGCGTTGCTGCGCTCCGGCGCCCGCGTGGGGGACGCGGTGTTCGTCACGGGTACGCTGGGCGATGCCGCAGCCGCGTTGCGGTTGATCCAGGACTCGGGACTCGGAGCCCGCGACACGGGCAATGAGCAGGCCCGTTCCGAACTGCTGCGGCGGTTGAACCGGCCCGAACCGCGCATCGCGGCGGGCCTGGCGCTGCGCGATGTGGCGAGCGCGTGCATTGATGTTTCCGACGGGCTGCTTGCCGATCTCGGCCACATTTGCGAAGCGAGCGGCGTGGGCGCAATCGTGGAAGCCGACGCCTTGCCGCTGTCGTCGGCGATGCTCGCGCTGTTCGACGCGGACCAGCGCCGCGCATTCGCGCTGGCGGGCGGCGACGACTACGAATTGTGCTTCACCGCGAGCGTGGGTCGCGCCGACCGCATCGCCGCCGACTTCGCGCGGCTCGGGTTCGGCGCGGCGCGGATCGGGCGCATCGTCGCCGAGCCGGGCGTGCGCGTGCGCGAAGCGAATGGCAACGCGGTGGAACCGCCGCGCCGCGGCTGGCAGCATTTCGCGCCATGAACGATCAAGTGCTGCCGGCACGGAAAACCCTCACGCGCGGGCAGTTGCGCGCGCTGCTGACGCATCCGGCCGGATGGATTGCCTGCGGCTTCGGTTCGGGCCTGGTGCCGCGCGCTCCCGGTACCGCCGGCTCGTTGGTCGCGTTGATTCCATGGTGGTTTGCATTGCGCGAATTGCCGGTGGGCTGGTACGTCGCGGCGCTGGCGTTGGCGTTCGCGCTGGGCGTGTGGGCCTGCGACGTCGCGGGCAAGCGCCTGGGCGTGGACGATCACCGCGCCCTGGTATGGGACGAATTCGTCGGCCAGTGGATCGCGCTGGCGGCCGCACCACGGAGTTCCTGGCCATGGATGGCGGCTTTCATGGTCGCCGGCTTCGCGCTGTTCCGGCTGTTCGACGTCTGGAAGCCCTGGCCGATCCGCGTCGCCGACCGGCGCGTGCACGGCGGCTTCGGCGTGATGCTGGACGACGTGCTCGCGGGCATCTACGCGTTGATCGTGGTGCAGGTCGCCGCGCACTTTCTGTAGGGCGGGTCTTGACCCGCCATCGGGATGCACGGATCGAAAAAGGTGCTGTAGGGCGGGAGTCGCCGCGCAGCAGCGGATCCCGCCCTACGCGAGCAATTCGCGCACGCGTTCGCGCAACGCCGGGATCGCTTCGCGTTCGAACCACGGGTTGTGGACGAACCACGCGGTGTTGCGGGGACTGGGGTGGGGCAGCGGGAATATTCCCGTGGCCAGATACTCCTGCCATGCGCGCACGGTGTCGGTCAGCGTCGCGCGCTTGCGCTGGCCGAGCAGCGCATTGATCGCGTAGCCGCCGATCGCGAGCGTGAGTTCGATCTTGCGCAGGCGCGGCAACACCAGCGGATGCCAGCGCGGCGCGCATTCGCGGCGCGGCGGCAGGTCGCCGGACGCACCCTTGCCCGGATAACAGAACGCCATCGGGACGATCGCAACCTTGCGTTCGTCGCGGAACGTCGGCTCGTCGATGCCCAGCCAGCCGCGCAGCTTCTCGCCGCTCTTGTCGTCGAACGGAATGCCGGAGGCATGCACGCGCCGCCCAGGGGCCTGGCTGACGATCAGTACGCGCGCATCCGGGTGCGCCTGCAGGACCGGCCGCGGCCCGTGCGGCAGGTACGCCGCGCATTCGCGGCAGGCGCGTATGTCGGCGAGCAGCCGATCGAAAGAAGCGCGGGATTCACTCATTTGGCGTGCGCGCTTGCGCAGGGCGGATCGAAACGGCGCGGGGATCGCACGGTTGCGGAGTGCGGCATGGTTGCAAGTTTACGCAGTCGGGGGATCGGGGACGCGTACCGGGGGCGCAAAAATCGAAGTGCCGCGCGTGTCGCGGGGCTTGTCCAGGGCGCCCTCCCACCCATCTCCCAGCCCGCTCAGTCGGTGTACTCGAATACCCTCACCACCTTCTGCACGCCCGCGACGTGGCGCACGATGTCGGTCACGGCATCGGCTTCCCGGTGGCTCACCAGGCCCATGAGATAAACGTTGCCGTGCGCGGTGCTGACGTTGACGCGGCCGGGATCGAAGCCGGGCAGGCTGGTGATGTCCAGCAGCGCGGCCTTCACCCGCGCGGTCAGCGCGGCGTCGGCGGCACGCTGCGAGAACGGCGGGATCGGCATCACGTCAATTTCGTTGTCCACCCGGCGTACGCCCTGATAGCCGGTGACGTCGGCCTCCGCGCGCGCCTTCAGATCGTCGCTCGGCGCCTCGCCGATCAGCAGCAGGACGCCGTCGTACACCGCCGTGCCGATACGCACCTTGCCCGCGAGGGCGGGATCGTCGTCCAGCGCGCGCTGGGCGGTGATCTGCACGTTGCGGTCGTTGAGCGCGCGGTTGAAGCCACGGCGATCGGTGAAGGTGCTGCACGCCGCCAGGGCCGCAAGCGTGGCGAGCAGGCAGGAAATCGAAAGGATGCGAAGCGTGCGTTTCATCGAAATGTTCCCATGCCAAAAGCCGGACCGGAGTGCGCGTCCATCTTGGATGTCGCGGCGCGAATGGAGTTCAAACCTCGAACGCGGCCTTGATCCAGTCGCATTCCGCGGCGCGCGCATCGCCGTCGAACGCCACGACGTCGAAGCGGCAGGGCATCGCGGACCACTTCGGATTTGCCTGCAGGAAGCCGTGCGCGGCGCGCACGATCCGCTCGCGCTTGGCCGCGCCGACCGATGCCGCGCCACCGCCGAAAGAAAGATGCCTGCGGTAACGCACTTCCACGAACACAACCGAGTCGGCATCGCGCATCACCAGGTCCAGCTCGCCGAAGCGCGTGGCGAAATTGCGCGCGAGCAGTTTCAGCCCTGCGCGCTGCAAATGTTCGAGCGCGCGATCCTCGAAGGCGTCGCCGGCCGCGCGTGCGCTCACTGCGCGGAAGAAGTCGCCGGCGCGGGCATCATGGGCGCGGGCGCATTGTCCATGCCCGCCGCGACCGGCTGCGCCACGCCATCCCGGAAGGTGGCCCAGACCGGCACGCGATGCACGCGGCCTTGCGCGTCCTCGGTCAACTGGCCGGTGGCGCCCGGCACGTAGGTGCCCGGGTGCGTGCGCAGCCAGTCCAGATATGGCGCCAGCGCCCAGGCGTCCATGCCGAAGGCGAACAGCCGCGCCGCGGCGCCGCGCGCATCCGGCAACTGTGCCGCAATGCTGGCGTGATCGGGCAGGCCGGGCTGGGCGTCGAACAACCACGGCGCGTCGCAGAATTCCACGCCATCAAGGTCGCGGTCTGCCGTGGCATTGTCGCCGCCGGCGTAGATCAGCGAAGTCGCGAACACCGGCTGCGTCGCGTTGGCGAGATGCAATTGCGGCATCAGCAGCCGCGCGGTCTGCGGCCGCATCAGCAGCACGATGCCGGCATCGGGTGGCGCATCGCCCAGCGCAGCGTGAATCGCGTCGGAGTAATCCACGTTGCCGTTGCTCAGGCTGGCTTCGCTCAGCACCTGGCCGCCGAGGCTTTCGAACTGCGCCTTGAACGCCGCGGCCGCGCGCCGGGCGCGATCGTCGCTGCCGATGAAGACCACCACCTGACGCACGCCGCGTTCGCTGATGTGCGCGGCGGCCTGCGCGCCTTCCGCTTCAGGCAGCAGTCCGAACTCGGCGCTGCCGGGCGGTGGCGGCATGTCGCTGTCGGGATGATTCAGCGCCAGCACCGGTACCGGCAGCAGGCCGTGCGCGAACATCGCCGACACGCTGCCGCGCGCGAGCGGGCCGATCACCAGGTTGGCGCCATCGGCCACCGCCTGGTTGTAGGCGGCTTGTGCCTGCGCCGGCGTGCCGCCGCTGTCGTAGCTGCGCACCTGGGGACGCGGCGCATCCGACTGGGTGCCGAAATACGCGGTGAAGAACCCCTCGCGCACCGCTTCCGCCGGCGTGGCGAGCGGACCCTTCATCGGTAGCACCAGTGCGATCTGCGCGGGCATCCGGAAGCCCTCGCGCGTGATTGCGTCGCCCTGGCCGATTTCGGTGCCGACCGGATGGTCCAGTTGTGGCAGGGCGCGCGGCATCGCCACGCCGAGTTGTTCCAGCGCCGCGCGCGCGTAGGGCTTGAGCGGATCGTCGTCGGCCAGCGCATCGTAATCGCGCTTGAGCAACTCCGGATCGAGCGACAGCAGCAGGCGACGGATCTGCTTCTCGTTGTCGGCGCGCGCCATCGGGGAAACCAGCGGCGCCATTTGCGCCCAGGTATGCGCCGCGCCGAATGCGTCGCCGCCGGCCTCCTGCGCGCGCGCGTGTTCGGCCAGCAACTGCGCCTGCTGCTGCGGCGGAACGGGCGGCGCCGGTGTCCTCGAAGAGGGGCGTTGCCCAAGGCCGGCGCACCCGGCGAGCAGTACCGTCGTGACAATCCAGCCGGCGATCAGTCGGGCATTGGCAATCCGGATGGGGCGCATCGGGCGATCCTCGCTCTCGTCATTCATGGTTCCCGGCTCGACGCAACAACCGTTGCAGGAAACCAGGTGCGGGCGACGCGCGTTCCGCGCGTACACGGCGCATGTGTGATGATAGCCCAAGCCTCGCACGATCACGGACACGCATGGATACCCGACGCGCCGGCACGCTGTGGGTGGTCGCCACGCCCATCGGCAACCTGGAGGACTTCTCTCCGCGTGCGCAGCGCGTGTTGCGCGAAGTGGCGCTGATCGCCGCGGAGGATACGCGCCACAGCAAGCCGCTGCTGGCGCACTTCGGTATCGGCACGCCGCTTGCGGCACTGCACGAGCACAACGAGCGCGAGGCGATCGCTCCGTTGCTCGCGAGACTGGAAGCGGGCGAGGATATCGCGCTGATTTCGGATGCGGGCACGCCGCTGATCAGCGATCCCGGTTACCGGCTTGTGCGCGCCGCCCGCGAAGCGGGTTGCCCGGTGAGCGCCGTTCCGGGCGCGTGCGCCGCGATCGCGGCGCTGTCGGTTTCGGGGTTGCCGAGCGACCGTTTCGCGTTCGAGGGGTTTCTTCCGGCGAAGGCGGCGGCGAGGCGCTCGCGGCTGCGCGAGCTGGCGCACGAGCCGCGCACGCTGGTGTTCTACGAATCGGCGCACCGCATCCGCGAATGCTGCGAGGACCTGCGCGATGCGTTCGGCGCAGGGCGCGAGGCGCGGCTGTCGCGCGAACTCACCAAGCTGTACGAGACCACGATCGGCGACACGCTGGAAACGATCTGCGCGCGACTGGACGAGGACGTCAACCAGCGGCGAGGCGAGTTCGTGTTGATCGTGGCCGGTGCAGGCGAAGCGGCCGACGACAAGGTCATCGAGGGGCTGCGCGTGTATGCCCTGCTGCGCGAGGAATTGCCGCCCGCGCAGGCGGCGAAACTCGCCGCGGCGATCAGTGGCGCGCCACGGCGTGCGCTGTATGAAGGCGGTGGGGGGTAGGAGGCTCGAAGGCTCGAGTCTCGCAAGGAAAAACGCTGTCATCGTTCCGGAGCCGTTCGCGGGTTCGTTGCTCGCGGAATCCGGGACCCGGCGCCTTTCGAACAATCGCAAAAAGTCGTCGCCGGGTCCGGTTTTCGCCGGGAAGAGGCTATGGGCAGCTTCGCGCCCGCTATAATTCGAGGTGGAGTCGGCCGGACAGTCGCGTCGCGCAAGCGTCGAGGAAAGTCCGGGCTCCACAGGGCAAGGTGCCAGGTAACGCCTGGGCGGCGCGAGCCGACGGAAAGTGCAACAGAGAGCAGACCGCCGAACGATCCCGCCACCCCTGTGTCGCAAAGCAGAGGACTTGGCCTCGAGCGCGCAAGCGCAAGACGCCCAAGTCCGTATCCAACAGGCTGCAAGGCGACACAAGGGTGGCGGGATGCGTGGCAAGGGTGAAACGGTGCGGCAAGAGCGCACCGCGAGTTGGGCAACCAACCGGCACGGCAAACCCCACCTGGAGCAAGACCGAATAGGGGAACGATGGCGCGGCCCGCGCCGTTCCCGGGTTGGTCGCTTGAGCGCAGCGGCGACGCTGCGCCCAGAGGAATGACTGTCACGCCGCAAGGCGAACAGAACCCGGCTTACAGGCCGACTCCACCGTTTGTGCGATCGTTCATGATCGCGGAAATCGCCGGCGTCCCCGCAACGTGGGCGATTTCGCTTCCCGTATGCCAGCAGCGGCCATCCAGGGCCGCACTCCTGGCGGCTTCGTCGCCGCTTCGATGGGTGCTCCGCTCCGTAGAAGGGTCGGGAGCGGAGCTCTATCGCCGAGGCCGGCCATCCGTGGCCGCACTCCTGGCGGCTTCGCCGCTGCTTCGATGGGTGCTCCGCTCCGTAGAAGGGTCGGGAGCGGAGTTCTATCGCCGAGGCCGGCCATCCAGGGCCGCACTCCTGACGGCTTTGTCGCCGCTCGAACGGGAAAACGAAAGGTCCTGCGGAACGGCGAAGCCGGAATCCGACGCGGATCGCCGTTGCTGCGTCGTAGCCCGTAGCCCGGATGAAGCCGCGTAGCGGCGGAATCCGGGGTCTCAGGATGCGGCGGCGCGAGCCATCGGCGACGGGTCTTCCTCTTTCCTCTTCGTTGCCCCTTTTGGGCTGCGCTTGCGGCCGACTTACCCCAATGCTTTCAATCACCTCTGGATGACAGCTCAGAAGTGTCTTGAAAAACGGTCACATTCGCCGCTTTCTCTTTGATCCACAAGCAAAATTTCCCTTGACTATCTCAGGTCCTGAGACTAAGGTGGGTTTCGGTGTGATTTTGTGGGAAATCGTGGAAGAGACCGGATGTTCCAGGGCGAAACTGCTATCACCGTGGACGACAAGGGTCGGCTGGCGGTTCCTTCCGCCTACCGCGAGCTGATCGCGCGCGCCTGCAACAACCGTCTGGTCCTCGCCTACAACCCTTTCGAGCACGGCTGCCTCTGGATCTTCCCACAGCCGGAATGGGAGCGCGTGCGCGACCAGGTCAACGCTTTGTCGAGCGTCAAGCGCGTGCATCGCGACCTGCAACTGAAGCTGGTCGGTGCCGCCACCCATGTCGAGCTGGATGGTTCGGCGCGCGTGCTGTTGCCGGCGAGCCAGCGCGCGGCGGCGGGCATCGAGAAGAAAGCCGTGCTGCTCGGGATGGGCAACAAATTCGAACTTTGGAGCGAACAGGCGCACCTCGCCAAGATCCGGCAGACGATCGGCGAAGCCGACATCAGCGAGGACATGGCGGGATTGCGCTTGTGACCTGTGCGTTTCGCGATCTGCGCCGGGTTCAACGAATGGAAGTCGGGAGTGGGCAGACGTCGTTGCGGGCCCCCGCCTCCTTGAGTCAAGGGGTCGGATCCTTGCGTCGCGAGGGTTGGGGGTCGTGGGGATATGGAGAGGTGGGGTCGAAACGCGAACCGCCGAGCTTGCTCGAAGGTTCTCACTGGCGGCGAATGCACGGGACGGGATTGATGATCGAGCGCGCGGCGGCGCACATCCCGGTGATGCGTGACGAGGCGATCGCGGGGCTTGCGGTGCGCCCGCACGGGCGCTATCTGGACGGCACCTTCGGCCGCGGCGGGCATGCGCGCGCGATCCTGGAGCGACTCGACCGCGACGGCCGCCTCTTGCTGATGGACCGCGATCCGCAGGCGATCGCCGAAGCACGGCGCGCCTTTGCTGCCGATCCGCGCGTGGCGATTCGCCACGGCAATTTCGCCGAGCTCGCGCAGTGGGAAGAAGCGCGCGAACTGGATGGGGTATTGCTCGACCTGGGCGTGTCGTCGCCGCAACTGGACGATCCTGCGCGCGGGTTCTCGTTCCAGTCCGACGCACCGCTGGACATGCGCATGGACGCCACGAGCGGCGAGAGCGCGGCGGAGTTCCTGGCGCGCGCCGATGACACCGAAATCGCGGACGTGCTCTGGCGCTACGGCGAGGAACGCTTGAGTCGCCGCATCGCACGCGCGGTTGTGGCGCAGCGCGCGCAGGCGCCGATCCGCACCACGCGCGAACTTGCCGATCTGGTGGAACGCACGATCGGCCGCCGCGAGCGCAACAAGCACCCGGCCACGCGCACGTTCCAGGGCTTGCGCATCCACGTCAATGACGAACTCGGTTCGCTTCAACGCGGGCTGGAAGCCGCAGTGCAGGTGCTGAAGCCGGGCGGGCGGCTGGCAGTGATCAGCTTCCATTCCCTGGAAGACCGCATCGTCAAGAACTTCATCCGCGGTGAACGGCCGGCAGTCGCGCGTCGCGGACTGCCGCCGCCGCAAGTCGCGGAACCGCCGCTGCGCGCGATCGGTCGCGCGCAGTTCCCGTCCGGCGCCGAAACCGCCGCCAACCCGCGCGCGCGTTCGGCGGTCTTGCGCATCGCGGAAAGAGTGTTGATTGGAGCGGGTCCATGAAGGCCATCGGCGCGCTCGCGATTTCGGTGCTGCTGCTGGCGGTGATGGCCAGCGCGATCGCGGTGGTGTGGGCGCGCCACCAGGGTCGCGTGTCGTTCGTCGAGCTCACGCGGCTGCAGAACGAGCGCGATGCGCTGAACGTGGAATTCGGCCGGCTGGAACTGGAACAGGCGACCTGGGCCGCGCCGGGCCGCGTGGAGCAGATCGCACGCGGACAGCTCGACATGGTCAATCCCGCGCCGGCGCAAGTGCAAATGGTGCGCCAATGAACCCGCGCGCGCCGACTCCGCCTCCGCAGACTTCGCGCCGGGCGCCTGCGCCGAATCCGCGCAAGCGGCTGGTGCTGGTGCTCGCGATCCTGGTGCTCGCGGCGACCGGCCTGGTCGCGCGCGCCGTGGATCTGCAGGTGATCCGCAAGCAGTTCTATCAGGACCAGGGCGATGCGCGCTTCCTGCGCGAGGTGCCGATACCCGTTTCGCGCGGCACCATTTTCGATCGCAACGGCGTGCCGCTGGCGGTATCCACGCCGGTGGTCTCGATCTGGGCCAATCCGCCGGAGCTGCTGGATCACGCCGACCAGATTCCGAAGCTGGCGAAAGCGCTGGACGTGGATGCGGGCGACCTCGCGAAACGACTGCAGGAGCGCAGCGATCGGGAGTTCGTCTATCTGCGTCGGCAGATGAGTCCGGAAGCGGCGCACGATGTGCTTGCGCTGAACATCCCCGGCGTCAACAGCCAGCGCGAGTACAAGCGCTACTACCCGTCCGGCGAAGTGGCCGCACACGTGCTCGGCTTCACCAATATTGACGACCGCGGCCAGGAAGGCCTGGAACTCGCCTACGACTCGTGGCTGGCCGGCAAACCCGGACTGAAGCGCGTGATTCGCGATCGCCTCGGTCGCACGGTGGAAGACGTGGAACAGGTGCGCGCCCCGGTGCCGGGCCATGATCTCGTGCTCAGCATTGACAGCCGGATCCAGTACCTCGCCTACACCGCGCTCGCACAGGCAGTGGATCAGCATCACGCCGCGTCGGGTTCGATGGTGGTGCTCGATCCGCGCGACGGCGAAGTGCTGGCGATGGTGAACGTGCCTTCCTACAACCCGAATGCGATTGACGGCAGCGCACCCGCCGCGCGCCGCAACCGCGCACTCACCGACGTGGTGGAGCCGGGCTCGACGATGAAGCCCTTCACCATCGCCACTGCGCTGGAGTCGGGCAAGTGGACGCCGACCACCAAGATTGACACCGCGCCCGGCACGTTCACCTTGAACGGGCACCTGATCCGCGACGACAGCAACAATGGCCTGATTGACGTGACCCACGTGATCACGGATTCCAGCAACGTCGGCGCGTCGAAGATCTCGCTGACGCTGACCGCCGACCAGATGTACGACGTATTCAGCCGGTTCGGTTTCGGCCACAGCAGCGACAGCGGATTCCCCGGCGAAGTCTCCGGCTATCTTCCCGCGCCGCGCGGCTGGGGCCAGTTCGAGAAAGCCACGATTTCGTTTGGCTATGGCCTGAACGTCACGCCATTGCAGCTTGCGCGCGCGTACGCGGCAATCGCGGAAGGCGGCCAGATCCGCGAGCCCACCTTCGTCAAGGGCGCGGACAATCCCGCGCACGCGATCATTGACCCGACCATCGCGCACGAAGTGATGCAGATGCTGAAGACGGTGGTATCGCCGGACAGCACCGCGCCGCAGGCGGCCGTCCCCAATTACACGGTCGCCGGCAAGACCGGCACCGCGCATATCGCGATCGCCGGCGGCTACGCGCCGAATCGCTACACCGCGCTGTTCTGCGGAATCATCCCGGCCGACAACCCGCGCCTGGTCGGCGTGGTGGTGATCCGCGACGCGGGGCAGGGCGGCATGTATTTCGGCGGCTTGGTCTCCGCGCCGGTGTTCAGCCAGGTGATGACCGGCGCGATGCGCCTTCTGGACGTGCCGCCCGACAACGTGCAGCGCTGGTACGCCGGCACCCCGCAATCCGCGGCACCGGTCGCACCGGCGCCGGTGGCCGGCGTGCCCAAGCCGACGCGGGAGGCACGTCCATGACTGCTCCGCAACCCGCCATGCGCCTGGACGAACTGCTGCGCGGCATCGCGCAGGTCCCGCGCGGCGGCGAAACGATCGTGTCCGGGTTGACCCAGGATTCGCGGGCGGTGCGCAAGGGCGATGCGTTCGTCGCGCTGCAGGGTGGGCGGGCGCACGGGATTGTGTTTGCGGGAACGGCCGTGGTGCAGGGCGCTGTTGCCGTGCTCGCCGAAAAGCCGGGACCGGGGACCGGGGACCGGGGACCGGCCAGCGGTCCCGGTTCTGGTCCCTGGTCCCTGGTCCCTGGTCCCATTGGCACAAGAGCAGAAACCCACGCAGGCAACGCGCCGATCGTGTGGCTGGAAGATCTCCGCACCCACCTCGGCGAAATCGCCGCACGCTTTTTCGACCGTCCTTCCGAAGCGATGACGCTGGTCGGCGTCACCGGCACCAACGGCAAGACCTCGACCGTGCAGTTGCTGGCGCAGGCATTCAGCAAGCTCGGCCATCGCGCGGCGACCATCGGCACGCTCGGCGCAGGTTTGCACGGCGCATTGCAGGCCGGCGAGCGCACCACCCCGGACGTGATCAGCGTGCACGCGCTGCTGGCGCAATTCCGCGATGCCGGCGCGACGCACGTGGCAATGGAAGTGTCTTCGCATGCGCTGGACCAGCACCGCGTGGACGCGGTCGGTTTCGACGTCGCGGTGTTCACCAACCTTACCCGCGACCATCTGGACTACCACCGTACGATGGAAGCCTACGGCGCGGCCAAGGCCAAACTGTTCGCGTGGCCGGGCTTGCGCGCGGCGGTGATCAATGTGGACGACGCGTTCGGACGCGAACTCGCCTCGACGCTGTCGCCGTCCGTGCGAAAGGTGCGCTATGCCGTCGAAAACGACGCCGCCGAATTGCGCGCCACCGACGTACGCACGCACGCCGGCGGACTGGATTTCCAGCTGCGCACGCCTTGGGGTTCGGGCGCGATCCACAGCCGCCTGCTCGGGCGCTTCAATGTCGCCAACCTGCTTGCGGTGGCCGGTGCGCTCGGCGCATTGGGTGTGCCGTTCGGGCGCATCCGCGACGTGTTGCAAACGCTGGAACCGGTGACCGGCCGCATGAACCGCCTCGGCGGCGGCGCGTGTCCGCTGGTGGTAGTGGATTACGCGCACACGCCGGACGCCCTGCAGCAGGCGCTGACCACGTTGCGTGCGCATTGCGAAGGCAATCTGATCTGTGTGTTCGGTGCCGGCGGCGAGCGCGATGCCGGCAAGCGCCCGCAAATGGGTGCGATCGCGGAGGCGCACGCGGACATCTGCATCGTTACCGACGACAACCCGCGCGGCGAGGATGGCGACGCGATCGTCACAGGCATCCTTGCCGGGTTCTCGCAGCCGCAGCGTGCGCGCGTGGTGCGCGACCGTGCACGCGCGATCGAACTGGCGCTGCAAGAGGCGCGCGCGGGTGACGTGGTGCTGATCGCCGGCAAGGGCCACGAGGCGTATCAGGAAAGCGCGGGCGTCAAACGCCCCTTCGACGATTTCGCCGTCGCCCGTACGGCACTGGAGGCGCGGGCATGTTGAGCTTGCGCCTTTCCGAAGTGGCCCTGTGGACGCGCGGCACCCTGCACGGCGCGGATGCCCCGGTGCGCGGCGTCTCCACCGATTCGCGCAAGGTCGGCGCGGACGAATTGTTCGTCGCGCTGAAAGGCGAACACCACGACGGCCACGAGCATCTCGCGCAGGCCGCCGGGCGTGGCGCATCCGGTGCCATGGTGATGCGTCGCGTGAATGGCGACCTGCCGCAGGTGGTGGTGGCCGACACGCTGCTGGCGCTCGGCGACCTCGCCAGCGCGGTGCGCGCCAAGCGGCGCGCGCACGTCGTAGGCATCACCGGCTCCAACGGCAAGACCACGGTGAAGACGCTCACCGCCTCCATCCTGCAGCGCCACGGCCGAACCCACAGCAATGCCGGCAATTTCAACAACGAGATCGGGCTGCCGCTGTCGCTGCTCTCGATGCCGCAGGACAGCGAATACGCGGTCATGGAAATGGGTGCGGGCAAGCCCGGCGACATCGCATATCTCGCCGCCATCGCACGGCCCGAAGTCGGCCTCGTCAACAACATCGCGCCGGCGCACCTTGAACGCATGCGCACTCTGGAGGGCGTGGCCGAAACCAAGGGCGCGCTGTACCAGGCGCTGCCCGCCGACGGCACGGCCATCATCAATGCCGACGACGCGTTCGCGGATTTCTTCACCGGGCTCGCCGGCTCGCGCCGCGTGCTGCGCTTCGGCTTTTCCGGAAAGGCCGACGTGCGCGCGGAAAACATCGTGCTGGAACCGGAACGCAGCGCCTTCACGCTGCTGACGCCGGCCGGTTCGCAGGCCGTGCAGTTGCCGTTGCCCGGTCGTCACAACGTCGGCAACGCGCTGGCCGCCGCGGCGATCGCGTGCGCGCTGGAGGTGCCGCTCGCGCAGATCGTCGAAGGTCTGCAGAACGCGCCCACGGTCGGCGGCCGCCTGCGCCGGCAGCTCGCGGCCGGCGGCTGGAGCGTCATTGACGACAGCTACAACGCCAATCCCGGTTCGACCGGCGCCGCCATCGCGACGCTCGCCCTGCAGCCCGGCGAACGCTGGCTGGTGCTGGGCGACATGGCGGAACTGGGCGGCGATGCCGCGGCCATGCACGCGCAGATCGGCGAGCAGGCGCGCGAGGCCGGCATCGAAAAATTGTTCGCGGTCGGGACGCTGTCGGCGCACGCGGCGCAGGCGTTCGGGGTGAACGCCCGGCATTTCGCGACGCAGGCGGAACTGATCGCCGCGTTGCACACGCAACTGCACGCGGGATTGAGCGTGCTGGTCAAGGGTTCGCGTTCCGCAGGCATGGAACACGTGGTCGCGGCGCTGCTGGACGACGGCGGGGGAGGCACGCGACATGCTGCTTGAACTGGCGCTCTGGCTGGAGCGCCATTACGGCGCCTTCCGGCTTTTCGAATACATCACCTTCCGCACGATCCTGGCGGCGCTGACCGCGCTCGCCGTGTCGCTGCTCGCCGGGCCGAAGGTGATCCGCCGGCTGACCGAGATCAAGGTCGGGCAGGTGATCCGTCGCGAAGGGCCGCAATCGCATTTCTCCAAGGCCGGTACGCCGACCATGGGCGGCGCGCTGATCATTGCCGCGATCGCGATCGGGACGCTTTTGTGGGCGGACCTGCGCAACCGTTACGTGTGGACGGTGCTGATCGTGACGCTGGCATTCGGCGCGATCGGCTTCTACGACGATTACCGCAAGCTGGTGCTGCGCGATTCGCGCGGGTTGCCGGCACGCTGGAAGTATCTCGCGCAATCCATCGTCGGCATCGCCGCCGCGGTGTTCCTGTTCCACACCGCCGACGTGCCGGCGGCGACGTCGCTGTTCGTGCCGCTGTTCAAGCAGATCGCCCACCCGCTAGGCGTGGTGTTCATCGTGATCGCCTACTTCTGGATCGTCGGTTTTTCGAACGCGGTGAACCTGACCGACGGCCTGGACGGCTTGGCGATCATGCCGAGCGTGCTGGTCGCAGGCGCGCTGGGCGTGTTCGCGTACCTGTCGGGCAACGCGGTGTTCTCGAACTATCTCGGCATCCCGAGCATTCCCGGCGCCGGCGAGCTGGCGGTGTTCTGCGGCGCGCTGACCGGGGCGGGGCTCGGATTCCTGTGGTTCAACACCTATCCCGCGCAGGTGTTCATGGGCGACATCGGCGCGCTCGCGGTGGGCGCGGCGCTCGGCTGCGTGGCCGTGATCGTGCGCCAGGAAATCGTCCTGCTGGTGATGGGCGGCATCTTCGTGGTGGAGACCGCGTCGGTGATGCTGCAGGTGGCGAGCTTCAAGCTCACCGGCAGACGGCTGTTCCGGATGGCGCCGATCCACCATCACTTCGAATTGAAGGGCTGGCCCGAGCCGCGCGTGATCGTGCGCTTCTGGATCATCTCGGTGGTGCTGGTGTTGGTGGGCTTGGCGACGTTGAAGGTGCGGTGATGAAGAAACACAACAAAAAGCGGGACCAGGGACCAGGGACCAGGGACCGGCGCGCGCGCGGAACCTCGGGGCGAGCGGTGCTTTTGGTCCCCGGTCCCCGGTCCCCGGCGCCTGCTGCGGAAACGAGGTTCTTCGGTTGAGCAACTGGTTCTCCCAATCCCAAGCCATACGCAAGCACGGCGCGCGGGGCCGCTACGACCCGTGGCTGCTCGTCGCGTGGGTTGCGCTGGCCGCCTTCGGCGTGGTGATGGTCGCGTCCAGTTCGATCGCGGTGGCCGACGGCCAGCACATCGGCGAGTTCTATTACCTGAAGCGGCACGTGCTGTTCCTGGCACTGGGCGGCGCGATGGCGCTGGCGCTGATGCGGATCGAACTGCGCTACATGGAAAAGTTCGCCTTCGGCGCGATGCTGGTCGGCTTTGCCTTGCTGCTCGCGGTGTTCGTGCCGCACTTCGGCATGCGCATCAACGGCGCGCGGCGCTGGGTCAACCTGCTGGTGATCGGCTTCCAGCCGGTCGAGGCGGTGAAGCTGATCATCGTGCTGTACCTGGCCAGCTATCTCGTGCGCCATCGCGAAGGCGTGGAGCGCGACCTTTTCGGCGTGGTCAAGCCGGTCGGCGTGGCGGCGTTCACCGCCGCGCTTCTGCTGGCGCAGCCGGATTTCGGCTCGGCCGCGCTGATCGCCGCGGTCACCGTCGGCATGGTGTGGCTGGCCGGTGCGCGCATGCGCAACCTGCTGATCCTGGGCGCGCCGCTTGTTCCCGTGGCGATATACCTGGCGCTCAGCACCGATTACCGCGTCAAGCGGCTGACCTCGTTCCTCGATCCGTGGAAGGATCCGTTCAACGACGGCTTCCAGCTGACGCAGGCGCTGATCGCGGTGGGCCGCGGCGAGTGGTTCGGCGTCGGACTGGGCGGCAGCGTGCAGAAGCTGTTCTATCTTCCCGAGGCGCACACCGACTTCATCCTCGCGGTGATCGGCGAGGAGCTCGGGCTGGCCGGCATCGTGTTCGTGCTCGGCCTGTTCGCGCTGCTGGTCGGGCGTGGACTGATGCTCGGCCTGCGCGGCGTGGAGGTGGGGCAGCGCTTCGCCGGTTACGTCGCCTTCGGCATCTCGCTGATGATCGGCCTGCAGGCGCTGGTGTCGGTGGGCGTGAACCTTGGCGTGCTGCCGACCAAGGGTCTGACGCTGCCGCTGATCAGCTCCGGCGGTTCCAGCGTGCTGATGACCTGCGTGATGCTGGGCGTGCTGTTGCGCGCCAGCTTTGAAATCCACCGCGCCGAAGACGCGCGCCGGATGGCCACGCGCGTGGTAGCGCCGCGCGCGAAGGGTTCGCCGGCGCAACCGTTGCCGCTCGCGGCGCGCGGACGCGTCGAGCCGCATGTCGGGCAGGTGCACGCATGAGCCACGCGAACGCGCCCGTGCTGATCATGGCCGGCGGAACCGGCGGCCACATCTTCCCCGGCCTCGCCGTGGCCGATGCGCTGCGCGCGTGCGAGATCCCGGTGCTGTGGCTGGGCGCGGCAGGCGGCAT
>DASVDY010000024.1:0-2016 GCA_036380855.1 Rhodanobacteraceae bacterium
AGCCAACCGGATGTTGGCGAGGCCGTCATGCCCGGCGCCAATGGCTTTGGTTACTTTCCCCGAAAGGAAAGTAACCCGCGACGCGGGACGGCGCGGAAAAGACAGGGATGTCGAACACGAGAGTCGCCAGAGTCACTGGGACCCGGCTTTCGCCGGGATGACTGGAAGCGCCTCCACATCAACGCCAGCCCGAGCTGATCGGATACCGTCGCTCGCGGCCGAACGCGCAGGTGGACACGCGCGGGCCCGGCGCGGCCTGGCGCCGCTTGAATTCGTTGGCGAGCACCATGCGCACCACGCGATGCACGGTCTCCGCTTCGAATCCCGCCGCGACGATCTCCGCCTGCGACTGCGCGCCCTCGATGTAGCGCGCGAGGATGCCGTCCAGGATGTCGTAGGGCGGCAGCGAATCCTGGTCGACCTGGCCGGCGCGCAGTTCCGCCGAAGGGGGGCGTTCGATCACCGCAACGGGAACGGGGGACTGGGGACCGGGAACCGGGGACCGGGCAAAGGACGCGCTTTCGGTCCTTGGTCCCTGGTCCCTGGTCCCTGCTTTATTCCGCCACCTCGCCAACCGGTACACCTGCGTCTTGTAGACGTCCTTCAACGGCGCGTAGGCACCGCACATGTCGCCGTACAGCGTCGCGTAACCCACCGCCATCTCGCTTTTGTTGCCGGTGGTCAGCAACAGCGCGCCGGTCTGGTTGGACAATGCCATCAGCAGCACGCCGCGGCTGCGCGATTGCAGGTTCTGCGCGGTGAGATCGCCCACCTCGCCGCTGGCCGCCACCAGCGTGGCCGCCAGCGCATCGCAAGCAGGCTCGATGGAGAGATCGAGGTAGCGCACGCCAAGCGCCTGCGCCTGCGCGTGCGCCTCGCGCAACGACAATGCCGACGTGTAGCGCGACGGCAGCATCACCGCCGTCACCCTGTCGGCGCCCAGCGCGTCCACCGCGATCGCCAGCGTCAGGGCCGAATCAATGCCGCCGGACAAGCCCAGCAGCACGTTCCGGAATCCGTTCTTGCCCACGTAGTCACGCACGCCGCGCACCAGGCCTGCGTAGAGGATCGCTTCCTCGCTGTCGTCAATGCGCGCGGGCCAGTCGAGCGCGCGCAGCGTGCGCGTGTGCGCATCGAATTCGACGAACAGCAGGTGTTCCTCGAAAGACGGCGCACGCGCCAGCACCTCGCCATCGGCGGCGACCAGCAGCGACGCGCCATCGAACAGCAGGTCGTCCTGCCCGCCGATCAGGTTGACGTAGGCGATGGGCAGATCGTTCTCGCGTGCGCGCTGCGCAAGCAACGCTTCGCGTGTCGCGGCCTGGCGCGTGTCGTAGGGCGAGGCGTTGATCACCAGCAGCAGTTGCGCGCCGTTCGCGGCAGCTTTCGCGGCCGGTTCGGCTTGCCAGATGTCCTCGCAGACAAGCATGCCGATCCGCACGCCCTGGCAGTCGAACACCAGCGGCTCATGGCCGGGCCGGAACCAGCGCTTCTCGTCGAAGACGGTGTAATTCGGCAACGCCTGCTTGTGATACGTCGCCTGGACTTCGCCGTCCGCGATCACGGAAGCCGCGTTGTAAACCTCGCCCAGCGCATGCGGATGTCCGGCCACAGCGGCGATGCCGTCGATGGCTTCCGCGAGCGAAGCGAGTTCCTTTTCGCAGCCGGCGAGGAACCCGGGGCGCAGCAGCAGGTCCTCCGCCGGATAACCGCACAGGGATTGCTCCGGGAACGCGACCATCGCCGCGCCGCGCGCGCGCGCTTCGTTCGCCAGTTCAGCGATGCGCGCCGCGTTGGCCGCCACCGCGCCGACCGGGAAGTCGCATTGGGCGAGCGCGAAACGGAGGGACATGCTTTTCGAGCTCCTGAAACAGCAAGGCCGCGATCAACGCGGCCTCACATTCTAATCCAGCACCACGGATCAGCCCTTCATCTTCCCCGCCAGCGTCTTGCCGAGGTCCGCCGGCGACTTCACCGTCGTGACGCCGGCCTTCTCCAGCGCTGCGAACTTGGCCG
>DASVDY010000025.1:0-7352 GCA_036380855.1 Rhodanobacteraceae bacterium
CCGATCCAGCCGATCCTGCTGGGCGATGCGGATGCGGCGATGCGTGCAGCCGCCGGGCTCGAGGAAGCGGGCGTGCTGGTCGGCGCAATCCGCCCGCCTTCCGTGCCGGCGGGCGGCGCGCGCCTGCGCGTCACGTTTTCCGCGGCGCACGAAGAGGTGGACGTGGACCGACTGCTGGATGCACTGGCCGCCCACGTGACCGGGGCCCGCAACGGGTCGGCGAAAGCCGCATCCCCGCTATGATGCACGGCTATGCCTGATCTTTTTGTCGAGACCCGCGGCCGCGGCGACACGCATCTGGTGCTGCTGCATGGCTGGGCCATGACCAGCGCGGTCTTCGCGCCGCTGGTCGAGCGATTGCAGTCGCGCTGCACCTTGCACCTGGTGGACCTGCCCGGCCACGGCCGGTCGCGCGAGAGCGAAGTTCCACTGCGGCCTGCCGACTGCGCCCGCGCCATCGCGCAGGTCGTGCCGTTCGCGATCTGGCTGGGCTGGTCGCTGGGCGGGGTGATCGCGCTGCAGGCCGCGCTGGACTTTCCGGACCAGGTATGCGCGGTGGCGATGATGTGCGCGTCGCCCTGTTTCGTGCGTGGTCCGGACTGGTCGCACGCGATCTCGCCGGAAATCCTGCGCGAGTTCGCGACCGATTTGCGAAAAGATCATCGCGCCACCCTCGAGCGCTTCCTCGCGCTGGAGGCGCTCGGCAGCGACAGCGCGCAGGAGGATCTGCGCCAGTTGCGGCGCGATACCTTCGCGGAAACGGCGCCTTCGGTGCGCGCATTGCGCGAAGGACTGGACGTGCTCGAACACGCCGATCTGCGCGCGCGCGTGCACGAGCTTGCGCAGCCGAGCGCCTGGGTCGCGGGGCGTCGTGACCGGCTGGTGCCATGGCAGGCGATGCAATGGGGAGCGCGCGCGTGCCACGGCACGTTCACCTGTATCGGCGGCGGCGGGCATGCGCCCTTCATCGGCCACGCGGACGACGTCGTCGCGGCGCTGGAACCCTTGCTCGAAGGCCGTGGCGCGGCGCCGGCAGGCGCGTCGCGATGAGCGCGTTCCGGTTCGATCGCAAGCAGGTGCAGCGCGCGTTCGGCCGTGCGGCCTCGAGCTACGAGGCCAACGACGGCCTGCAAAGGCGCGTGCAGTCGCGCCTGATCGAACGGCTGGATTATTACGAAGGCACGCCGACGTGCGTGCTCGACCTGGGCTGCGGCACCGGCCGCGGCGCGGCGATCCTGAAGCGCCGCTGGCCGCGCGCGCAGGTGATCGCACTGGACATCGCGTTGCCGATGCTGCGCGCGGCGCGCCGGCACGCCGGCTGGATGAAGCCGTTTTCGCGCGTGTGCGGCGATGCGCTCGCGCTGCCGCTGCCCGACCGCAGCGTGGACGTGCTGCACTCCAGCCTGTGCATCCAGTGGTGCGAATCGCCGCGCGAACTGTTCTCGGAATTCGCACGCGTGCTGAAGCCCGGCGGCTTCATGGCCGTGTCCACGCTGGGGCCGGACACGTTGCGCGAATTGCGTCAGGCCTGGGCGACCGCCGACAACACGTACCCGCACGTCAGCCGGTTCCTGGACATGCACGACCTCGGCGACGCCGCACTCGCCGCGGGCCTGCGCGATCCGGTGCTGGATGCCGACCACCTGTTGTCGCGCTATGCGCACCCGCGCGACCTGCTGCGCGAATTGAAAGGACTGGGCGCAACCAATGCGGATGCGCACCGCGAGCGTGGACTCACCGGCAAGGCGCGCTTCGCGCGCATGTTCGATGCCTACGAAACCCTGCGCGTGGACGGAATGATTCCCGCGACCTGGGAGGTGGTGGAGCTGCACGCGTGGGGCCCGCCGGAAGGCCAGCCGCGGCGCACAGGCGGCGAGGAAATCGCGACGTTTCCCGTCGAGCGGTTGCGCAAGCGATAAGAGCCCTCAGCTCAGTTTCGACGGGCATCGTCCGCTGCTCTACATCACCGCAGGCCCAGCTTCTCCGCCAGCCTCATCGCATCGAACGGCGCCTTCACCTTGGCGTCGTTGTCGAAGTAGCAATACACGTCGCGCGATCGCCGCGACTTCGGCGGCTTCTCCGAGATCAATTCCGCATCGTCCACCTGCGAACCCGCGCTCCAGGTACGGATGCGTTTCGCCCAGCGGTCCAGCGCCGCGTCGGTATACCCGCTCACGTACAACTGCTCGTCGCCGTGCAGGCGCATGTACACGAAATCGGCGGTGAGGTCTTCCACATACGGCCACTTGCCCGCGGTGTCGGCCACCACCAGCGCGATACCGTGCCCGCGCAGCAGCGCGACGAAATCCTCGTCCAGGAAACTGGGATGGCGGATTTCGATCGCGTGGCGCAGCTTGCGAGGGCGATCCACGGACAAACGGGCGCGGCCCTTCATGCGGAAGTCGCGGCGGCGCGCGAGCGCGAGCGCCGCTTCCGTGTCGCGCGGCAGCCGCTCGAAGAAGCGCGCGAACAGGTCATGGTCGTATTTGAAGTTGCCCGGGAACTGCCACAGGATCGGGCCGAACTTCTCGCGCAGCAGGAACACGCCGGAGGCGAAGAAGTTGGCCAGCGGCGCATCGAACTCACGCAGCCGCTTCAGATGGGTGATGAAGCGCGGCCCCTTCACCGCGAACACGAAGCCGCGCGGGGTGTCCTCGTACCAGCGGGCATAGCTTTGCGGATGTTGCAGCGAGTAGAACGAGCCGTTCAATTCGATGGTCGGGAAGCGGCGCGACGCGTAATGCAGCTCCCGGCGCTGCACCAGTTCCTTCGGATAGAAAACGCCGCGCCAGGGCGGATAGCGCCAGCCGGAAATGCCGATGCGGATTTTGGCCATCCGCGCCATTGCAGCGCGGACCGATTCAGAACCGCGTGAACGCACGCCGCGCGCCTCGCGCGCGCGGCGTGGCGGTTCATCGCATCAGAATGCGTATTTCAGCGAGGCGCCCAGGCCCCAATCGGGGCTGCCGTCGGAGAAGCCGGCCAGCGCGTAGGCCTGCAGGCGCAGCGTGTCGCTGAAGTGGTGATTCCAGTAGCCGGTCAACTCGCGCTGCGCGAACCCCGCATCCGAGATCCTCTCGCGGTAGTAGTAATACGCACCGACGCTGTCGGAATCGCTGAGCTTGTAGCCCGCGCCGAAATTGCCGTTCCATCCGTTGTGCAGCGGGATGAATGTCGAGCTGCCGTATTTTGTCCAGCCCACGCCGCCAAAAGCCGTCCACGGACCGAAGCCCTTGTACGCGTCGAGATTCACGCCGTAGTCGTTCTTGCCGGTACCCAGCCCCTCGTTCTCGTTCGCGGTACCAAACTTGATCTTGCCGGTGAGGTCGAGTCCGAACTTCGCATCGTCGTTGCGCACCAGTCCGTAGGTGGCCTGCGCGACCACGTCGCCGAGTCCGGACGCGGAGCCGCTGGTCACGGTCGGGGGAGGTGTGGTGCCACCGCCGCCGCCGCCGCTGTTGCCCCTGCCATGTCCGCGCCCGTGCGGATTGCCGTTGTCAACGCGGCCCACGCCGGGAATGACGTTGCTCGCGCCACTGATGTTGATATACGGCACGGTCAGCTTCACCGACCAGCGATCGGCCTCGTAGCCGACGCTCAGCGGCACATCCCAGATATCAGTGTTGAAGTCGGTTCCGTATTTGCCGGTGCTGTAATCCACGCCGGCACCGAGCGTGACGCGCCCGCTGCCGTCGTCGGCGTGTGCCGCGGTCGCGGAGAGCGCAAGCAGCAACAAGGGGATGAAAGTCGCGAGCGGCTTCTTGCAATTCATCATGGATTTCCTCGGGACGATGGATCGCGGGCGGGCGCCTTGCGGCGCCCGCGCGGAATTTCGAAGCGGGCGATCAGCCGCCGGGGCGGCCGACGTGATCGGGATGGTCGGGGCGCTGCGGCCGATCGGGACGTTGCGGGCGATCAGGACGCTGCGGGCGATCCGGATGGGTGGGGTGCTCCACCCTGTCCGGATGAGCGTTGGCGACCTCGGGCTTGTTGCCGTGCTCCGCACCGGCCTGCGAATGACCATTGCTGTTGGAAGCGCTTACCACGTCGCCCAGCCTGAAACCGAGCGTGTTGGCAATCTGGCCCCAGCCTTCACCCCCCGCACGCAGCGCCAATATCCCTTGCAGGGTTTGCGTGCTGCCGTCGGCCAGGGTGATGGTGCCGCCGTTGAGCACGGCGTTGATCTGGTCGGCGGTCGGATCGGTGATGCCCATCTGCTTCAACTCGTCCTGCGCAAGCGCCAGGGCGATGTTGACGTTGCCCCAGCCCATCTTGCCGGTCGCAGGCTGGATGGTCGTCGGCGTGGTGGTGGTACTGGTGCTGGTGGTGCCGTCCGGATTGGTGACGGTGGTGGTGGTGGTGGTGTCGAGCGTTGCCGAGGTGCCGTTGCGCAGCGCATCCACCAGCGCCTCGGAATTGGACTCGGAACCGGCGAAGGTCGCATAGCGATTGGCCAGTCGGGTCGCTTCCGTACTGGTCGTACTGGTCGTGGTTGTGGTCGTGGTGGTCGTGGATCCGGTGCCATCGTCGGCGATGGCCTGTGCGGCAAACACGGTCAGCAAACCGGCGCACAGCAGGGTGAGCACAGGACGTTGCGTTTTCATGGTTGTCTCGCAGGTGGTTCAGGGGAGAGTCGTCGCGCAGGACTGCACACGCGTGCGGACATCTCGATCTTGTGCTCGCGATCAGCGAACGCGCAAGCTTTGTTGCTGCCCGATTCAGCGCGCGTTGCCACCTGAACGCAAAGACGTGCAGTGCGTCACACTGACACTGCGCACCGACGCATCATTGCCCCACCACCAGAATCGTGAAGCTGCCCGGCACCAGTGGCGGACGCGCGTGCGGATTGAAGGCGTCCGGCTTCGGCCGCGGACCGAATTGCGCGGCGGACAGGTAAATATCGCCACCCGGGTCCAGGGCCATGGTGCGCGCGCTCTTCTGCGTCGGCACGTTGACGAGCACGCGGTAATGATCGGCATCATCCTCGTGTACCACGGTCAGCGTGCCGCTTTCGCCATTGGAACTGAAAACGAGTTGCCGCTGCGGATCGAACGCGGCGCCGTCCGGGCCTTCGCCGATCGGCACGCTTGCGACGGACTTGCCCGAGTCGGAATCGGTCACTGCCATGTTGTCGTTCTGGCACACCGAGAACAGCCGGCGCCGCGCGACATCCATCGCCAACCCGGTCGGATCCTCGCAATCCTTCAAGCCCCTGGTGTGCGTCACCTTCATCGCGCGCGGATCAATCTCGACCAGCTCGCCCTTGTCCTCGATGTTGTCGTAGACGTGGCCGCGCGAATCGCTGACCGCGAACTCGGGCTTGCCCGGCAACGCGATGGTGCCGAGCAGCTTGCCGCTTGCCGCGTCGATCACGCTGGCGTCGTGGCTGCGGCCGTTGAAGGTGAAGACGCGTTTCGAATACGGGTCGTAAAGGATTGCGTCCGGGTTCTCGCCGCGCACGGCGATCGTCTGCTCGATTTTCAAGGTCGCCGGATCGAACACCGTCACCGTGTTCGCGCGGCCGTTGCTGATGAAGCCGCGATGCAGGTCCTGCGCGACCGCAATGCCGTGCACGCCCGACAGTCCGGCTATCTCGCCGATCGGCTTGCCGCTGCCGACGTCCAGCACGACCACGCGATCGGAGCGGCTGGCGTAGAGATGCTTCGTCGCCGGATCGAAGGCGAGGTAATCCCATCCGCCCTCGCCCCCGATCTGCCAGCGCTGCAGCACGTGCCAGTGGCCCTTCGGCGCCGGCGCGGCGAACGCGCCCAGCGACAACACACCCATTACGCAAGCGACGAAATACCGTTTCATCACGTGGTCCTTGCAGGGAAGGCGGGAATGGCAGCGCTCCGCACTATCCTACGCTTCCCTTCGCGGCCGCTGATCCGATGACCGACTCCCGCGCTTCCGAACGCGCCGCCTGGATCGCCTTGCCGGTGCTGACCGTGATCTGGTCGCTGAACTGGACGGTGATGAAGTGGGCGCTGGAGTTCTGCGGCCCGTTCACGTTTTCCGCGATGCGCTACGTCGCGGCGACCGTGGTGCTGTTCGCGCTGATGGCGCTCCGGCGTGAATCGTTCGCAATGCCGCCGTTGCTGCCGACGATCGTGATCGGGTTGATGCAAACCACCGCCTTCCAGGCGCTGGTGCAGTGGGCGCTGGTCGGCGGCGGCGCCGGCAAGACCGCGCTGCTCGCCTACACCATGCCGTTCTGGATGGTGCCGCTGGCATGGAAGTGGTTGCGCGAAAAGCCGCGCGCGGTGCAATGGGCCTGCATTGCGGTGGCGGCGATCGGCTTGCTCTTCGTGATCGAGCCCTGGCACGCGCTCGGCAGCGTGGCGAGCACCGTGCTCGCGCTGGCCGGCGGCCTGGCGTGGGCGATCGGCACCGTGGTCTCCAAGCGTGTGTTCCAGCGCAGCCGGGTCGGCCCGCTGCAACTGACCGCCTGGCAGATGCTGTTCGGCACCGTGGTGCTGGTGGCGATCGCCTTGCTGGTGCCGGAACGCGCGGTGGTCTGGGCGCCGGGGCTGGTCGGCGCACTGGCCTACAACGCGTTGCTGTCGTCGGGCATCGCGTGGGCGATGTGGCTGCTGATCGTGCAGCGCCTGCCGACCCAGGTGGCGGGCCTCACCAGCCTGCTGGTGCCGATCGCGGGCGTGCTGTTCGCCTGGGCGCTGCTGCACGAGCGGCCGGACACGGCCGAGTGGATCGGCATCGGGCTGATAGGAATTGCCCTTGTCAGTTTGAACTTCACGCGCCGCGTGTCAGGATAACCAGCCACTCTGGATGGGAGCGTTTGCAATGGAATCTGCGGTCGCGCCGCTGCCGGCGCCGGATGAAGTGCGGCTGGCCATCATCGGCCTGGGCTACGTCGGACTGCCGCTGGCGGTCGGCTTCGGCCGCGTGCTGCCCACGCTCGGCTTCGACGTCAACAGGCAACGCATCGCGGAACTGAAAGAGGGCCGCGACCACACGCTGGAAGTATTGCCCGAGGACCTGCGCGCGTCGGCCAATCTGCGATGCAGCGACGACGCGAAGGACCTCGAGGGCTGCAACGTCTTCATCGTCACCGTGCCCACGCCGATCGATTCGTTCAAGCGGCCCGACCTGTCGCCGCTGGAATCGGCCAGCCGCACCGTCGGTCGCGCGATAAAGCGCGGCGGCATCGTCATCTTCGAATCCACCGTCTATCCGGGCGCGACCGAAGAAGTGTGCGTGCCGATCATCGAGCGCGAGTCGGGCCTGAAATTCAACGTGGATTTCTTCGCCGGCTACAGCCCCGAGCGCATCAATCCCGGCGACAAGCAGCACCGGCTGGAATCCATCACCAAGGTGGTGTCCGGCTCGAC
>DASVDY010000026.1:0-8864 GCA_036380855.1 Rhodanobacteraceae bacterium
GTGGCGCAGACGCTGGTCTCGAAGGAGCTCATCGATGACTTTCTCGCGAAAGTCCGCAGCGAATACGCCGAGATCCGCGAACGCCACAAGCACCGCGGGCCCGGCAAGAAACTGGTTTCGCTGGAACACGCCCGCGCGCAGAAGTTCGACGGCGACTGGGCGAACTACACGCCGCCCGCGCCGCGCAAGCCGGGCATCACGGTCTTCGACGACTATCCGCTGGAAGAACTGCGCCAATACCTGGACTGGACGCCGTTCTTCTCGGCCTGGGAACTGTCCGGCCATTACCCGGCCATTCTCGACGACGCGGTGGTCGGCGCGCAGGCGCGCGAACTGTTCGACGATGCCCAGGCGATGCTGGACAGGCTGGTCGCCGGGAAATGGCTGACCGCGCGCGCGGTGATCGGATTGTGGCCGGCGAACTCGGTCGGCGATGATGTGGAGATTTATCTCCCCTCTCCCACCGGGAGAGGGGCCGGGGGTGAGGGTTCGGTCGAAGCTGAGCGCTCCAGCTCAACCGAACCCTCATCCGCCCCTGACGGGGCACCTTCTCCCGAAGGGAGAAGGGAAAAGCCGATCATGCTGCACCATCTGCGCCAGCAGGCCGACAAGCCGCCCGAGCGGCCGGACTTCTGCCTTGCGGACTTCATCGCGCCGAAGGACTCGGGCAAGTCCGACTGGATCGGCGGCTTCGCCGTGACCGCGGGGCTGGGCATCGAGAAACACCTCGAACGCTTCCGTGCCGAACACGACGATTACTCGGCGATCCTGCTGAAGGCGCTGGCCGATCGCCTGGCCGAATCCTTCGCCGAGCGCATGCACCAGCGCGTGCGCAAGGAGTTCTGGGGCTATGCCGATGACGAATCGCTCGACAACGATGCGCTGATCGCGGAGAAGTACCGCGGGGTCCGTCCGGCGCCGGGCTACCCCGCCTGCCCGGACCACACCGAGAAGCGCACGCTGTTCGCGCTGCTCGATGCGACGAACAACGCGGGGATCGAACTCACCGAAGGCATGGCCATGTATCCGGCGGCGGCGGTGTCGGGCTGGTACTTCTCGCATCCGCGCAGCCAGTACTTCGTGGTCGGTCGGCTGGGCAAGGAACAGGTCGAGGACTACGCGAAGCGAAAAGGCTGGAGCGTGGCCGAAGCCGAGCGCTGGCTCGCGTCCAACCTTGACTACGATCCGGAGTGACCCCCGGGTTTCAGCTCTCCTCGGGCCCTCCGGGCGCGACCGTCTCCCGCTCCTTGTGCTTCAGGTGCACGCTGACGTTGTACAGCGACACGAACAGCGGGAAGAAATTCGAGACGATTCCCACCGAGTCGTTCTTGCCGAAGATGAAGTAGGCCAGCAGCAGCACGCTGCCGCACACCGACAGATACCAGAATGCCATCGGCATGACCACCTTCTTGTGCCGCTTGGTGGCGTACAGCTGCACGAACCAGCGCGCGGTGAAGGTGAAGGTGCCGATGAAGCCGACCAGCTTCCACGGCGTGATCTCGAAATCGCGCAAGGCGTGCAGGATGTGTTCCATGGTGCGCTCCGGGCGCGGCATTGAAGGCACGCATTGTAGTCGGTGCGCCAGCCACGCGCGTTTCACGGGCCGCACGGATTTGACCCGGGCCGCGGGTGCCCGTAGACTTTCGCGGCTAAGCTGGGGCGCGTAGCTCAGCGGTAGAGCACTGCCTTCACACGGCAGGTGTCACAGGTTCGATCCCTGTCGCGCCCACCATCTCCAGCCAGCGTGCGCATAGCAGCGAACCTTCACACGGCAGGTGTCACAGGTTCGATCCCTGTCGCGCTCACCACCTTCCCAGCGTTCGCATAGCAGCGAACCTTCACACGGCAGGTGTCACAGGTTCGATCCCTGTCGCGCCCACCATCCCTCAAAGCCAGCAGGACAGCGTTCGCATAGCAGCGAACCTTCACACGGCAGGTGTCACAGGTTCGATCCTGAGTCGCGCCCACCATCTCCAGCCAGCGTGCGCATGGCAACCACCCTTCACACGCGCATGGCAGCGACCCTTCACACGGCAGGTGTCACGGGTTCGATCGCTGTCGCGCCGCCTTCTCCTGCGCGGCGATGGCCTTCTCCAGGCGCTCCACCTTGCCGTCGAGCTCGTGGGCGTGCCCGGGCCGGATGTCTGCCTTGATCATCAGGTCCACGCGCGGCCCGTAGGCGGCGACGGCGTCGGCGGCACGATGGATCACGTCGAACACCTCGTCCCATTCGCCCTCGATCGTCGTGAACATCGAATCGGTGCGATTGGGCAGTCCGGATGCGCGGACGACCCTCACCGCCGCGGCAACCGCGTCGTGCAGGGAATCGCCGCCTGGCCCGCCGTTCGGCCAGACAGAAAACGCGACGAGCATGGCGAGCCTCCATTCCCAACGTGGCGTTTTACTTTACTCCTTGCGCATCGCCGCGGACGCAACCCGGCCATCCGGCGCGTACACCCCGGACTCCGCGCACGCAGCGCCTACAATGGCGGAAATCCCTGCCGCCAAACCACGAGTCCCCTTGGTCATGAGCCCCCTGGATGCGTTGCGCGACGCGATCGGACAGCGGCATGTGCTGACGGAAGCCGATGCCTCGCCCTACCTCACGGACTGGCGCGGACGCTACGACGGGCGCGCCCTGGCGGTGGCCTGCCCCGCCACGACCGGAGAGGTCGCCGCGGTGGTGCGGCTGTGCGCAGGGGCGGGCGTGCCGATCGTGCCGCAAGGCGGCAACACCGGACTCTGCGGAGGTGCGACGCCGGACGATTCCGGGCGCGCGGTGGTGCTGTCGCTCAAGCGCCTGAACCGCATCCGCGGCGTGGATGCGGAGAACGACACGATGGACGTCGAGGCCGGCTGCATCCTGCAGGGCGTGCAGGAGGCCGCGCGCGAAGCGGGCCGCCTGTTCCCGCTCAGTCTCGCCGCCGAGGGCAGTTGCACGATCGGCGGCAACCTCGCCACCAATGCCGGGGGCACCCAGGTGCTGCGCTACGGCACGATGCGCGAGCTCACGCTCGGGCTCGAGGTCGTCACCGCGAGCGGCGAGGTGTGGCACGGGCTGCGCGGACTGCGCAAGGACAACACCGGCTACGACCTGCGCGACCTGTTCATCGGCAGCGAGGGCACGCTCGGCATCATCACCGCCGCAACGCTCAAGCTGTATCCGCTGCCGGACGCGCGCTGCACCGCCCTGCTGGCGCTGTCGTCCATCGAGGATGCGGTCGCCGCGCTGGGCATGGCGCGCCACGGTTTCGGGGCCGCGCTCACCGGCTTCGAGCTGATGGCCGGCGATTGCCTCGTGGAGGTGGTGCGTCGCTTCCCGCAGCAGCGGCCGCCTTTCGAAGGAGCGGCGGCGGCGCTGCCCTGGTACGCCCTGCTGGAACTGTCCGACAACGAGGGCGAGGCGCACGCGCGCGAGCGGTTCGAATCCGTGCTGTCGCGGTCCATCGAATCCGGTTTCGTCAAGGACGCGGTGATTGCCGGCTCGACGGCGCAGAGCAAGGCGCTATGGCACCTGCGCGAGAGCATCCCGCTGGCCGAAAGGGAGGCAGGCAAGAGCATCAAGCACGACGTGTCGGTGCCGGTATCGCGCATGGCAGCCTTCGTGCGCGACACCAACCGCGCGCTGCAGCAGGCGTTCCCGGGCGTGCGCCACGTGATCTTCGGCCACCTCGGCGATGGCAACCTGCATTACAACGTGGCGCCCGGCGGGGGCTGGAGCGAGGCCGCGCTGCTGGCCCGCCAGGACGCGGTGTTCGAAGTGGTGCACGACAGCGTGCACGCGGTGGGCGGTTCGATCAGCGCCGAACACGGCGTGGGCCAGCTCAAGCGCGACGCGCTGGTTCGCTACAAGGATCCGGTGGAACTCGCGCTGATGCATTCGATCAAGCAGGCGCTCGATCCGCGCGGTCTGATGAATCCGGGCAAGGTACTGGCCATCGGCCGCGAATGAACCCGGGCCGGTGCCGGGCCGGCGTGGCCGGCACGGCGCTACCATGCAATTCCCGCTTCCCCTGCCCGCTTCCACCGGACTCCCGTGCCCGAACCCGATCCCAAGGTGCTTGATCGCGACTTCTACCGCCGCGACCCGCGCCGCGTGGCCCCGCAACTGCTGAACAAGATCCTGTGCCGGTCCGATGGCCGCAGCGGCCGCATCGTCGAGGTGGAGGCCTATTGCGGAGAGCTGGACCCGGCCGCCCATGCGTACCGCGGAATGACCGCGCGCAATGCGGTCATGTTCGGCGCGCCCGGCCATCTATACGTCTATTTCAGCTACGGCCTGCACTGGAGCTGCAACGCGGTGTGCGGCGAAGCGGGCGAAGGGGTGGGCGTGCTGCTGCGCGCGCTGGCGCCGCTGACCGGGCTGGAGGCCATGCGCACGGCGCGCCCCGGTTGCCGCCGCGACCGCGACCTGTGCCGCGGCCCGGCACGGCTGTGCCAGGCGCTCGGCATCACCGGCGCATTCAACGGCGCCGACCTGGTTACGCCGGGAAGCGGCCTGGCGATACTCGGCGACGGCACGCCGCCGCCGCGCAAACCCGCGATCGCGCGGCGGATCGGCATCTCGCGCGCAACCGAGCAGCCGTGGCGCTGGTATGTGCCCGGCGACCCGCACGTGTCGCGCCGCTGAAGATGCCACCCCTTGGCCGCAGCGCTTGCGCCGGAAATTGTTCCGCGGCCGATCTCAGCCCGGGGCCTGGTCGCACTTGTCGGTGGTGGCGAGGTTCTGCACGGTCAACCGCCCGGAGGTGTCCACGCGGACGTACTTGCCGGGCACCCTCTGCGAATTGGTACCCAGCGCATCCTCGGATTTCTCCTTGGCGCAGACCACGACGTTGATGACGCCGTCGGCGCCGATGACGGCACCGCGCTGGTCGAACGCGATGGTCCCGAGCGCACCGCCGCTGTTGAAGGGCCGGATGCTGACGCCGCTTTGCGCATCTACCACGCGCAGCAGTTCGTCCTTGGGCGTGCCGGCGGAACTGTAACTGGGCGTTCCGCTCAGGGTGCCGTCGCGCCAGATCATCCAGCCGTTTTCGTAGCTGGTGTCGCCCGACGTGCAGGACGCGCCATCCGTGCTCGCGCACACGGCGGCGGGGTAGCGGCGGCTCACCGCCTCGTTGCGCGCGTACTGCAACGCAGCCAGCACCTGGTTGGCCTGGGACGTGACGGTGTTGCGATGCATGAAGTCGCGGAAGTTCGGCCAGGCGACCGCCGTCAGGACGGCCACCACCAGGACGGTGATCATCAACTCGACCAGGCTGAATCCACGCGCGCGGGAAAAGGACATCGGCGGATACCTATGGCTTGTGCGTGCAATAAATGTCGGCCTGCTTCTGCGCATCGGCCAGCGCCTGTTTGCGCGCTTCCGGATCGAGCGCGTGCGCGTCCGCGGGATCGCCGCCCGCCTTCACCATCGGGCGACGGCCCTGAAGGTCGCTGATGTTCTGCTGCGCGGCCTTGCAATTGGCGGCAATCGCTTCCCTGTTGGCGTTCTGGACAGCCGCCCGATTGGCCTGCACCTTGGCTTTCTGCGCGGGCGTGGCCGGCGCGTTGTTCATTCCGGGCAGCGGCGGCGTCGGCGCACCGTCGTTGACATACACCGGCTTCGAATCCTGGCCGGCCGGCGGCGTCTGCGAGTAATGCACCGTGCCCTGGGCGTCGGTCCATTTGTAGTAGTCGCCCGCCTGGGCAACGGCACACACGGCCAGCAACAGGGCAAACACGGCGACGAAGCGGATGCGCATCTTCAGCTACCCCAGCAGCGCTTGGTGTTGGCCGAGTCGAGCGAGGCGCTCTTCTGGCCGGCGCGATTGAGCTTGAGCGTGCCGCAACTGGTGTCCTGGGCCGCCTGCGCGCCACCGGGAACCGCCTGCAACGTGTAATCGGTGCTGCTGGCGGAGGGAATGGTGACCGTGTAGAAGCGCGAGTCCGAGCATTTCTCCACGCAGTACGGGCTGTCCGTGATGCCAAGGTCGGAGAGCGTCTTGGTGTAGGTGTTGTTGCTGTAGAAGAAACGCTCCTCCAGCCCCGCCAGATTCATCAGGCCTTGCGTCGCCTTGGTCCGCGCTGCCCGCGTCACGTAGTTCTGGTATGCGGGCACCGCCACCGCCGCGAGGATGCCGATCACCAGCACCACGATCATCAGCTCGATCAGCGTGAAACCGCCTTGCGGATTCTTGTTCACGAAACTTCCCCTCATTGATCCAGCGGCTCGCGCCACGACACTTCGCCACTGGTCACCGGCAGCAGCGAGGCGACCTTCTGGCAGATGATTGCGCCCGTCGAGGTCTGGGTACAAGCCGTGACGGTCTTGGAATTGCTCTTGTTGCCCGAACCCGCGTGCAAGCTTGGCGCCGAGGGCAGGCCCGGCCCGAGGCTGACCGAAGTCTTGCCCGTTCCGTCGGAGTTGGTGCCGAACGCGCTGTTGGTGGAGGTCGCATCCGGGTTGGCCGTGCCGGTCTCGTAATCGGTCGCGAACTCGCGGCCGGTGCCGAGGCTGGTGCAACTGTCGGAACCCGGCGTGTAGGCGTTGGTGATCAGCACACCGCCCAGCAGCGCCTGCGCGCTGATCACGCGTTCGGAAGGCGTGGTGCCGGGCGCGTTGAGGTCCAGGTAGAACCCGGCCTTGCCGCCCTTTGCCTTCGACGTTTCGAACAGCATCTGCAGCTCCGCGAAGTTGCTCACCCCGCTCGGTGCATTCACCAGGTCGCCGGTTGCATCACAGGTGCCCTTCACCACCGTCACGCACACGCCGATGTTGGTGACGTCCAGCAGGTCGCTGGTCGAGAACGGCATCGAGAAGTCGTTCTGCGGATCGCCGCTGGGCAACAGGTCGGTGTCTATCATGCCGAAGATCTGCTGCTGGCCCGTGGTCTTCTGGTCGCTGCTGTCCAGCAGCCTGCCGGTGCCGGCGTAAATCTCCGGGGCGCTGCGGCTGTCCAGGCCGAGCGAGGGCCTGATGGTGATCGGCCGCTTGACGTCGTACATCAGCTCCGGCGTCCAGTTGCAGGTGCCGCCGCTGCAGGGGTTCTCGCCGATCTTCAGCTTCCACAACGAACCGGTGTACTCGCGCGGCGTGGAATTCTGGTCGTCGCGCACGCTGCCGAAGTAGAGCGCCTCGGTGAGGTCGTCCAGGTCGAAGTCGCTGGCGATCAGGTCGCCGGCGAAACTGTTCAGGCCCTGCGACACGGCACCGCCGTTGGACATGTCGAAGGTGGCCTCCGGAGCCCCGCTCGAGGCACAACCGCTGCCGCCCTCGCCGGCCTGGCAGGCGAGCTGGGCCAGGTCGTATGTGTAGATGCGCAACGCTGCGGTGGAAGTCACCTTGTCCTGCGACACCGAGGTCGGGCCAGAGCCGATGAACAGCAGGAACTGGCTCGGCACGCTGGAGGTCGGATCGCGCAGCACCCCGAACGCGGGTTCGGACGTCGTGTAGCTTTGCGACCCGAGCGCGTTGCTGGTGCTTCCACCGACGCTGCTTGCGGCCGCGGTGCCGCCCACCGTGGAGGCCGGCGTCAACTCGCCCAGCAGCACCGGCGGCAATTCCGGATCGGTGATATCGAACACCACGTAGGCGGAGAAGGATTCCTTCCAGGTGCAGTTGGTCGTGGTGGTGCCGTCGCAACTCGCGCCGGTCGGATCCCAGTTCTTGCTCGGATCAATCGCCACCGGCACCTTGATGTCGCCGCCGCCGAGGCGGAACGGCACCACGAGGACCGTGCCCCAGCCACCGGGATGGCACATGCTGCCGGCCGCGGCCGCACCGCAGGGACTGGTGGTCGTCACGTTGCCGGTGGTGGTGGTGGTGGAGCTGTCGGCGAAGATCTTGGCGTCGGTCGCGATCGGCGAGCCGTCCACGTAGAACACGTGGGTGTAGCCGGTGCTGGTCAACCAGCGCAGGTGCGCCAGCAGGTTGCCGGGCGCATAGGCCCACAGCTCGCTGCCGAGCGGATCCTGGGTGGCGCTCGCGTTGTAACTGCCGGTCGGGCCGCTCAGGTCCACCGAATGGCTCGCGGCGTCATAGAAGCCGCCGTTGAACGCATGCAGCAGGCCGTCGTTGGCGCCCACGTACACCACCTGCCGGCGGTCGCGGTAATAGGCGCGGAACTTCGCGTAGCTCTGGTCGCCGTAGATCTGGTCGAACGCCTCGGCGGGGCTGCCGACCACGAGCGGGGTGGAATCCACGATGTCGCCGAGTCGGAGGGTGATATTGGTTCCCGACGGAACGTTGCAACCGGCGAGGTTCAGGCTGGCGCAGGTCGGCTTGACCAGCGTGCGCCCGCGCATGCCGGACACCTCCACGCCGCGGATCCAGTTCACGACATTTTGCGCTTCGGTGGCGTTGTCGGTGTTGAGGAAGCCGTAGTTGCCGGTGGTGGTAGTGGTGGTGACGCCCTTGACCTTGGCGGTGGTGGTCGCGCCGCAGAACCCGGTCGTGCAGGTGGCCGTGCTGCTCCACGCGAAGTCGGTCTGCTCGCCCGAATCCACCACGCCGTTCTTGTTCCGGTCTATCCAGGTGGTGATGTAGCGGCCGGTGTTGGCATTGGCGCTGTAGCTGCGCTGCGTAGCCAGGTTGCTGACGAACGCGGAGCCGGAATCTGCCGACCACAACTGCGACTCGGCGTTCCAGAGCGTCTGGAGCTGATAGAGCTGATACGTGGTGCAGGAAACCGTCGTGGTGTCGGTGGGATCGAAGCTGCTGGGGTCGAAAGTCGTCGGGTCGTTCGGGATGCACTCCTCGAACTCGGGCTGGTTGGTGGACGGATCGGTGGTGAACACCACGATCGGGTCGGTGGTGTAGTCCGACAGCGCGCAACCGGTCGCACAGTTGCCCGGGACGCCCACGCTCCCGTTCTCGCGCA
>DASVDY010000027.1:0-14710 GCA_036380855.1 Rhodanobacteraceae bacterium
TCGAAGCCGGCGCCGCCCTGGTGCAGATCTACAGCGGCATGGTTTATCGCGGGCCGTGGCTCATCACCGAGTGCGTGGAAGAAATCCGGCGGCAGCGTGGAAGCGGACATGACGATTGAATCCGCGCCGGTGGACATGGGCGGCTACACGCTTCGCGAAGAGGCCAGCCTGCGCAGACGCAACACGCTGCGGGTGGATGCGCGCGCCACGCTGCTTGCGGAAGTTCGCGACACGAACGCGCTGCAAAAGCTGCTCGACTGGCCCGCGGTTCGCGGCATGCGGACGCTGGTGCTCGGCGAAGGCAGCAACGTGCTGTTCGCCGGCGACTTCGACGGCCTCGTCGTCACGCTGAAGACCGGCGGTATTGAAATCGTCGAAGAAGATGCAGGTTCTGCGCGCGTGCGCGTCGCCGCGGGCGAACACTGGAACGACGTGGTCCGCTGGTCGCTCGCGCACGGCTTGTGCGGGTTGGAAAACCTCAGCCTGATCCCCGGCACCGCCGGCGCCGCGCCGGTGCAGAACATCGGCGCCTACGGCGTGGAGCTCGAAACCTTCGTGCATGCCGTCGAAGCGTTCGACCTTCGCGAACTGCGCACCGTGCGGTTCGCGAAAAGCGATTGCGCATTCGCCTACCGCGACTCGCGTTTCAAGCGCGAGCCGGACGCCTGCCTGATCACTTCGCTGGAACTCGATCTGCCGAAAGCGCGCGAGCCCGTCCTGGATTACGCCGGCGTGCGCGAGGAACTCGCGACGATGGGCATCGAGACAAACCCGGCCTCCGCGCAGGTCGCGGAAGCCGTGGTACGGCTGCGCACGCGCAAGCTGCCCGATCCCGCGCTGATCCCGAACGCCGGCAGTTTCTTCAAGAACCCGGTCGTCGCACGCGAGCAGGCGGACGGGTTGAAACGTGAATACCCTGTCCTGCCGCTTTGGCCGATTGGCACGACGCATGCCAAACTGTCCGCGGCGTGGCTGATCGAAGCGGCCGGTTTCAAGGGCGCGCGTGAAGGCGACGCCGGCATCTCGGAACGCCATGCGCTGGTGCTGGTCAATCACGGGAGCGCCAGCGGCGCGCAATTGTGGACGCTGGCGCAAGGCGTGCGCGAAGGCGTTCGCGAAAAGTTCGGAGTGACGCTGGAACCCGAGCCCCGGGTGATCGGCTCCGCGTAGGTACGAGCCTGCTCGCGACCACGGCGTCCTTCGTCATCAATGGCAGCCCGCACCGGGAAGCGCCCGGTCGCCTGCAAGCAGGCTGCTGCATCCAGAATCGAGATTGAAGGAAACCGATGAACCTGCGTCCACTCAAGCTGCTCCTTGCCTCGCTGCTGTTCGCGCTATCTCCGCTGGCGCTCGCAAAACAGGGTGCGGCCGCAAACCCGCCGACCATCACCCGCGCCACGCTGGACAACGGCCTGCGCGTGGTGATCGTGCGCGACACATTGAGCGCGATGGTCACCACGCAGATTACCTATCTCGCCGGTGGTTACGAGACGCCGAAGGGCTTCCCCGGCACCGCGCACGCACTGGAACACATGATGTTCCGCGACGCCAAAGGCCTGACCGGCGCGCAGTTGAACGAGATGACCGGGAAGATGGGGGGCGAGAACAATGCCTTCACCACGGCGGACGCCACGCAGTATTACTTCGTCGCGCCCGCGCAGTACCTGGACATCCTGCTGCACATCGAAGCCACGCGCATGCGCGGCGCGCTGCTGAGCGCCAAGGACTGGAGTGCGGAGAAGGGTGCGATCGAGCAGGAAGTCTCGCGGGACATTTCCGACCCGGACTTCCTCGCCTTCGAGCAAGCCGAAGCCGCGCTGTACGGCGGCACGGGTTACCAGTACGACCCGCTCGGCTCCCGGCCGACGTTCGACAAGACCACGGCCAACGTGCTGCACGGTTTCTACGACAACTGGTACGTGCCCAACAACGCGATCCTCGTGATCGTCGGCGACGTGGACCCGCAGGCCACGCTCGCCAGGGTGAAGGATCTGTTCGGGAAAATCCCCAGCCATGCGACCCCTGAGCGCACGCCGGTGGCGCTGCAACCGGTGAAGCCGCAAACGATCCGCCGCAACACGCCGCAGGGCACCGGCAGCGTGCAATTCCTGTACCGGATGCCGGGCATGCGCAGCGACGACTACGCCGCGGTGCAGATCCTGCTGGACGTGCTCGACAACCCGCGCAGCAAACTGTCCGAGCTGGCTGCACACGGCAAGGTGCTGAGCGCGGATGCCCAACTGCAACCGTTCACGCGCGGCGGAATCGGCGCGCTGGAAGTCGGTTTCCCCAAGGGCGGCGATGCGAAACAGGCGCAGCAGCACCTGCAGGACGTGGTGGCTGCGCTGCTGAAGAACGGCGTCTCGCCGGACCTGGTGGAAGCGGCCAAGCGCGCGGAAGCGGCGCAGGCGGAATTCCAGAAGAACAGCGCGGTGACGCTCGCCAGCGCGTGGTCGCAGGCGCTGGCGTGGCAGGGGCTGGATTCGCCCGACCAGGCCCAGGCGCAGCTCGCGAAAGTGACCGTCGCCGACGTCAACCGCGTCGCGCGCGAATACATCAGGCCGGACGCGCGCATCACGGTGGTGCTGACGCCCAGCGACACCGGCGAACGCCCGCCGGAAAGCGCCGGCTTCGGCGGCAGCGAGAAGTTCGCCGGCAACGACAAGCTGGACGTACCGCTGCCGGAGTGGGCCGCGCAGTCGCTCGGCAAGCTCGAGATGCCGCACTGGACGCTCGACCCGGTGCGGATGCAGCTCGACAACGGCATCACCCTGATCGTGCAGCCCGAGACGATCAGCAAGACCGTCACCGTGGTCGGCCATGTTGACCACGACGACCACATGCAGGAACCGAAGGGCAAGGACGGCGTGGGTCGCGTGCTCGATTCGCTGTTCGACTACGGCACCACGACGCTCGACCGCAACGCCTTCCACAAGCAACTGGACGCGATCGCGGCGAGCGAGTCCGGCGGCGCCGATTTCGCGCTGGCGGTGCCCAGCGGCAGTTTCGATCGCGGCATGCAATTGCTGGCCGACAACGAATTGCACCCGGCGCTGCCGCAGGCCGCTTTCGAGGTCCAGCAGCAGACCCTGGCGCGCACCCTGGCCGGCGAACTGCAATCGCCGCAATACAAGATGTTCCGGGCACTCAAGGTCGGACTGCTCCCTGCGGGCGATCCCGGCCTGCGCCAGGCCACGCCGCATAGCGTCAATGCGCTCACGCTGCAGGACGCCAGGGATTATTTTGCGCAGGTCTATCGCCCCGACATGACCACGATCGTGATCGTCGGCGACGTCACGCCGGATCGGGCGAAAGCCGCGGTCGCGAAGTACTTCGGTGCCTGGAAAGCGTCCGGGCCGAAGCCGGACGTGATCCCGAAGCCGATCCCGCCGAACCCTCCCGGTTACACCGTGGTGCCCAATCCGTTCGCATCCCAGGACCAGGTGCTGATCGGACAGTCGCTGGACCTGGACCTGCACGACCCGGATCGCTACGCGCTCACGCTCGGCAACGACGTGCTCGGCGGCAATGGCTTCGCCTCGCGGCTGATGGTGGACGTGCGCGTCAAGCACGGCTATGCCTACGGCGCGGGATCGGGCATGCAGTTCGATCGTTCACGCTCGATCTTCTACGTGCAGTACGGCAGCGATCCGGACAAGGTCGCGCCCGTGGATCAACTTGTGCGCAACAACATCCGAAAGATGCAGACCAGGCCGGTGACCGCGTCCGAGCTGGACAATGCACGCCAGTACGAGATCCGCTCGATTCCGGTGGACGTGTCGTCGGTGAACCGCATCGCGCGCGCGCTGCTGACCTGGAGCTACAAGGGCGAGCCGCTGAACCAGCCGATGGTCGCGGCCGATCACTACCTGCACCTCACCGCGCAACAGGTGCAGGCTGCGTTCGGGAAATACCTCCGCCCGAAGCAGCTCGTGCAGGTCGTCCAGGGGCCGGCACCGGCGAAACACTGACAGGTCGCGCGCGGCGCGCCGGGGCGCGACGGCGTCGCGCGAAGCTACGGCTTCGGCGCCGGGCCGGTCGCCGCCAGGTAGTGCCGCTCGCCGCTGGCCGGATCGAAATACACCGCCGTGAGCAATTGTGTTTCCGGATCCACGAAGCGCTCGCCGGTGTCGGTCCAGCGCGGATCCGGGCGATCGCGCGTGACGGGCTTGTAGCGCCAGCGCTCGATGGCAAGCCCGACGACCAGCAGCAATCCGCCGATCAGCAGTTGCGGCAGGAAGGCCAGCAGCACGCCGCCGAACAGGAGCGCCACGATCCCCGCCAGCAGCAGCAATCCACCCAGGGCGTAGACGAAGACCGCGAGCACGACTTTACGCGGCAGGTTCCAGCACCACCGCGGTGCCGTAGGCGACGATCTCGCTCATGGTCTGGCCGATCTCCGCCGAATCGAAGCGCATCATGATCACCGCGTTCGCGCCCATCGCCTGCGCATTGGCGGTCAGGCGGTCAATTGCGTGCCGGCGCGCTTCCTCGAGCATCTGCGTGTATTCGTGGATTTCGCCGCCGACGAGGGACCGCAACCCGGCCATCACGTTTCCGCCAATGCCGCGGCTGCGCACGACCACGCCGAAGACCTGGCCTTTGGTTTCCCGGACGCGATGGCCGGCAACACTCTCGGTGGTGACGATGATCATGGGATCTTTCCGTCAGCGGCGCTCAGCGCCGGGTCTTGGACAACAGCCGCAGCAATTCCATGTACAACCACACCAGCGTGACCAGCAGCGCGAACGCGCAATACCATTCCATGTAGCGCGGCGCGCCCTGCGCCGTGCCCCGCTCGACCAGATCGAAATCGAGCACGAAGTTCAGCGCGGCCAGGCACACCACCAGCACGCTGAACCCGATCCCCAACGCGCCGCCGCCGTTGATGAAGGGGATGCTGAAATGCGTGAACGCGCCCAGCCCCCACTCCACCAGGTAAAGCAGCGCGATGCCGCCGGTCGCGGCGACCACGCCCATGCGGAACCTGTCGGTGACCTTGATCACGCCGCTGCGATAGAGCACCAGCATCACCGCCAGCACGCCCACCGACGCCAGCACCGCCTGCAGCACGATGCCGGGATAGCGCAATTCGAAGATCGCCGAGATGCCGCCGAGGGCAGTACCTTCGGCAAGCGCGTAGAGCGGCGCGCACAGCGGCGCCCAGCGCGGCTTGAAGGCGGTTGCCAGCGCCAGCACCAGCCCGACGATCAGGCCGCCCCACAGGAAGGGAGCGGTCGCCGCCATCGCGGCCTGGAGACCCTGGTCGAAGGCGACCGCGCGGAAGTGTTGCCACGTCCAGCCGCCGGTGATCAGCACCAGCGCCAGCAGCAACGCAGTGCGCGCAATGGTGCCGTTCAGCGTCATCCGCTCGCCGGTGGCGGCGAGGTTCTGGAAGGTCTTGTCGCGCAGGACGGGGTTGTTCGAACGCAGGGCCATCGGGAATCCTCGCAACGAAAGCAGGGAAAACGCGCCGGCGGATCGGCCCGGCGGGCCAACTCTAGCGGACACGCCGCGCCCGTGTCATGCCGGGCGTAGCCGTGCCCGCGCGTGCTCACGCGACTGCGCGGGGAGGCGGGCGTATGTCCGGCAGGAATACCGCCAGCATTCCAAGCAGCGGCAGGAACGCGCAGAGCTGGTAGACGAAGACGATGCCGGCGCGATCGGCCACCGCGCCCAGCACCGCCGCGCCGATGCCGCCCATGCCGAACGAAAGTCCGTAGAACAGGCCTGACACCACGCCGATGCGGTGCGGCAGCATGTCCTGCGCATAGACGATGATCGCCGGGAACGCGGAGGCGATGCCCATGCCGATCACCACGCTCAGCACCGTGGTCCAGACGAGCCCCACGTGCGGCAGTAGCAGCGTGAACGGCGCGACGCCCAGGATGGACACCCAGATCACCGTCTTGCGCCCGATCCGGTCGCCGACAGGTCCGCCGATGATGGAGCCCGCCGCGACCGAGGCCAGGAACACGAACAGGTGGATCGTCGCATCCCGTGCGGTCAGCCCGAAATGGTGGATCAGGTAGAACTCGTAATAGCTGGTGATGCTCGCGAGGTAAAAATATTTCGAGAAGAGCAGCACCAGCAGGATGCCGATCGTGCGGCGCACGAGAGGTCGCGGGTACGTCGGCAGGTCCGGCTTGACGCGCCGCTTCGCACGTTCGTTGACGTGATGCCGATACCAGCGGCCGACCTGCAGCAGGACCATGATCGCGAGCAGGGCCATCAACGTCGCCCAGCCCACGCTGGCACGCCCGTAGCGCAGCACCACCCAACCTGCGAGCAGCGGCCCCAGCGCGGAGCCCGTATTGCCGCCGATCATGAAGACCGATTGCGCCAGCCCGAAGCGGCCGCCGGAGGCCAGCCGCGCCACGCGCGATGACTCGGGATGGAACACCGACGAACCGACGCCGATCAGCGCGACGGCAATCAGGAGAATGGCGTAGCTCGGCGCAAAAGCCAGCAGCAGCAAGCCCGCAAGTGTGGAGCACATGCCGATGGGCAGCGAAAACGGCATCGGCCGCTTGTCCGTCACCAGGCCGACCACCGGCTGCAGCAGCGATGCGGTCAGCTGGAAGGTCAGCGTGATCAGGCCGATCTGCAGGAAGCTTAAGTCGAAATCGCCTTTCAGCAGCGGATAGATCGCCACGATCAACGACTGCATCATGTCGTTGAGCAGATGCGAAAAGCTGATCGCGCCCAGTACCGAAAAGCGGGTGGCGTCTTCGTGATGCGAATTCGGGCGCTCCCCCTGGCTCACCTGGGAAGCGGCTGGAGGATGCGGCGGGGCGTCGTTCGGCGACAAGGCAGGCTTCCGAAAAAGATCAGTCCGCAAATCAATACAAATGGGGAGCAGCAAACTACGGCGGTTCCGAACTACTGGCGTTGATTCGCGTTCATCGCGGACTGTTTGCGCATCTGGAAATCGGACGACGGATCATTCCATGGCTTCCGCCGCCGCGACGATGTCGTTCTCGCCCGGGAGCACCAGCAGCGCGGCACCCGCCAGCGGCGTATAAGTGTCGGCGCCGACCACGCGTTTCAATGGCTTTTCGCCCAACCCCGCTTCCACGATGGCGGTGATGATGCCCTCGCCCACGCCGGCGCTGCGGCGGCCCTCGTCCAGCACGATGACGCGCTTTGCCGACTTCGCCTGCTCCGCAATGAACTTCCCGTTCAGCGGCGCCAGCCAGCGCAGGTCCACCACGCGCACCTGCCACTTCAGCGCCTTTTCGATTTCGCGCGCGGCGCGCAGCGCCATCGGCACGCCATTGCCGAAGGTGAAGACCACCAGGTCCGTCGCATCTTCGTGGTAGACGCGGCCCTCGCCCAGCGGCATCGCCTGGTTCGGAGCCGGATACGGGAACTGCCACGCGCCGTCGCCGGGCTCATGCAGGTCCTTGGTCATGTACAGCGCGATCGGCTCCAGGAACGCGCACACGCGCCCGTCCACCTTGCACAGCGCGGCCATCGTGCGCAGCATCGTCGCGGCATCGTCGCCGCGCGAGGGACAACCGACCACCAGCCCCGGGATGTCGCGCAGCGCCGCGATCGAGTTGTCGTTGTGGAAGTGCCCGCCGAAACCTTTCTGGTAACCCAATGATGCGATGCGCATCAGGACCGGATTGCGGTACTGGTCGTTGGAGAAGAATTGCAGCGAGCACGCCTCGCCCCGGATCTGGTCGCAGGCATTGTGGAAATAGGCGAGGTACTGGATCTCCGGGATCGGCAGCATCCCCATGTTGGCGTAGCCCTGCGCCAGGCCCAGGATGATCGTCTCGTCCAGCAGCGTGTTGAACACGCGCGCACCCTTGAATGCCTTGTGCAGCCCCTTGGTGACGGTGTACACGCCGCCCTTCTGCGCCACGTCCTCGCCGAACAGCAGCGACTCGGGATACTTCGCCATCAGGTCGTGCAGCGCCTGGTTGATCTGGATCGCCATGTGCCGGGCCGGCAATTTCTCCGGCAACTTGTCCGCGCCACCGAAGACCGCGATGCGCCTGTCGGAAAAGTCGGCACGCTGTGCTTCGGCCCTCACCGCCTTGGGCGTGTACGGCGCCAGCGGCTTCACCACTTCGGCCAGTGTCTTCAGGCGCGGACGGCGATCGGCCTCTTCCGCGGCCGCGAAACATTTCTTCCGGATCGCCTCATACTGTTCGAGCAGCGCCTCGCGCGAATACAGGCCCGATTCAAGCGCGATCGCGGCCGAGCGCAGCAGCGGATCGGTGGCTTCCAGCGCGACCAGTTCCTCGATCGAGCGCCACTCGATTTCGAAGTCGGTGCCGGCGTGGCCCATCACCCGCATGGTCCTCAAGTGCAGGAAGGTCGGGCGGCGCGTGCCGCGACAATGCTGCACCGCGCGCGCGACCTGCGCGTAGCCCCCCGCGAGGTCCAGGCCATCGGCGAAGAAATAGTCGAGGTCCTTGCGGTCGCGGAAGTTGTTGGCGATCCAGCCGCTCGGCGTTTTCACCGAGATGCCGATGCCGTTGTCCTCGCACACGAACAACACCGGCGCGGGCAACTTCTGGTACGCGGTCCACGCCGCGGCGTTGAACGCGGTCTGCGCGGTGGCGTGGTTGCTGGATGCGTCGCCGAACGAACAGACCACGATCGAATCCTGCGGCACCGGCAGTTCGTGGCCGATGCGGCGTGCCTGCTCGATCGCCACCGCCGTGCCGAACGCTTTCGGCAGGTGCGAAGCGATGGTGGAAGTCTGCGGCAATACCCACAGCGGCTTGCTGCCCCACACCTTGTGGCGCCCGCCCGAAGCAGGGTCTTCCTTGCTCGCGGCGAACGACAGCGCCGAATCCATGATCGGATCAAGCTTTCTGGAATCAGTGCCCGGCAGCTTGCGGAACCGTTCGGCCATGAACGCGCCGGAGCGGTAATGCAGGAACGCCGGATCGGTGTGACGGCTCAAACGCGCCACCATCGCGTTGCCTTCGTGGCCGGACGAGCCGATCGTGTAGAACACCTTGTTCTGCACGCGCAGCACGCGCGCCATCAGGTCCAGGTGTCGCGAGATCAGTTGCGATTCGAACAGCTCGCGGAAATCGCGCGCGCTGCAGGCGCTGCCGGGCAGGACCGGTTCGTCCTCGCGCGGACGGGCATGCGATTGGCCGCGCCATTCGCCGACGAACTCGACAAAGTTCCGGTCGACGATCTCGGCTCGGTTGAAGCCCTTGTGGCGGGCGGCGATAGGCGGTTTGGTGGTCATCGGCAAGGATCAAAGTCGCTGGGTTCCGGCTTGCGCCGGAATGACGGATGGAAATTCCAAGGTCGGCGTGCCGCGATCTGGATCAGTCCCTCGCTGCAAACTTCGCGGCGACATCCGCGCTCACCGGCGGCATCGGCACGAAGCGCGGCGTGGCGCGCACGCGATCCAGCCAGCGCGATACCTGCGGATAACGCGAAAGATCGAAGCCGCCGTCCGCCGCGCAATGCGTGTAGGCGAACAGTGCGATGTCGGCGATGCCGTAGTGCGCGCCGCTGAACCAGTCGTGGGACGACAGGTGCCGCTCCATCACCGCGAGCGCGGCATTGCCCTTCTCCAGGCATTTCGGCAGCTCCGAGCGCCGCGGCGAACCGGCTTCCGTCCAGCCGCGGATGTACCGCGCCACCGCGACGTAGGGCTCATGGCTGTACTGTTCGAAGAACATCCAGCTCAATGTCTGCGCGCGCTGCCAGGCATCGCCGCCGAAGTATCCGGTGCCTTCCGCCAGCCAGCACAGGATCGCGTTGGACTCGGTGAGGATTCGGCCGTCCTCGAGTTCGATCACCGGCACCTTTCCGTTGGGATTCTTTGCCAGGAATTCGGGCGTGTGCGTCTGCCCGCGCGTGTTGTCGGTCTCGACCCAGCGGTATTCGCGACCGAGTTGTTCGCACAACAGGCGCAGCTTGTGGCAGTTGCCGGAGACCGAATTGCCGTAGATCGTGAGCATCATTGCGCCCCGAGCCTGCGCCGATTCGCGCTCCACTCCTCGCGCGTCTGGCCCCACATCTCGGTGGCCAGGTCCTGGTAGGGCGGCGGCATCTGCACCGCGCCGCGATTGTGCGAACCCAGCCTTTGCGCGAGCCGCTGCGACGGCGCATTCGCCGGATCGATGCAGTGGATCACCGAATCCCAGCCGAGCGTTTCGAAGGCCCAGTCCATGGCGGCGATCGCGGCTTCGGTGGCGTAGCCGCGGCCCCAGGCATCGGGATGGAACGACCAGCCGACTTCGTTGCCGGGCCAGCCGTCGGGCTTCCAGGGGCCGGCCTGGCCAAGCCATTTCCCGCTGGCCTTGTCGAGCACCGAAAACATCGCGAAACCCTGCACCACCCAGGCCCCGGGCATCTGCAGGAAGCGTCGCCACGCGGGCGCGCGCTCCAGCCGGCCGCCGATGTAGCGCGCGGCTTCTTCATCGGCCAACAGTTGCGCGTAGCGCTCGAAATCCTCCAGGCGCGGCACGCGCAGGAGCAGCCGCGCGGTTTCCAGCACGGGACCGACTTGCGCGGAGGCAACAGGCCGATCTTCGATTCCGGCGCTCATTCGCCGATCACTTCTTCTTCGGCTCGCGCGCCGGCGGGTTGGCGGGCTGATACTTGCACGCCGGCGCGATCGTTGAGATCTCCGGGATGTTGGGACTGGTGCAGGCGAACTCGATCGCGTCCTTGCCCTTCTTGGTCTTGACTATTTTCGGGGTGTATTGCACCAGGCCACGATCGGTGCCGGTCACCGGCGCCAGGTAAACGTTCAGGACGCCGCCCTTGTTCACCACGATGCCGCTGATCTCGGTGGTCTTCATGGCCGACGGCGCACCGAGGCGGGCCTCGGCATTGGTGGAGGGCGCCTTCCCGTCCTTGCGGATCGCGTTCACCACCGACATCTTGCTGCTGGCCACGAGCAGCGAATCCAGCGCCAGGTGTATTGCGTCCGGATTGATCGCCGCGAAGGCGCTGCTGCTGGCGAGCAGTACGGAGGCTGCCATCGCAGCCGTCTTGAGCATTTTCATGTCGCTACTCCCGAATCGAACCTGCGCGATTGTCGTTGCGTGTGCCTGAACCGCTTGCCTCAGAACGCGTTGATGCCGGTGAGTTCCCGTCCCACCACCAGCTGGTGCACCGTCTCGGTGCCCTCGTAGGTGATCACCGATTCCAGGTTCAGGGCGTGGCGGATCGCCGCGTGCTCGGTGGTGATGCCGGCGCCGCCCAGGATGTCGCGGCATTCGCGGGCGATATCCAGCGCCATGCGCACGTTGTTCCACTTGGCCAGCGACACCTGCGTCGGCTTCATGCTGCCCGCATCCTTCAGCCGGCCAAGTTGCAGCGACAGCAACTGCGCGGTGGTGATGCGCCGGGCCATGTCGGCCAACTTCAGCTGGATCGCCTGGTTTGCGGCGAGCGGGCGGCCGAACAGGATGCGCTCCTTCGTGTAGTCCAGCACTTCCTTCAGGCAGGCCTGCGCGGCGCCGATCGGGCCCCAGGTGATGCCGTAGCGGGCCTGGGTCAGGCAGCCCAGCGGGCCCTTGAGGCCTTTCACGTTGGGCAGGCGGTGGGCATCGGGCACGCGCACGTTGTCGAAGAACAGCGCGCTGGTGACCGAGGCGCGCAGGCTCATCTTCTTGTGCACTTCCTGCGCGGCGAAGCCCTTGGTGTCGGTCGGCACGATGAAGCCCTGGATGCCGTCGTCGGTCTGCGCCCAGACGATCGCGATATGCGCGAGGTTGCCGTTGGTGATCCACATCTTGGCGCCGTTGATCACCCAGTCGCCGCCGTCCTTCTTCGCATTGGTCTTCATATTGGCGGGATCCGAGCCGCCGTGCGGTTCGGTCAGGCCGAAGCAGCCGATGATCTCGCCCGCCGCCATCTTCGGCAGGTACTGCACCTTCTGCTCTTCGCTGCCGTAGGCGTAGATGGGGTACATGCACAGCGAGCTCTGCACCGAGGCGAAGCTGCGCAGGCCCGAGTCGCCGCGCTCCAGTTCCTGGCAGATCAGGCCGTAGCTCACGCCGTTCATGCCGGCGCAGCCGTATTTCTCGGGGATCGTCGCGCCGAGCAGACCCAGGCTCGCGATCTCCGGGATCAGTTCCTTCGGAAAGCGGCCCTGGTCGAAGCAGTCGCCGATGATCGGCAGCACGCGCTCGTCCACGAAGCGGCCGACGGTGTCCTGCACCATGCGCTCCTCGTCGGAGAGCAGCGAACGGACGTCATAGAGGTCGAGCGGATCGAGGGCCATGGGCTAACCGGCGGCAAGGCGAAGCCGGCTATTGTAGCGGCAGCGGGCCGCCTCGCGCGGTCCCGGGGGTGCTTCCGGCCGAGGCAATCCCGATAAATCAGGCTCGAATATGACCTGTATCCGGGCTAGCATCGCCGCCCTTTGTCCGACGTGGCGCGATCCCCGCATGAAAACCCGAACCCGGCTCCTGATGTCGTCGTGGTGCTGCGTGCTGATCGGCTGCGCTCCCTCCGCCTGGGCGCACGCCGCGGCGGACGTCGCTGCGCCCCGGCAATCGGTGGATGACGCCTGGTGGACCGGCCCGATGCTGGCGAATTCGGCGGCGACCCTGCCCCGCGGGCATTTCCTGATCGAGCCGTATCTCTACGACGTGTCGTCGTCGCAAGCGGACGGCTTCGGGTCGCTGACCTACATGCTCTACGGCGTCAGCGACCGGTTCACCGCGGGCCTGGTGCCGGTGTTCGGCTACACCCGGGTCGCGGGCGGCGCGGACAGCAGCGGCATCGGGGCCGGCGACGCAAGCGTGCTGATGCAGTACCGGCTGACGCAATTCCCGGTGGAGAGTTCGCTGCCCACCGTTTCGATCCAGTTGCAGGAAACGCTGCCCACCGGGAGGTACGAGCAATTGGGAAACCGGCCGGCGGACGGCCAAGGCGGCGGTGCCTACGTCACCACGCTCGCGCTCAACACCCAGACCTGGTTCTGGCTTCGCAACGGCCGCATCCTGCGCATGCGCTTCAACGTATCGCGGTCGTTCGCGAAGGCGGCGAGCGTCGAAGGGGTCAGCGTGTACGGCACCGACCAGGATTTCATCGGCCACGCGCGACCGGGCGATGCGTGGTTCGCCGATGCCGCCTGGGAATACAGCCTGACCCGCAACTGGGTCCTGGCGCTCGATCTCACCTGGCGCCATGCGCACGGAACCCGCGTTCGCGGCTACGAGCTCTCGGGCGCGGATTCATCGCCCGTATCCGTGGATTCGGATTCGGGCCCGGGCACCGCGTTCGGCTTCGCGCCGGCCATCGAGTACAACTTCAATGCGACGGTCGGGCTGCTGTTCGGCGTGCGCGTGATCACCGGCGGGCACAATGCGGCAAGATCCGTCACGCCCGCGCTGGCGTTGAACTTCGTCCACTGAAAGCGTCAGGGATTGCTCACGCCATGGGGAACATGACCCGTGGCGACGTGCCGACGCGCGGATTCCACGTTGATCCGCGAATCGTCGAAGAAGATGTCGGCGCCGAAGGCTTCCAGGAACGGTCCCTTGTCGCGCCCGCCGAGGAACAGCGCCTCGTCGATGCGCACGCCCCAGCGGCGCAGCGTCAGGATCACCCGCTTGTGCGCCGGCGCCGAACGCGCGGTGACGAGCGCGGTCCGGATCGGCGAATTCTCGGCCGGGAACGCGGCCTGCAGGCGGTGCAGCGCGGCGAGGAAACCGCGGAACGGCCCACCCGAGAGCGGCTCGTCCCAGCGCTCGGTTTCGTTGTGGTGGAACGCATCCAGCCCCTGCTCCTGCGAAATGCGCTCGGACTCGTCGCCGAAGATCACCGCATCGCCGTCGAAGGCGATGCGCAGTTGGGTGGCGTGCGTGCGGCCCGCCTCCGAAGGCAGGATGGTGGCCGCGGCGACGTTCGATTTCAGCGCGCGCGCGACATCGTCGGCATTGGCCGACAGGAACAGGTCGGCCGCGAACGGCGCCACGTAGTCCGACGTCGGCTCGCCGGAGGTGAACGCCGCGCGCGAAATTGCCAGTTTATGGTGCTGGATCGAGTTGAAGATGCGCAGCCCGGTATCGCCGGAATTGCGCGACAGCAGGATCACCTCGACGCGCGGCACCGCCGGCGCAGGCTCGTTCAGCGCCAGCAGCTTGCGCGCCAGCGGGAACGCCACGCCCGGCGCCAGCGGCTCGTTTTCGTGGGCGATCTGGTAGGCGCGGTAGGCCTCCAGTCCCTCGCGCTCGAACAGCGCATGCGACTCGGCCAGGTCGAACAACGCGCGCGAGGAGATCGCGACCACCAGCCGGTTGTCGCGAACGGACTCGGGTGAATGCGCGCCGGTGTCGTTCACCGCGCCAGTGTCGGACAAATGCGGCCGCGGCGCCACATTGTTGCGGTGCGGCGGCGCGTCCCGCGGATTTGACCTGGATCATTCGCACGGCGCGGGGCACGGCGTACCGTGGCCACCGAAACAACCGCCGACTCCGCGAGGTCTCCCCGTGCGACCCGTCATCCTTTCCGTCGCTCTGGTCGTCGCGCTGGGTACTGCCGCGCCGGGGGCCTTCGCGCAATCACGCGCGCACGCCGCACCCGCCGCGACAAGCGCCGCGCCGGCGCAGCGCTACGCCAGCGACGCCACGCTGCGGCAGCAGATGCGGGAGATCCGCGGCGAGGTGTCGGCGCTCGGGCATTACGAGCATGGCCACCTCGATCCGAAAACAGTGACACAGCTGGCCGGGCAGATCATCGGCCACGTCAACACCATCATCTC
>DASVDY010000028.1:0-16059 GCA_036380855.1 Rhodanobacteraceae bacterium
GGTCAGTTGCCGGGTTCACTGCGATTCCTGCTGCATCCTTTCCAGCATCGGCGCACGCGCGACCATGATCAGCGCCGCAGCACGTTCCTCGTCCATGCCTTCGATGTCAATCAGGTCGTCCACTGCCTGGTCGGCGAGATCGTCCACCGTGATGATCTCCCGCTCGGCCAGCGCGTAGGCGGTTTCCTCGTCCATGCCCTCCAGCGCCAGCAGCGCATCGGAAGGCTTGTGCTCGTCGAGATCCTCTTCGACCGCCAGCGCCTCGGTCAGCAGCGCATCCTTGGCACGGGCACGCAGTTCCTCGACGATGTCCTCGTCGAAACCTTCCACCGCCAGCAGTTCGCCGGTCGGCACGTAGGCGATTTCCTCGATGGTGGAGAAGCCTTCCTGCACCAGGATGTTGGCGATCTCCTGGTCCACTTCCAGCTTGTCCATGAACAGCTGGCGCGCGGCCTCCTGCTCGGCTTCGCTCTTGGCCGCGACCTGGTCCTGCGTCATCACCTTGAGATCCCAGCCCGTCAGCTTGCTGGCCAGGCGCACGTTCTGGCCACCGCGACCGATCGCCTGCGACAGCTTGTCCTCGGCGACCGCGATGTCCATCGAATGCTTCTCTTCGTCCACGATGATGGACTGCACTTCCGCGGGCGCCATCGCGTTTATCACGAACTGCGCGGGCGCGTCGCTCCACAGCACGATGTCAATGCGCTCGCCGTTCAATTCGTTCGACACCGCCTGCACGCGCGAACCGCGCATGCCGATGCAGGCGCCGATCGGATCGGTGCGGGTGTCGTGCGCCAGCACCGCGATCTTGGCGCGGTCGCCGGCATCGCGCGCGCAGGCCTTGATTTCGACCAGGCCCTGGCCGACTTCCGGAACCTCGATCTTGAACAGCTCCATCATGAATTCCGGTGCGGTGCGCGAGACGAACAACTGCGGGCCGCGCGGCTCCGAGCGCACTTCGTAGAGGTAGCCGCGCACGCGGTCGCCCACGCGGGTGGACTCGCGCGGAATGGACTTGTCGCGCGGGATGAAGGCCTCGGCGTTGCCGCCCAGATCCATGTAGACGTTGCCGCGCTCGACGCGCTTGACGATGCCGGTGACCAGCTCGCCGACGCGGTCCTTGAAGGCATCCACCACCTGCGCGCGCTCGGCCTCGCGGATGCGCTGCACGATCACCTGCTTGGCGGCCTGCGCGGTGATGCGGCCGAACTCCGGATTCTCGATCTGCTGTTCGATGAACTCGCCGACCTGTGCGCCCGGGCGCTCGTCCTCGGCGTCCATCAGGCGCAGCTGGAAGTCCGGCGACTCCATCTCGCCGTCATCGGCGATCACTTCCCAGCGGCGGAAGGTTTCGTAGTCGCCGCTGTCGCGGTCAATCGCAACGCGGGTCATCGGCTCCTCGCCGGGATAGCGCTTCTTGGCGGCGGTCGCCAACGCGGCTTCGATCGCCTCGAAGATCACCTCGCGCGGCACGCCCTTTTCGTTCGCCACGGCGTCCACGACCATCAGAAGATCACGATTCATGCTCTTTGCTCCATCGAAGTCGCGTCTCTGTCGCGCTTCGCTCTCTTTCGTCCGTCATCCCGGCGGGGCCGGGACCCTGTGTCTGTCATTCCGTCAATGCTTGCGCCGGGACTTCCTGTCCTTGGCACCACCCGCGGGCTTGCCCGGCTTCGGCTTGGGCGCGTAGCCCAATGCCTCGAAATCCGGCACCAGCCGCGCGCTTTCGATCTCGTCCTCGCGCACGTCAAATGCCGCGCCGTCCACTTCGAGCGTGACGCGATCGCCTTCCACCGCGACGATGCGGCCGCGCAGGCGTCGCCTCCCGTCACGCGGAAGTTTCAGCGTGACTTTCGCTTCATCATTGATGAAGCGCGCGAACTGTCCGGCGCTGAACAGCGGACGGTCGAGGCCCGGCGAGGAGACTTCCAGCACGTAATGGCCGGCGATCGGATCCTCGACGTCCAGCAGCGCGGAAACCTCGCGGCTGGCGGCCTCGCAGTCGTCCACCGTGACGGGCTCGCCCTGGCGATCTATGTACAGTCGCAACAAGCCTTCTCCGCGCCCCGGCACCCATTCGATGCCGAGGCATTCCAGCCCCAGTTCATCCAGGGCCGGTGCGATGCGGGTGGCGAGCGCCTGCACATCCATTCGCGTTCAATCACTCCCGTCGTCATCCCGGGGCCGAGCGAAGGCCGGAACCCGGAACCCGTCTTGTTCAAATTCCATAAACGAAAAATGGGCCAGAGGCCCATTCCGTAGTTCGCCGTTTTTGCATCCTAAGTCGGCGTCCCGCATCCTGCGGACCTGGTAGCGGGGGCAGGATTTGAACCTGCGACCTTCGGGTTATGAGCCCGACGAGCTGCCAGACTGCTCCACCCCGCATCAGAGCCGCCAAATATAGCGGCGAGGGTGGGTTTTTGCAAGGTTGTCGAGACGCGCGTGGCAGCGCTTGCGCGCCTGACTCTCCCTTCTCCTGCCTGCGGCAGATTTCATGTACGTCGTCCCGGCGAAAGCCGGGATCCAGTGTCTTTGCGGGCCGACATCCATGTCCTCTTCCGCGCCGTTCCCGGCGCGGGTCGCCGCGAGCAGGCTGCTACGGAAGCGGCTTTGGCAGGAGCTGGCTTGCAGGCGAATCAATTGGCGCCGGGCACGACGAGCAAATCATCGTGCTTCGACGTAGTCGAACGCGCGCCCGGGTGCCGGCGATCAGCCCGTGAACGCCTTCTGGCACCAGTCCAGCAGCGGGCCCGAACCGAAGCCCAGTGCCAGCAGCGCGAGCGCGTTGGCGGAAAGCACCCAGCGCATCGAGAAGTCGGGCTTGGCTTGCAGCGGCGGCGCGTCTTCCTGCGGGGCATCGAAGTACATCACCTTGACCACGCGCAGGTAGTAGATCAGGCCGACGATGGCGGCCACGATCGCGACGATCGCCAGCCACAGCATGCCGCCGTCGATCGCGGCCTTGAGCACCAGCACCTTGGCAAAGAAGCCGAACAGCGGCGGCACGCCGGCCAGCGAGAACATCGCCAACGCCATCATGCCCGCAAACCACGGCGAACGACGATTGAGTCCTTTGAGATCGTCGATCATTTCGCACTCGAACCCGGCTCGCGCCAGCAGCAGGATGATGCCGAACGACGCGGTGGACATCAGCGCGTAGCAGATGCCGTAGTACATCGCCGCGGCGTAACCCGCCTCGCTGCCCTGGGTCAGCCCGAGCAGCAGGAAACCCATGTGCGAGATCGTCGAATAGCCGAGCATGCGCTTGAGATTGGTCTGCGCGATCGCGGCGATGTTGCCGATGGCGAGCGACAATACGGCGATCGCCGCCAGCATGATCCGCCAGTCCGGCGCCATGCTGCCCATGCCTTCCTGCAGCAGGCGGAACGCCATTGCGAACGCGGCCAGCTTCGGCGCGGAACTGATGAAGGCCACGACCGGCGTCGGTGCGCCCTCGTACACGTCGGGAATCCACATGTGGAACGGCGCGGCGCCGAACTTGAAGCCGATGCCGATCACCAGGAAAACCAGCCCGAAGCGCAGCAGGTTGGGATGGTTGGTGGTGGAGGCCATGCTGTGGATGGTGGCGAGCGAGAGGCTGCCGGTCGCGCCATAGAGCATGGACATGCCGTACAGAAGCAGGCCGGAGGCGAGCGCGCTCAGCACGAAGTACTTGATCGCCGCCTCCGACGAAAGCTTCGAGTCGCGGTTGAACGCGATCAGCGCATACGCGGCAAGGCTGTACAACTCCAGCCCGAGATACAGCGAAACGAGGTTTCCGGCCGAGATCAGCAGCATCTGGCCGAGCACCGCGAACAGCATCAGCGTGTAGAACTCGCCGCGCATCAGGCCGCGGTCGCGCAGGTACGGACGCGACAGCACGAACACGATCGCGGTGGCGCCGAGCACGAAGATCTTCAGGATCTCGGCCATGGGATCGCGCACGAACATGCCGCCGAACGCGGTCGCGGTGCCGGGTGGCTGGCCGAAGATCACCAGGTAGATGCCGATCAGCAACACCACGATGGACATCCAGTGGGTCGCGTCGCGCTGGTCGTCGCGCAGGAACGCATCCACGAGCAGCAGCAGGCAGGCCGCGCCGGTCAGGTACAGCTCCGGCAGCATCACCAAAAGGTCGTTCATGCTAAACATCATGGGTTTCCTTTGCGATCGTCCGTGATCGCGAAGATCAAAAAGCGGGCACGGAGCTCTTGGCCATGGACGGCGGCTTTTGTCTGCACGTCCGTCATCCGACCTTGGTTGCCGTCACTTGCGTGACCAGGTGCGACACCGACGCATCCATCAGGTGCGTCAGCGGGCCCGGCCACACGCCCAGAGCCAGCACGCCCAGCGCGAATGCGCCGAGCACAGCCGCCTCGCGCAGGTTGATGTCGGGCATCCTGCTCACGGCTTCGCTCTGCACCTCGCCGAAGATGATCCGCTTCACCAGCCACAACGTGTAGCCCGCGCCGATGATCAGGGTGAAGGCCGCGCACAATGCCACCCAGGCATTCGCCTTGAAGCTCGCCAGGATCACCATGAACTCGCCGACGAAGCCGCTGGTGCCCGGCAAGCCGCAATTGGCCATCGCGAACAGCACCACGAAAGCGGAGAACCACGGCATCACCTTGGCCAGGCCGCCGTAATCCTTGATCAGACGCGTGTGCAGGCGGTCGTACATCACGCCGATGCAGGTGAACATCGCGCCCGAAACGAAGCCGTGCGAGATCATCTGCACCACCGCGCCCTGCACGCCGAGCTGCGCGGTCTGCGCGTCGTGCAGCCCGCGCACCAGCATGAACACGATGAACAGGCCCAGGGTGACGAAGCCCATGTGCGCGACGGACGAGTACGCGATCAGCTTCTTCATGTCTTCCTGCACCAGCGCGACGTAGCCGATGTAGATGATCGCGACCAGCGACAGCACGATCACCAGCCAGGCCAGTTGCTGGGAGGCATCCGGCACGATCGGCAGCGAGAAGCGCACGAAGCCGTAGGTGCCCACCTTCAGCATGATCGCCGCCAGGATCACCGAGCCGCCGGTCGGCGCCTCCACGTGCGCATCCGGCAACCAGGTGTGCACCGGCACCATCGGGGTCTTGACCGCGAAGGCGATCAGGAAGGCGAAGAACAGCCAGACCTGCTCGTGCATGGACAGCGGCAACGCCTGCAGCACCTGCAGGTCGAAGGTGCCGGCCTTCAGGTACAGGTAGATCAGGCCGATCAGGAAGAAGATCGAACCGAGGAAGGTGTAGATGAAGAACTTCAGCGTGGCGTACACGCGCCGCGGGCCACCCCAGATGCCGATGATGATGAACATCGGGATCAGCATGGCCTCGAAGAAGAAGTAGAACAGCAGCGCGTCCATCGCGCAGAACACGCCGATCATCAGGCCTTCGAGCACCAGCATCGCGGCCATGTACTGGTGGACCTTGTCGCGGATCACCTCCCACGCGCCGCCGATCACCAGCACGGTGGTGAAGGTGGTGAGGAGGATCAGCGCGACCGAAATGCCGTCGGCGCCAAGCTTGTAGGTCGCATGGATCGCCGGCAGCCACGCGTGCAGTTCGGCGAACTGCATCGCGCTGGTGTCGAAATTGAAACCCGGGATCAGGTACAGGCTGATCGCGAATGCGACCACCGACACCAGCAGCGACAACCAGCGCGCAAGCCGCGGGCGCGCGTTGCCGCAGGCCAGCACCGGCACGGCGCCCAGCACGGGCACCCAGATGAGCAGGCTGAGAATGGGCCAGTCGGTCATGCGATTCCCCAAGTGTTCGGCGCGCGCATCAATGCAATCCCCAATACCAGAACCCGCCGAGCAGCAGGATCAATCCGACGATCATCGCGAATGCGTAGTGATAAAGGAAACCCGACTGCACGCGGCGCACGATCTGGGCGGTACGCGCGACGAAGGCGGCCGAGCCGTCCACCATCACGCCATCCAGCAGCGCGCCGTCGCCGGCCTTCCAGAACGCGCGACCCATCTTGACGCCGCCGCGCGCGAACAGGTTGTAGTACAACTCGTCGAACCAGTACTTGCGCACCAGCGCACGATAGACCGGCAGGAACATCCGCTCGGCGGCATCGGCGACTTTCGGATTGAACAGGTACACGTAGGTCGCGACCGCGAAGCCGGCCAGTGCGATCCAGAACGGCGGGCTGATGAAGCCCTGCGCGAACATGCCGACCACGCCCGGGAACTCGCGCGCCAGTTCCGCCAGCACGTCGTTGGCGGGCAGCACGTGGATGGACGATCCGAACCAGCCGCCGTAGAGCATCGGCTGGATCGTCGGCCAGCCGATGACCAGCGACGGGATCGCCAGCAGGATCAGCGGCACGGTGATGACCCACGGCGATTCCTTCGGTGGATGTTCCAGCTCGCCCGGGTTGTGCGCGTGGTGCGGGTCGTCCGAAGTGGTCTTGGCGTGCGCGTCGCCATGCACCTGGCCGTGGCCATGACCGACGACGGTGTAGCGCGGCTTGCCGTGGAAGGTCATGTACAGCAGGCGGAAGCTGTACAGCGCGGTGACGAACACGCCGGCCAGCACGCACACGTATGCGTAAAGATGGCCGGCGCGATGCGATTCGCCGATCGCCTCGATGATCGCGTCCTTCGAGAAAAATCCTGCAAAGCCAGGGCAGCCGGCCAGCGCCAGCGAGCCGATCCACATCGTGATGTAGGTGATCGGCATCTGCCTGCGCAGGCCGCCCATGCGGCGCATGTCCTGTTCGTGGTGCATGGCCACGATCACGGAACCCGCACCCAGGAACAACAAGGCCTTGAAGAACGCGTGCGTCATCAGGTGGTACACGCCGGCTGCATACGCCGAAGCGCCCAGCGCTGCGCACATGTAGCCGAGCTGCGAGAGCGTGGAATACGCGATCACGCGCTTGATGTCGTTCTGCACGATGCCGATCAGGCCGGTGAAGAATGCCGTGGTGGCGCCGATCACCAGCACCACCGACAAGGCGGTGTCCGACAGCTCGAACAGCGGCGACATGCGCGCGACCATGAAGATGCCGGCGGTGACCATCGTCGCCGCGTGGATCAGCGCCGAGATCGGGGTCGGGCCTTCCATCGAATCGGGCAGCCACACGTGCAGCGGCACCTGCGCGGACTTGCCCATCGCGCCGACGAACAGCAGCAGGCAGATCACGGTGGCGAGCGACCACGGGTGGCCGCCGACGATTTCGATCGTCTTGTCCTGCAGGCTGCCGGCATTGGCGAACACCGTGCCGTAGTCCAGCGTCCCGAACGCATACAGCACGGCAGCGATGCCGAGCACGAAGCCGAAGTCGCCGACGCGGTTGACCAGAAACGCCTTCAACGAGGCGAAGGTCGCGCTATCGCGGCTGAACCAGAATCCGATCAGCAGGTACGAAACCAGGCCCACCAGTTCCCAGCCGATGAACAGCTGCAGGAAGTTGTTGGCCATCACCAGCATCAGCATCGAGAAGGTGAACAGCGCGATGTAGCTGAAGAAGCGCTGATAGCCCGGATCGTCGGCCATGTAGCCGATGGTGTAGATGTGCACCATAAGCGACACGAAGGTGACCACCACCAGCATCATCGCGGTCAGGCGGTCCACCAGGAAACCGATGTGCAGCGACAGCTTGCCGACGGTGAACCAGGTGTAGACGTCCTGGTTGAACGGCTGCGCGCCGCCCCACACGAGCTGGTACAGCACGACGCACGACAGCGCGCAGGCGACCGCCACGCCCAGGATGGTCGCGCCCGCGGCGCCCGCGCGGCCGATCCGGTTGCGCAGCAGGCCGGCGATGACCGAGCCCGCCAGCGGCGCCAGCACGATGACCAGCAGAAGGGTTTCGCTTATCACTCGTCGTTTCCTTTTCTCTCGTCATTCCGGCGAAAGCCGGAACCTAGTGACTTGGTTCGAAGGCGCTGGGCCCCGGCTTTCACCGGGGTGACGAAACTCTCAATCCTTCAACGAATCAATTTCCGCCACGTTCACGGTGCCGCGGTTGCGGAACAGCAGTACCAGGATGGCGAGACCTATCGCCGATTCCGCCGCCGCCACGGTCAGGATGAAGAACACGAACACCTGCCCTGCCGGATCGCCGATGAAGCGCGAGAACGCCACGAAATTGGTGTTCACCGCCAGCAGCATCAGCTCGATGCACATCAGCAGCACGATCACGTTCTTGCGGTTGATGAAGAAACCGGCGATGGCGATGCAGAACAGCACCGTGCCGAACACGATGTAGTAAGCGAGAGGGATCATCATTGCGGCGTTCCCCCGGTGGGCGTGGAGGCATCCGTTTCGGCGCGCATCTTCACCAGGCGCACGCGTTCTGACGCACGCACCCGCACCTGATGCGATGGATTCTGGGTCTTCTTGTCGGTACGCTCGCGCGCGGCCAGCACCACCGCCGCGACCAGGCCGACCGTCAGGATCACCGCGGCGATCTCGAACGGCAGCAGGAAGCGCGTGAACAGCGCCTGCCCCAGCCATTCGGTGTTGGACACGCCGGCCGGATTCGGCCCCGGCAGCACGTTCATCGAACGCACGCCGATGATGCCCAGCATCTCCGCCAGCATGATGCCGGCCACCACGATGCCGACCGGCAGGTACTTGATGAAGCCCTCGCGCAGCGGCTCCAGTTTCAAGTCCAGCATCATCACCACGAACAGGAACAGCACCATCACCGCGCCCACGTAAACCACGACCAGCGCGATGCCGAGGAACTCGGCCTGCAGCAGCAGCCAGATGCAGGCGGTGGAGAAGAACGTCAGGACCAGCGCGAGCACCGCGTGCACGGAGTTCTTCAACGTGATCACCGCGAGCGCGGCGCCCACGGCAACGAGGGCGAAGGCCCAGAAGCAGACGAACTGGAATGTGGTGTGCAAGTCGGCCATCGTGGTCACCTGTATGCCGCGTCCTGCGCCCGCGCTGCCGCGATGCGCGGCTCGAACCGGTCGCCGATCGCCAGCAATTGCGGCTTGTGGATCACGTTCTGCCCGCGCTGCTCGAAGTGGTACTCGAGGATGTCGGTCTCCACGATCGAGTCCACCGGGCAACTCTCCTCGCAGAAGCCGCAGAAGATGCACTTGAAAAGGTCAATGTCGTAGCGCGTGGTGCGGCGCGTGCCGTCGGCGGCGCGCGGGCCGGAGTCGATCGTGATCGCCAGCGCCGGACACACCGCCTCGCACAACTTGCACGCGATGCAGCGCTCCTCCCCGTTCGGATACCGGCGCAGCGCATGCAGCCCGCGGAAGCGGTTGGAGCGCGGGATCTTTTCCATCGGGAAGTGCATCGTGTACTTGGGCTTGAACAGGTACTTCAGCGTCAGCCATAGCCCTGCGAACAGTTCAAGCAGGAGCAGGCTCTTGAAATAGGTGATGATGCGCTTCATACGTCAGTGCCCGATCGTCACGATGTTGTAGTACTTGAACAGCCCCGCCGCGAAGATCCACACGATCGAGATCGGGATGAATACCTTCCAGCCCAGCCGCATGATCTGGTCGTAGCGATAGCGCGGAAAGGTCGCGCGCAGCCACAGGAAAGCGGTGGCGAACACGAAGGCCTTGATGATCAGCCACCACCAGCCCGGCGCGCCGATCGCGCCCCAGGCCTGCGGGAACGGGCTCAGCCAGCCGCCGAGGAACAGGATCGGCGCCAGGAACGACACCAGGATCATGTTGGCGTATTCGGCCAGGAAGAAGATCGCGAAGGCCGAACCCGAATACTCGACGTGGAAGCCGGCGACGATCTCCGATTCGCCCTCGGCCATGTCGAACGGCGCGCGGTTGGTCTCGGCCACCCCGGAGATGTAATAGATCAGGAACATCGGCAGCAGCGGCAGCCAGAACCATTCGAAGATGCCCTTCGGCCCCGCCTGCGCATTGACGATGTCGGTGAAGTTGAGGCTGCCGGCCAGGATCAGCACGCAAACCAGCGACATTCCCATCGCGATTTCATAGGAGATCACCTGCGCGGCCGAACGCATCGCCCCGAGCAGCGCGTAGCGCGAGTTGGACGACCAGCCGGCGAGGATGATCCCGTACACGCCGAGTGAGGTCATCGCCAGCAGGAACAGCAACCCGGCGTTGATGTTCGCCAGCACCACGTGCTGGTCGAACGGGATCACCGACCAGACCGCGAACGCCGGGATCACCGCCAGCAGCGGCGCGAGGAAGAACAGCGCGCGATTGGCGTTGGTCGGCGCGATCACTTCCTTCAGCAGCAGCTTGAACACGTCGGCGAAGGCCTGCAGCAGGCCGAACGGACCGATCTTGTTCGGCCCGATGCGCACGTGCATCCAGCCGATCACCTTGCGCTCCCACCACACGTACATCGCGACCGCGATGATCAGCGGAACCGCGATCACCAGGATCTTCGCGAGCGTGATGCCGAAAATCAGGGCGTCGTTCATGCGTGGGCTCCTGCCGGAGCCGAAAATGGGAATTGGGAAATGGGAAATGGGAAGAGCAGAACGGCATCGCTCTCCGATTTCCGATTTCCGGTTTCCGATTTCCGCTTCGCGCTCACATAGCTCGGTTTCATGCCGCTGTCACCTTGGTGATATCGAGCGTCGAACCATACGGCGGCAATATGGCGGTCGCTTCGTGCGCGGCTTCGATCCACGCGCAGCCATGTGGCACGCTCGCATCGCATACCACCGGCAACGCCACGCCGCTCACCCGCGCCTGCTCACCGTCGCGCAGTTGCAGCGCATCGGCGTCTTCCGGGTTCAACCGCAACGCGGGTACGCGATTGAGCGGGTGCGCCTGCAAGGGCTGCGACCGGCGCACCACCGCGTCCACGCGGTAGATCGGCACGGTCGCCAGCCGGACCAGCCCTCCGGCTGAACCCGCCGGCGTGTACACGTCGGTGCGAGGAATGCCGATCGGGTTGCGCATGTAATCGCCCCGCGTCTGGCCGGCGCCCGGCGGCGCATGAGGACCCTCGGCATCGGCCGGCAACCTGGATTCGAACGGTTCCCAGTCCCCCGGCGCGCCGCGCGGCAGCGGTTGCACCTGGAGGCCCGGCGGCAGCATCGCCGTGCGCAGTTGCGCGACATCCACGAAATCGAAACCGGGCACGTTCAAGGCGCCGCCCAGCGCACGCAACACGCGCCAGCCCGCGCGCGCGTCGCCGGGCATGTTCGCCCCCGCACTGCACACCTGCACGCGGCCATCGAGGTTCACCAGCGCCGCATCGATCTCCGGCAGCAGCCCGATCGGCAGGATCACGTCCGCCACCTCGAGCAGGTGCTCGCCGGCAAAGGCGGAGAACGCGATCACGCATCCGGCTTCGCGCAACGCCTGCATCGCCTGCGCGCCATCGGCGAAGTCGTACGGCGGTTCGGCGCCATAGAGGATGTACGCCTTGCGCGGAGCGCCCAGCATCGCGCGCGCATCCAGCCCGCCCTCGCCCGGCAACACGCCGGCCTGGGCCAGGCCCACGGCGTTGGCGCCATCGGGAATCTCGTCGAACGCCATGCCCGTCGCGCGCGCGATCATCCGGGACAGCGCGCGCAAAAGCGAAGCCTGCGGATGCTGCGCGGCGGCAAGGCCGAAAACCAGCACCGACGTCGCGCCGCCCTTCAGCGCATCGGCCATGGCGCGCGCGTGTTCGTCGTCCGGCGCGGCGGCAAGCGCCTGCGCCAGTTCGCGATCGTCGCTTTGCACGCCGGCGGCCTTCGCCAGCAGCAGCAGCGATTCCAGCATGCGCTGGGGCGGCACCACGGTTTCGCCGGCCAGGGTGTAGTTGAAATCGAAGTGCGCGGGATTGAGCGCGAAGATCTTCGCGCCGCGCTTGCTCGCCTGGCGCAGCCTGTGGTTCAGCAGCGGCACCTCGCGGCGCGGATCGCAGCCGACCAGCAACGCGGCATTGGCCTGCTCGAGCTGCGCGTGCGGCAACTCGAACGGCATCGCGACCGCGCGGTCGGCAAGGTCCAGCGCACGCAGGCGATGATCCAGGTTGGCGCTGCCGAGCGAGCGCATGATGCGCGCCAGCAGCGCGCCTTCCTCGCAGGAAGTCGCCGGGTGCACCAGCGCGCCGATCTCTTCGCCCTTCAGCGCCTTCAGCTTTTCGACGACGAATGCCAGTGCATCGTTCCATTCGACCGGCTGCCATTCGCCGTCGCGCTTGATCGCCGGCTTCACCGCGCGATCGCCCGCGTACAGGCCTTCGCAGGCATAGCGGTCGCGATCGGCCAGCCAGCACTCGTTGACCGCTTCGTTGTCGCGCGGCACGGTGCGCAGCACCTTGCCCACCCGCGTGTGCAGCCACAGGTTGGAGCCGAGCGCGTCGTGGTAGCCGATGGACGGCCGTGCGATCAGCTCCCAGGCGCGCGCCCGGAACATGAACGGCTTGTTGGTGAGCGCGCCGACCGGGCACACGTCAATGATGTTGCCGGACAGCTCCGATTCCACCGAGCGGCCGATGTAGGTGCCGATCACGTGGCGGTCGCCGCGGTCCATGTCGCCGAATTCGTAGGTGCCGGCGATCTCGCCGAGGAAACGCACGCAGCGGGTGCAATGGATGCAGCGCGTCATGTCGGTCGCGACCAGCGGGCCGATGTCCTCGTCGGCCACGCTGCGCTTGCGCTCGGTGAAGCGCGACACCGAGCGGCCATAGCCCATCGAGATGTCCTGCAATTCGCACTCGCCGCCCTGGTCGCAGATCGGGCAATCCAGCGGATGGTTGATCAGCAGGAACTCCATGGTGTTGCGCTGCCACTTGATGGCATTGGGCGAATGCGTGAACACCTTCATGCCCGGCGCGACCGGCGTGGCGCAGGCGACCTGCGGCTTGGGCACGCGCTTACCGCCCATCTCCACTTCCACCATGCACTGGCGACAGTTGGCGGCCACCGCGAGTTTCTTGTGGTAGCAGAATCGCGGCACCGGAATGCCGGCGGCATCCGCGGCCTGGATGATCATCGAGCCCTTCGGCGCCTGCAGCGGCTTGCCGTCAATCTCGATCTCGACCAGATCGGGCGCTGTGTTTTCTTTCGGCTGCGCGCTCATGCCGCCACTCCCAACTTGCCGTCCACCATCGAACGTCCGTTCTGCACGAAGTATTCGAATTCGTTCCAGTAGCGCTGCAGGAATGCCTGCACCGGCCACGCCGCGGCTTCGCCGAAGGCGCAGATGGTGTGGCCCTCGATCTGCCCGGCGACCGCCTTCAACCGGTGCAGGTCCTCTTCGGTGCCCTTGCCCGCCACGATGCGTTGCAGCACGCGATGCATCCAGCCGGTGCCTTCGCGGCACGGCGTGCACTGGCCGCACGATTCGGCGTAGTAGAACCGCGAGATGCGCGCGCAGGCGCGGACCATGCAGGTGGTCTCGTCCATCACGATCACCGCCCCCGAACCCAGGCCGGAGCCTGCCTTCTGGATCGCGTCGTAATCCATGGTCAGGCCCATCATCACGTCGCCGGGCAGCACCTTCATGGAAGAGCCGCCGGGAATCACCGCCTTCAGCTTGTGGCCGTTGCGCACGCCGCCGGCCATTTCCAGCAATTCGGAAAACGGCGTGCCGAGGCGGATCTCGTAATTGCCCGGCTTGTTGACGTGGCCCGTGACGGAAAAGATCTTCGGGCCGCCGTTGTTGGGCTTGCCAAGATTGAGGAACCAGTCCGCGCCGCGGCGCAGGATCGCCGGCACCGAGGCGAAGGTTTCGGTGTTGTTGATCGTGGTCGGCCGGCCGTACAGGCCGAAACCCGCGGGGAATGGCGGCTTGAAGCGCGGCCAGCCCTTCTTGCCTTCCAGCGACTCCATCAGCGCGGTTTCCTCGCCGCAGATGTAGGCGCCCGCGCCGAGCGCGTTGTGGATCTGGCAGTCAATGCCGCTGCCCTTGAGGTTGCTGCCGAGCAGGCCTGCCTCGCGCGCCTCGCGCAGCGCCTCTTCCATGCGCTCGAACGGCTCGTGGTGGAATTCGCCGCGCAGGTAGTTGTAGCCGACCGTCGAGCCGGTCGCGTAGCAGGCGATCGCCATGCCCTCCAGCACCGCGTGCGGATTGAAGCGCAGGATGTCGCGATCCTTGCAGGTGCCCGGTTCGGATTCGTCGGAGTTGCACAGGATGTACTTCTGGCCCGGCGCGGTGCGCGGCATGAACGACCACTTGGTGCCGGTCGGGAATCCCGCGCCGCCGCGCCCGCGCAACGAGCTCTTCTTCAGCTCGTCCACGATGGTTGCCGGATCGGGCTTCTCGGCGAGAATCTTCTCCCACGCCTGCCAGCCGCCGGTCTTGCGGTAATTCTCCAGCGTCCACGGCTGGTCGAAATGCAGCGTGGTGTAGACGACCTGGTGTTCTTGGGGTGCAGGACCGTATGGCATAGAGACCTTGTGAAATCGGACCATCCCTGATTGCCAAAATCAAAAAGCAGCCATCCTTGACTGCACTGTTTGCAGGAGCGCGCCTGTGCGCGACCCTTCATGTTCTGCGGGGAACCGCCTGCACGCACGCGACCGTCGTCGGTCGCGCGCCGGCGCGCTCCCACTCAGGTTGCCTTGCGATCATCCCTGATCGCGAAAATCAAACAGCAGTCATCCATGACTGCACTCCTCAAGAAAGCTTGTCCAGGATCTCATCCACCTTCTCGATGGTGAGGTTCTCGTGGTAGTGCCCGTCCACCACCATCATCGGCGCGCCGGCGCACGCGGCCAGGCATTCCTCTTCGCACTTCAGGTAGACGCGGCCGTCGGTGGAACTCTCGCCGAGCTTGATGCCGTACTTCTTCTCGCAATGCCGCACGATCTCGTCCGCGCCGTTCAGCCAGCACGAGATGTTGGTGCAGATCGCCACGTTGTGCCGGCCGACCGGCTCCAGGGCGAACATCGAATAGAACGTCGCGACTTCGTAGGCCCACACCGGCGGAATCTGCAGGTACTTGGCGACCGCGGCGATCAGTTCGTCGGTGAGGAAGCCGCCGTTCTGTTCCTGTGCCGCCATCAGGCCCTGGATCACCGCCGAGCGGCGACGGTCCGGCGGGAACTTCGCCAGCCAGTGCTCGATATGCGCGCGCGTCGCATCGGTAAGCACGACGTTCGGGTCAACGTCCTTCACTTTTTCGAAGTTGCCGGTTGCCCTCATGACAAAAACTCCGGGACTCGGGACTCGGGACTCGGGACTCGGGAAAAGCGCAGGAGCTGCCCAGCCGCAGGCCATGGACGGCCGTGTCGAAGTGAGCTTTGCGCGCTGTCGCGATGCCGCAGCGACGATGCCGAGCGCGCGAGCAAGGCGCGACTGTTCGAGCACAGGGATGTGCGAGTTCGCGCCGGCGCGCGCGAGGCGAGGAGCAAGGGCAGTCGAGCCGACACGACGTCGGCGAGACCATCGCGTCCAGCGCGAATGGTTGTGGCTACTTTTGCCGAAACAAAAGTAGCCCGCTCGCCCGGGAGGCGAGCGGAAAAAAGACATGGATGTCGCACTTCGATTTGACCCAAGGATGTTCCCCTCACCCTGCCAAGTGCTGACGCACTTGGCTTCCCTCTCCCGCAAGCGGGAGAGTGGAAAAGCACGGCGAGCGCAGCGATTCTGGTCATCGGTCCACTTCCCCGAATACCAGATCGTAGGTGCCGACCATCGCCACCACGTCGGCCAGCATGTAGCCGCGGATGATGGAATCCATCGAGGACAGGTGCGCGAAGCTCGGCGCGCGGCACTTCACGCGGAACGGCTTGTTGGCGCCGTCGGAAATCATGTACACGCCGAACTCGCCCTTGGGCGCCTCGACCGCGGCGTAGGCTTCGCCGGCCGGCACGTGGTAGCCCTCGGTGAACAGCTTGAAGTGATGGATCAGCGCTTCCATGCTTTCCTTCATTTCCTCGCGGTGCGGCGGCGCCACCTTGAAGTTCTCCACCATCACCGGGCCGGGGTTGGCGCGCAGCCAGTCCACGCACTGCTTGATGATGCGATTGGACTGGCGCATCTCTTCGACGCGGACCAGGTAACGGTCGTAGCAGTCGCCGCCGACGCCCACCGGAATGTCGAAATCCACTTCCGCGTACTTCGCGTAGGGCTGCTTCTTGCGCAGGTCCCACTCGATGCCGGAGCCGCGCAGCATCGGGCCGCTCATGCCCCAC
>DASVDY010000029.1:0-3775 GCA_036380855.1 Rhodanobacteraceae bacterium
TTGAACGCGGACCTGAAGACCGCGGGCATCCATCCGGTCGCCGTCCCCGCCTCCGGTGAGCTCGATGCGGGCGAGCTTGGCCCGGGCAAGGACTTGCCGTAAGCTCGGGATGCGCGTCGGGCGCCGGCGCGCATCCGATTCGAACAGGAGCCATGTCATGCGAATCAGGGGCGCATGTTTTGCTTTGCTCGTGGTGGCCGGCCAGGCCGCAGCCGCCGCGCCGACGGGGAAATTGAGCAAGCTGTCCTGTGACACCGGGCCCTTGACCCGAACCTATGGCGGGGTGAGCTGGCTCGTTTATGGTTGCGCGGACAAGCACTCGATCCTGGTGGTTTCCAGCCACGGCACGTCCGAATACATCATGATCTCGCCATCGCACGGCGGCGTGCAGGTGGTGAGCGAGGGCTGGAGCGTAGGGGGCGCCGGCGATGCCGCTTTCACCGAGCTGAAGAGGATGTCGGCCCGGCAACTCGACGAACTTGCGGCCGAAACCCGCCAGGCGAATCGTTAGCCGCGCGCGAGCAGGAAATCCGCGTACTGGAACCGCTGCTCGCGCAGCACCGATTCGCCGCGCCGCAGTTCCAGGTCGCGCGCGAACAATGGCCCTCCGTAGCTGAGCGTGTGGAACTCGCCGTGTTCGCCGCAAGGATCCACGGATTCCGGCAGGTCTTCCAGGAGCGCGGCATCGTAGCCGCGTCCTGAAAACGATCCGTCCAGTTGCGTGGTGTCCACGCAGGTCAGCACCGCGCGATGGCCGCCCGCCACGAACTCGCGCGACAGCGTGCGCGTATCGGCGCCCCACAGCGGATAGACACCGTGCCAGCCGTGCCTCGCGAGCAGCGCTTCGCGCCACTGCCGCACGTCCTCCAGGAACAGGTCGCCGAAGGCGACATGCTGCAACCCCGGCGTGTCCTCGCTCCCGCGGCGCAGCGCATCGGCGAATGCCGCTTCGTAAGCCTCGTTCGATGAAGGCCAGTCCAGCTCCGACTCGATCAGCGGCAGTTGCAGCGCACGTGCCTGCGCGTGCAGCACCTCGCGGCGGATGCCGTGCATGGCGACCCGGTCGAACTGCCGCGTGATCGTGGTGAGCAGGCCGGAGACGCTCCATGCGGGATCGGCGCGCAGGCGCTGCAATGCGAGCAGGCAATCCTTGCCGCCGCTCCATGCGACCAGAATGGGTGTTGGCATCGCCGCATTGTAAGCGCAGCGTGAATTCAGGCGCGCTGTTTTAGGATGGTCCGCTCTCGCCATGGAAGAGGTGACGATGCACGCGCTGCCACAGGTGTTCTCGCAACCCTGGGCACGACTGGCGGTGATCGCGATCCTGGCGCTGATCGCGGCGATGGTCGTGTTCCGTGTATTGCGCTTCGCCGCGCGCCGGTTGCTCACGTCGGACGACGTGCTGGCCATCGTGTTGTTGCGCTGCGAGCGCCCGTTCGAGCTGGTGCTGCCGTTGCTGGCGCTGCAATTCGCCTTGCTCGATGCCGCGTCCACGCTTCCGCATGGCGCCTGGCTGAATGCCCTGCGACACGCGGTGACCATCGCCCTGATCTGCGCGCTCACCTGGCTGGGCGTGCGCGCCATTTCCGGCATCGAGCGGGCCGTGGCGATGCGACATCCGTCCGACATCGAGGACAACCTGCGCGCCCGCAGCGTGCAGACCCAGGCCCGCGTGCTGTCGCGAACCGCGATGTTCCTGATGGGCCTGCTCGGGGTGGCCACGGTGCTGATGACGTTCCCGAGCGTGCGCCAGCTCGGCGCCAGCCTGCTCGCGTCGGCGGGGGTCGCCGGGATCGTGATCGGCTTCGCCGCGCGCCCGGTGCTCTCGAACCTGCTCGCGGGATTGCAGATTGCGCTCGCGCAGCCGATCCGGCTGGACGACGTGGTGATCGTGGACAACGAATGGGGCCGGATCGAGGAGATCACCGGCAGCTACGTCGTCGTGCGCATCTGGGACGAGCGCCGGCTCGTGGTTCCGCTGCAGTGGTTCATCGAGAACCCGTTCCAGAACTGGACGCGCCGCAGTTCTCATATCATCGGCACGGTGTTCCTGTGGGTGGATTACGCGCTGCCGCTGGTGCCCCTGCGACAGGAACTCGAGCGCATCGTGCACGGCGCGCCCGAGTGGGACGGCCGTACCTGCGTGCTGCAGGTGACCGACGCCGACTCGCACGCGATGCAGGTGCGCGTGCTGGTGAGCTCGAAGGATTCCGGCCGTTCCTGGGACCTGCGCTGCAAGGTGCGCGAGGGACTGATCGATTTCCTGCAGCGCGACTACCCGCAATACCTGCCGAAGCTGCGCATCGATCCGGAGCCGGACGACAGGCAGGACCGGATCGCCCCGCCCTGAGCGGTTTCCCGGGCCATCGCGGGCGCGCTAGAGTGCGCGCACCGATGCTTCGGAGCCCCGCATGAGCGATCCGGTTTCTTCCTTGCTGCCGCCCGCCACGCCGGCAGTTCGCAGGTTGCGGCTGATCGTGCTCGTTTGCGTGGCCGCGATCGCCGCCGCGGCGATCGCGGGTTTCCTGCTGCACCGCCACCGGGTTGATCGCGTCAGGACGATCCGCGCGGAGATCGCCCAAGGCATCGCCACCGCGGACGGGATGCGGGTGGCGGTGGCGACCTATCGCGCGCGCAACGGCGGTGCGTGGCCTTACAACAACGCGCAGGCCGGCCTGCTGTCGCTCTCCGCGGTGGACGGCAAGTACGTCGAAAACACGCACGTCGAGAACGGCCGCATCGTGATCACGCTGGGCGGCGACGTCGCGGGCGCCGTTCGCGGCAAACACATCGTGCTGATGCCCTATCTCGCCGGCTCGCTGGTGCTGTGGAAGTGCGGCAGCGATGACGTGCCCAGGGACCTTCTGCCCGAGACTTGCCATTAGCCAGGGCCGCCGGGAAGATCGGCCGCGGGGATCCATCAACGGGAGGGGGACATGGAGCCATCGAGCCAGGCAGCGCCGCCGCTGCCGGACCACTTTCATTCGCCCATGTTGCACGCGGGATTCTGGCAGCGCTTCGCCGCGTACCTGATTGATTGCCTGATCCTGATCCCGGCCTTCTTCGTGCTGGAATTCGTGCTGGTGATCCCGCTGGTGGCGGCGGCCGCGTCCAGCCACCAGCCGGGCGCTGCGCCGGCACTGGGCTGGATGATCTTCGTATGGCTGCTGATGATCGTGCTGCCCTGGCTGTACTTCGCCCTGTGCGAATCCTCGCGCTGGCAGGCCACGCCGGGCAAGCTCGCGCTCGGATTGCGGGTGACCAACCTTTACGGGCGGCGGATCGGGTTCGGCAGGGCGAGCGGGCGTTACTTCGGGAAGTGGATCTCCGGCCTGATCATGAACATCGGCTACATGATGGCCGGCTGGACCGCGCGCAAGCAGGCGCTGCACGACCTGATGGCCGACTGCTGCGTGGTACGGCGCGATGCGCTGAACGCTTTCGAGAACGGCACCCTCGATACCAGCGGCGGTGCTCCCGGATCGGGGATGCCCGGTTGGGCGGTGGCGCTGATCGTGGTTGGCGCGCTCTTCTTCGTGGCGGTGCCTGTCGTCGCGATCCTCGCCGCGATCGCGATTCCTGCCTACCAGGATTACGTGATCCGGGCGCAGGTGATGGAAGGCATGGTGCTCGCCGGCGGTGCCAAGACCGCGGTCGCCGAGTACGTGTTCAACAACAACGGATCGCTGCCTACGGACAATGCCGCCGCGGGCCTGCCTTCCGCAGGTTCGATTACCGGCAATTATGTCGCGCGGATCGCGGTGCGCGACGGCGA
>DASVDY010000030.1:0-29354 GCA_036380855.1 Rhodanobacteraceae bacterium
ATCGTGCACCAGTTGATCGGCGGCCTGCGCTCGTCGATGGGCTATTGCGGCTGCGCGACGATTGACGAAATGCGCAAGAAACCGCAGTTCGTGCGCGTCACCGGCGCGGGCATCCGCGAGGCGCACGTGCACGATGTGCAAATTACGAAAGAAGCGCCGAATTACAGGCTTGATTAAGAGCGGGACCTGGGGCCGGGGACCAGGGACCAACGGCAAAAGCAGCGCGTCCTAGCCAAGGATCAGGCAAGCGACGCATCGTCAAAAGACAGCACGGTGCGACAGGGGTCCCCGGTCCCCGGTCCCCGGTCCCCGGTCCCCATGCAAAACATCCACACCGACAAAATCCTCATCCTCGATTTCGGTTCGCAGTACACGCAGCTGATCGCGCGGCGGGTGCGCGAGATCGGCGTCTACTGCGAGATCTGGGCCTGGGACCACAAGCCCGACGAAATCGCGAAGTTCGCGCCCAAGGGCGTGATCCTCTCAGGCAGTCCCGAGTCCAGCATCGAGGCGAATGCGCCGCGCATCGCGGAACAGGTCTTCGACCTCGGCGTGCCGCTGCTCGGCATCTGCTACGGCCTGCAGGCGATGGCGCTGCAACTGGGCGGCAAGGTCGAGGGCGGACATGCGCGCGAATTCGGCCACGCGAAGATCAAGCCGACACGGCCATCGAAGCTGCTGGGCGGACTGGAAGCCAACGACGCCCCGCAGGACGTGTGGATGTCGCACGGCGACCGCGTCACCGCGTTGCCACCCGGTTTCGAATTGATCGCTTCCACCGATTCCGTGCCGATCGCCGCCGCGGCGGATGAGAAAAACCGCCGCTATGGTTTGCAGTTCCACCCGGAAGTGACGCACACGAAGCATGGCGCGGAAATCCTGCGCCGGTTCGCGGTGGACATCTGCGGCTGCGCCACGTTGTGGACGTCGGCCAACATCATCGAGGACGCGGTCGCTCGCGTGCGCGCGCAGGTTGGCGGCGACAAGGTGCTGCTCGGGTTGTCGGGCGGCGTGGACTCCTCGGTCGTCGCCGCGTTGCTCGAGAAAGCCATCGGCGACCAGCTCACCTGCGTGTTCGTGGACACCGGCCTGCTGCGCGCGGGCGAGGGCGACCAGGTTATGGACACGATGGCCCGCCACATGGGCGTGCGCGTGATCCGGGTGGACGCCGCCGAGCGGTTCTATGCCGCGCTCGCAGGTGTGGCCGATCCGGAAGCCAAACGCAAGGTGATCGGCAAGCTGTTCATCGAAGTGTTCGACGAGGAAGCGCACAAGCTGCAGGGCGTGAAGTGGCTGGCGCAAGGCACGATCTATCCGGACGTGATCGAGTCGGCGGGCAGCGCGACCGGCAAGGCGCACGTGATCAAGTCGCACCACAACGTCGGCGGGCTGCCCGAACGCATGCACCTGAAACTCGTCGAGCCGCTGCGCGAGCTGTTCAAGGACGAGGTGCGCCGCATCGGCGTGGAACTCGGTCTGCCGCGCGAAATGGTCTATCGGCATCCGTTCCCCGGCCCGGGGCTGGGCGTGCGCATCCTCGGCGAGGTCAAGGCCGAATACGCGCACCTGCTGGCACAGGCCGACCGCATCTTCATTGACGAGTTGCGCGCGGCCAACCTGTACGACGAAGTCAGCCAGGCGTTCGCCGTGTTCCTGCCAGTGAAGTCGGTGGGCGTGGTCGGCGACGGCCGTGCCTACGAATGGGTGATCGCGCTGCGCGCGGTGCAGACGATTGACTTCATGACCGCGCGCTGGGCGCACCTGCCGTACGAATTCCTGGAACGCGTCAGCCTGCGCATCATCAACGAACTGCGCGGCATCTCGCGCGTGGTGTACGACATCTCAGGCAAGCCGCCGGCCACGATCGAGTGGGAGTAAGTCGGAAGCGCCCTTGGGGCATGGGTGACTCGCCCGGGGTGCGAATGCTAATCTGCCGAATCGCCGTGCCGAAGGAAGTGGGCGCGGGCTCCAATCGAGAGGACTTCGATGATCGAGCGCAAGAGCAGCCCGCAGGCTTCTGCCGACCTGGACCTGCCGAGGATCTCCACGGGCAACGTCGGACTGGATGACATCCTGGGCGGCGGGTTCGACCCCGAGCGGATGTATCTCTACGAAGGGCACCCCGGCACCGGCAAGACCACGCTGGCCCTGCAGTTCCTCCTTGATGGCGCGCGTCGCGGCGAACGCACGCTGTACATCGCCCTTTCGGAAACCGAACGCGAACTGCAACTGGTTGCCCACCGCCATGGCTGGTCGCTGGAAGGGGTGGATCTCTTCGAGCTCGTGCCTTCCGAGACGACCCTGGATCCCAGCCAGGAGTTGACGGTGCTGCAGCCCGCCGAGTTGGAACTGAACGAGACGAGCCAGCTCATCTTCGACAGGGTCGAACAGGTGAACCCCACCCGGGTCGTGATTGACAGCCTCTCGGAACTGCGGCTGCTGGCGCAGAGCCCGTTGCGCTATCGGCGCCAGGTCCTCGCGTTGAAGCATTTTTTCTCCAGCCGGAAATCCACCGTGGTCCTGCTGGATGATCTCACCGCGAACAGGAAGGACCTCCAGCTCCACTCGATCACGCACGGCGTGGTGTTGCTGGAACAGATGGCGATCGATTACGGCGCAGAACGCCGGCGCCTGCGGGTGGTGAAGATGCGCGGCATCCCGTTCAAGGGCGGGTTCCATGATTTCACCATCGCACGCGGCGGGCTGGAAATCTATCCGAGGCTGGTTGCGGCCGAGCACCACCAGGAGTTCGAAGGGGAGTGCGTGCCCAGCGGCAATGCCGAACTCGACGCGCTGCTGGGCGGCGGGCTCGAACGTGGGACCAATGCGCTGCTGATCGGAGCGGCGGGCGTGGGCAAGTCATCCATCGCCGTGACCTACGCGATCGCGGCCGCCGTACGCGGCGAGCACTCGATCATCTTCGCCTTCGACGAGGGCCGCGGCACGATCAAGGCCCGGGCCAGGGCGCTCGGATTGCCTTTCCAGGATGCGGTCGGGAAAGGACTGATCCGGCTGGAGCAGATCGATCCGGCGGAACTCGCACCGGGGCAATTCATGCAACGGGTACGCCAGGCCGTCGAGCGGGACAAGGCACGGATCGTCGTCATAGACAGCCTGAACGGGTACCTCAATTCCATGCCGGACGAGCGCTTCCTGGTCCTGCAGATGCACGAACTCCTGAGCTACCTGAGCCAGCTCGGCGTGCTGACGATGCTGGTGCTGGCGCAGCACGGACTGGTCGGTCCCATGGACACGCCCCTCGACATCAGTTACCTGAGCGACGCGGTGCTGATGTTGCGCTACTTCGAATACGACGGCACGGTTCGCCGCGCGCTCTCGGTGGTGAAGAAGCGCAGCGGCCGTCACGAACACACCATCCGTGAATTCCGGCTGAGCCGCGGCGGGGTGAGGCTGGGACCGCCACTCAAGGGCTTCAGCGGAATCTTTTCAGGCACGCCGGTCTACACGGGTGACGAGAGCCCATTGCTGGCGGACGAAGACGACCGGGCCGGCTGACGTGCCGACGGCCAAGGTCCTGATCCTCGCGCCGGTGGGTCGGGATGCCGGCGCCTGCGCCATGCTGGTCGGGCAGGCGGGCCTGGATCCGCGCGTCTGCAGCGACCTGCAGGATCTCATCGCGCAAATCGAGGTCGGCGCGGACGTGGTGCTCCTCACCGAAGAGGCGCTTTATGGCAAGTCGGTGGATCGGCTGGCCGCCTGGGTAAACGCCCAACCTCCCTGGTCGGACCTGCCTTTCATCGTCCTGACCAGCCCCAACGAGGGCGCGCGGTTCACGCGCTTTCGCCGGGATCTCGTCAACAAGCTGCGCAATGTTTCCTTCCTGGAGCGGCCGATGCAGGCGATTTCGCTGCAGGCCGCGGTGCTGGCGGCCGAACGCGGGCGCGCCCGCCAATACGAGGCGCGCGCCTATCTGGAAAGCCAGCGCCATGCGGCCGAAGACCTGGAGCGCCTGGTTGCGCAGCGCACCGCCGCGCTGGAAAAGGCCAATGCGCAACTGCGCGAGGAAAGCAGGCGCCGCGAACGCGCGCAGGCGGCCCTCCTGCAGGCGCAGAAGCTCGAGACGATGGGACAGCTCGTCGGGGGTGTCGCGCACGATTTCAACAACCTGCTCATGGCGGTGATCGGCAACCTCGAGTTGCTCGCCAGGAGGATCCCCGAAGACCCGCGCCTGACCCGGCTGCTCCACGGCGCGATGGACGGTGCCCGTCGCGGTGCCACCCTGACGCAGAGGCTGCTGGCGTTCGCCCGCAAGCAGGAGCTGCAGTCCCGCCCCACGGATGTCCTCGCGCTGGTCGAGGACATGCGCGAGCTGATCGCGCGGTCGGTCGGGCCGTTGATCAGCGTGCGGATCCAGGCAGTCAAACCATTGCCCGCCGTCAAGGTGGATCCCAACCAGCTGGAAATGGCGCTGCTCAACCTGGCGGTGAACGCGCGCGACGCCATGCCCGCGGGCGGCGTACTCACGATCGTGCTGGAACGCCACGAGGCGGGCGCGGAGCAGGCGGAGCTGAAGCCCGGTAGTTACATCAGGCTTTCGGTGCAGGACACCGGCGAGGGCATGGATGCGGAAACGCTCGCGCGCGCCGTCGAACCCTTCTTCTCGACCAAGGGAATCGGCAAGGGAACCGGACTCGGTCTTTCGATGGTGCATGGCCTGGCCGAGCAATCCGGCGGGACCTTCCGGCTCGAGAGCCGCCTCGGCGCCGGCACCCGGGCAGATCTCTGGTTGCCGCTGGCCGACGAGGCACTGGAGCCTCCCGCACCGCAGATCACGGCGCAAGTCGCCACCCGGGCGGCCACCATCCTGCTGGTGGACGACGACGCACTGATCGGCGCCAGCACTGCAGCGTTGCTGGACGACCTCGGGCACAAGGTCGTGGAAGCCCGATCCGGCCGCGAGGCGCTTGCCGCGATCCAGGACGGCCTTCGCCCGGATCTGGTGATCACCGACTACGCCATGCCGGGCATGACCGGCGTGGATCTCGCGCTCGCCCTGCGCGAGCAGGATGCCAACATGCCGATCCTGCTGGCCACCGGCTATGCCGAACTGAACGGCGCGCCGGACATCGAACTTCCGCGCATCGCCAAGCCTTACACCCAGCAACAACTTTCTTCCGAAATCGGGCGCCTGCTTTCGGGTTAGTGACTCTCGCAGATTCCCACGTACGAACGGCCTACTCAACCTTCCGGGTGAGCCAGGTAGTTCGGCAGCTCGCGTTCGAACTCCGGGAAATAGCGCGGGATGACGCTGATGTCGAAGCGGGGAAGGATGGATTCCTTCGGCTCGCGGTTGAGAAGGAACCGGAACGCGGCCCGGATGCATTGCTCGGGCGTGCAGCGGCCGTCCGCCACCCGTTCGAAGGTCGCCTTGTCCAGACTCACGCGATGGCGGCTCTCGCCGTCCGCATCGCGAACCACCACTTCGAATTCCAGCGGGTCGCCGCCGCGCGTTTGCCCGACCTCGATCATTCCCGCATCCTTGCACTTCGTCGGGAGCATTGTACGGACGAGGCGGGCATCCGTCGCAACCGGCGGCACGAAGGGCTGCAGCCATGCCCGATACAATCGCGGATTCATCGTTCCTGGTGCCCCGCCATGGCCGCCGAAATCCAGCCTGATCCGTTCTCGCCCGACGACGAGGCCTTCATGCGCCGCGCGCTGGAGCTCGCCGTGCACGCGCGCGATGCGGACGGCGAGGTGCCGGTCGGCGCGGTGCTGGTTCTGAACAATGAAGTCGTGGGCGAGGGCTGGAACCGCAACATCACCCTGGCCGATCCGAGTGCCCATGCGGAAATCGGCGCATTGCGCGAGGCCGGGCAGCGTCTGCGCAACCACCGCATTCCGGGTTCGACCTTGTACGTGACCCTGGAGCCCTGCGCGATGTGCGCGATGGCGCTGGTGCACGCGCGCGTGGCGCGCGTGGTGTACGCGGCCACCGATCCCAAGACCGGCGCGGCGGGCAGCGTGTTCGACACCTTGATTTCCGAACGCCACAACCATCGCGTCCAGGTGCAGGGCGGCTTGTGCGCCGAAGAGTCGGCGGCGCTGCTGCGCGGGTTCTTTCGCGCGCGGCGCTGATCCTGCCTCGCTGTCGCGCGAGGATTGTGGCGGAGGCCGAAATGCCGGGAAAGAATTTCTGTGGAAGCGCTCATTTTCGGTCGCGACCTTTGTAGGCACGGACCCGCGTGCGCGGCGGCTTCGTTCCGGGCCTGCGCGCGATCCATCGGATGCGGGCATGCGCCTGCGGAACGCTCCGTTGCAACGCATCCGCCCGGAACTCTGGCACGCGATTTGCGACCCTTCGCCGCAACGGACAGGTGACAAGGGGCAGAGGGTTTCGCGCGATGAACAATGGATTGCTGGCGAGCGAATTGCTGAGGCAGGAACACCGCCAGGTCGAGGCGTTGTTCTCCCGCTATGAAGCGTCCGCCGAGGATGCACCTGAGCGGCCGCGCCTGCTCAGCCAGATCGCCATGGCGTTGTCGGTGCACATGCGCGTGCAGGAGGAGGTATTCCATCCGGCCGCACGCGCTTCGCTGGGCGAAGAGGGCAGGGAACTGCTCGACGAGGCCGCGGTCGAGAACGTATCGCAGAAATACTTCCTGATCGAACTGATCACCTCGCACAAGTCCGACAGGTTGTTCAAGGCGCGGGTGAAGGTGATCCGCAAGCACTTCCGCCGTCACGCGCGCGAGGAAGAGCGGCGCATCCTGCCGCTGCTGGACGCCTGCCGGCTGGACCAGGCGGCACTCGGCTTGCAGATCGTTGCCTGCCGCGAGGCGATGCTGGCCGCCGCGGCAGGCGTGGTGGAAGAGCAGGTGGACGATTGAAGATTGAACGGGCGGGAATGGAAGCCGCTTCATATTCGCGTTCACGGACGAACGCACGGGCGCACAACGGAGAAGTCAGGTTATGGAACGACAACATCATCATGGCGGCGGTCGCGAGCGCATGCGCGGATTGGGCGGCGAGTGGTACGGACGCGATGCGCGCGGGCAGCCGCGCCACCAGCGCTGGGCGGGTGAATCGGATCGCGATTACTCGTCAAGCGGCGACCTCTGGGACGAGGATCCGGGCGACTACGCCGGCTATGGCGATTATCCCGGGGGCCGCGATTCGTCCTGGGCCAGCCCGGAATCCCGGCGCAGGCAACCGGGCAGCGACGAGGGCGGGTTTTCGCGCAGCCAGCGGTATCGCTCCGGCGGCAACCAATCCTCGTTCCGCGCGGGCAGTCGCTCCGGCGATTACGGTGAGTACGGGGACTTGGCCGGCGCCGGCGACACCCGGTCGGGCGCATTTCGCAACTACGGCAGCCTCCGCAACAGCGGTCGCAGCACCGGCAACTATGGCGATTACGGCTATCGCACCGGCGAGAGCGGTGGCTGGCGCGGCGCGGGCGGGCTCGACCGCGGCTATCGCGGCGATTACGAGAACGTGCAAGGCTCATGGCCGCGCGGCGGCGGGCGCGAGCACGAGTTGATGCGCAGTTTTCGCGGCCGCGGCCCGAAGAACTACACGCGTTCGGACGACCGGATCCGCGAGGATCTCAACGAGCAGTTGATGGATGCCGACGACATTGACGCAAGCGATGTTTCCATCGAGGTCAAGGACGGCGTGGTCACCTTGAGCGGCAGCGTGGAGCAGCGCTGGACCAAGCATCGCATCGAGGACATGGCCGGGGATTGCAGCGGCGTCAAGGACGTACGGAACGAAATTCGCGTGCAATCGCGCAGCGATTGGCCTTACGACAAGCAGCAGGCGAGCGATGGATTGGGTTCCATCGCATCCTCGCAGGGCAGTTCCGCGACCGCGGGCGGCGTCTCGAGCTCGTCGCGCAGCCAGACCGGCAGTTCGGCGCACTGACGGCATCGCGGCGACCCGCCCCCGGCAAGGGCGGGTCGTCGCCCGTCAGCGTGGCGGCTGCGGAACAGCCTGCGGTCGGTTGATGTGCTGGGGCCGCGCGGGCCACAGCAGGCGCGGGTGGCCTGCCGGCGGTGTCCGGGACTTGGCCCGCACGCCGAGCAGTCGCAGGGCATCCAGGGACCTGACCGGCCGCACGAGATAGCCAATCTTGCCGACGCCGCACTGCTCCAACTGGAATTGCTCGCGTTCGCTGGAGAGCAGCGCCGTGACCTCGACCGGCGAAGCATCCGGCGTGCGCAGGCAGTGCAGCAACTCGGGGCCGCATTCGCGCAGCAGCGCGATGTCAATCAGGATCGCGGACGGGCGCGGCGACTTGGCCGTCGGCGCGGACAGCCGGCTGACAAGCGCCGCGCTGCTGCGGACGTAGTAGATCGGATAGTCGAACCCGGCGTTGCGGATGGCGAGCAGCGTCGCCTGCGCCTGGTCCAGATCGCGGTCGGCGATGATGAGTGTGTCGGGCATGGCGCATTCCTCCCTGAAGCGCGGTCAACGCGGCGTTGTCGCAAGGAGCGTGCCACCGGGCCGGAGTGCGCCGGCCCGCATCCAGCATGAACTCGCGTTGCGCGCATGGCCGGCGGCGCGCGGCATTTTTTGCCGAGGCGCGAATTTCTTTCAGCATCCGTTCCCGCGATCGCTCACCGGTGAAATCCGCACCCCCAGCACTTCGTGCATATGCTCCAGCGCGCGCCGCTTTCGCTCCGGGGTGATCGAAGCCACGGCATCGGAAGGCGTCCACATCGGGTATTCGCGGATGTGCGCGTCCATCGCGGTGGTCAGCACGCACTGGTCGGCGGTCAGGCCGGCCAGGGCGAGATGCGAGACTTCGAGATGCTTGAGGAGCGCTTCGAGCGGCGTCTGGTAGAAACCCGACTGCGCCGGCTTCAGCACGAAGTAGTCCGACCCGCGCGGCTTCAACCGTGCCGCGACGCGCGCGCCGGCCGCGCCTTCGCGGCTGCACCAGGCGATGACCTCGTCGAAATTCGAACGCCAGCGGCCGAGGTTGTCGTTGACGTAAATCACCGGTCGCCGTTCGGCATCGTATCGGGCGCGCAAGGCCTCGACCGCATCCATCAGCGGGTCCAACCGGGTCGCCAGTCGGTCGCCGCCCGGGAATCCGAAGTCATTGATCACGTCAATGATGAGCAGTGCGCTGCCGGAAAGCATGTCGTCTTGCGCCATGCGAGAATGATCTGGTCGAAACCGTGAAACGGGCGCGAGCGCGATTTGTACTTTCATCGCGTCGCTGGCGCATAATCGTCCCGATCGCTCGCCGGGAAGCCGCATGAACCTGGATGCCAGTTCCGCCGCAACACACGACAAGAAGACGCGCCCGGCGCCCGGCGCAGATATCGCGCAGGTGATCGGCGATCTCGCGCATGAGCTGGTGAACCCGCTGAATGCCGCGGCGATGAGCACCGAGCTCGCGAAACTGATGCTCGCGCGCGGCCAGTACGAGAAAGCCGCCGAGGCGCTGGACCGGATCGGAGGCGACTGCATGCGTTGCGCCCGCATCCTGCGCGATGCGCAGGACTACCTCACGGCAACCATCAGCGAGCCAAGCGAAATCGATCCGATCGTGCCGCTGGAGGAAGCGTCGAAGATGCTCAGCGACCGCGGCGAGATCGCCAGCGACGCGGCCGTGGGCGTCTACCGGTCGGAAGCCGATCCGATCGCCTTGCGGCGCATGTTCACCGAGCTGTTGCGCAATGCCTTCGACCACGGCGCGACCCGCGTCGGGATCAACGTCCAACGCGCCGGCGACGCGTTGCGCATCCGCATCCACGACAACGGGCCCGGGGTCCAGCCGGCGCATCAGCCGCGCGTGTTCGATCCGTTTTTCTCGACGAGGCGCGACCAGCACAGCGGGGTGGGGCTGTCGATCGCTCGGCGGATCGCGCGCGCACATGGCGGAGACATCGCCGTCGAGAGCGCCGATGGCGGATCGGTGTTCGCCGTCAGCCTTCCGCTCTGACTGAACGCACGGCGCGCATTCGCAAACCGATCGGGTTTTGGCACCATGGAGCGAACAGTTCCATTCGGCGTGCCTGCCTGTGTATGATGAACTACTCAGGGGCGCGGCAAACCGCCCCGAAAGGCACGGAATGCCATGAACCCGGAATTTCCCCTGCACAGCACAGAACCGCGGCCGGATCCATCAGGCATTTCCGCCGCGCACGAGCCCGAGGGCGGGATGGAACCGGCGGAGCTGGAGGGCGCCGTCCGGGTACCGCGCGGAGTCACGGGCGAATGACGATGACCTCTGTGGGAAAAGATCTGAAAGGCTGCCGCGTGCTCATCGTCGAGGATGACGTGCGAATCAGCATGCTGATGCAGGAATCGCTGGTGGAAATGGGCTGCGAAGTCGTGGGCACCGCGATGCTGTTCGACGACGCGATGGAGATGGCGGCATCGCAGCCGTTCGACGTGGCGCTGCTGGACATCAGCCTCAACGGCGAGCTGAGTTATCCGGTGGCCGAAGCGATGCTCGAACACAACCAGAAGTTCGTGTTCGTCACCGGGCACGTGATGGAAACCTTGCCCGCGCCCTTCCAGGGAACGCCCGTCCTGCACAAGCCCTTCGGCCTGCGCGATCTGCAGAAGGTGCTTCGCCTGGCGCTTTCCGGGCGCTGATCGAGTCGCGACCCGACGACCGAAGGCCCGCAGCCATCGCGCCCGGGTTCGTGCCAGGCACCTGTAGCCGCACTCCCCCCTGTCGGGAAGGCACCGCGCGTGGGTTGGTGCGAGGGCGACTTGCCGCCTCGCAAACTTCTGTATCCAAATGTGAATAAGCACTTCACAAATGTGAAGCTTCGGTTAAGATCGGGGCTTGCGGTGGCGTATTTCCACGCCGCGCTCGGGGAACAACATGAGCGAGTCCGATCTGGGCGGGCGGCGTGTGCTGGTCGTGGAAAGCGAAGCGCGTGTAGCGAACCGCATTCGCGACACCCTGGAAGCTCTCGGCTGCGAAGTGGTGGCCGTTGCGTCGCGGCTCGCGGACGCCCGCGCCCATGCCGTTGCGCTGAAATTCGACATCGCGATGCTGGACGTGGAGTTGAGCCCCGAGCCGTGCCTTGAAATCGCCAACGATCTGTCGGTTCGCGGGATCCCGTTCGTATTGACCGTGGTTGACGGCGCTACGAAGATTCCACCGGAGCTGAAACATGCGCCGGTGTTGCAGAAACCCTTCCTGCGTTTCGAACTGGAGCGTTCGCTGCTGGTCGCGTTGACGCGCTGAGCAGCGCATGGCGCATGCATGCGGCTTTGCGCGCGGCCGGGGGTTCGCGCGCCAGCTGCCGGGCAGGGGCCTTGAAATGGAGCGTCGCTCCGGCCGCGCACATGCCTGTCAGGAACCGATGTTCCGCAACCGCTCGCCGCGAATCAGTTTGTGCTCGATCTGCTCTAGGGTGACGCCCTTGGTTTCCGGAACGAGCCACCAGGTGAACAGCAGGAACGCCGCATTGAATCCGGCATAGAGCCAGAAGGTCTGCGCGTGTCCGAAGCGGTTGAGCAGGGTCAGGAACGTGGCGCCGACGATCGCGGTGAACACCCAGTTGGTCACGGTAGACACACCGATGCCGAAATCGCGGCCCTTCAGCGGCTGGATTTCCGAGCACAGCGTCCACACCAGCGGTCCGGCAGAGAACGCGAAACCCACCACGAACACCAGCAGCATGGCGACGGCCAGCAGGCGTTCGCCCTGCGTGCCCATGCCAAGGTGCATCAGCCAGCCGACGACGCACAAGCCGGCCGCCATCACCACGAAACCGGCGTACAGGATCGGCTTGCGGCCGATGCGGTCCACCAGCCAGATCGCGATGAACGTCGCGAGCACGTTGGTGAGGCCGACGACGGCAGTGAACCACATCTGCATGCTCGTGGCATAACCCATGTCCGCGAAAATGCGTGGCGCGTAATACATCACCACGTTGATGCCGGTGAGCTGCTGCACGATCTGCAACGCGATGCCGAGCGCCACGGAACGGCGGAAATTGCGGTTCTGCAGGAACAGCCGCCAGCCCTGCTGCGGCGTTCGCAGTTGCTCCCGGATCTCCGCGACCTCCCGTTGCGCCGCATCGGGATCGCCGCGCAATTTCTGCAGCACGGCCTCGGCGTCCGCGTCGCGTTGCCGCAGCACCAGCCAGCGCGGGCTTTCAGGCAGGCTGATCACGCCGAGCAGGAACAACGCGCCGGGCAGGGCGATGATGCCCAGCATCCAGCGCCAGCCTTCCATGTAGCTGAAGCCCGTATCGGAAAGGAATGCCAGGAAGATTCCGATGGTGATCATCAACTGGTAGGTCGAAATCATCGCGCCGCGGCGGTCGCGTGGCGCGATCTCGGCCAGGTACAGCGGTGCGGTGAAGGCCGCGATGCCGATGGCGAGTCCCAGCACCAGACGAGCGCCGATCAGTGCGCCGGGCGACCACGCCGCCGCGCTTATCAGCGAGCCGATCACGAACAGGCCGGCGCTGAAGATCAGCGAGCGCTTGCGCCCGAAGTGCACCGACAGCCACGCGGCCAGCGCGGCGCCGATCGCGGCACCCACCATCATGCTGCTGACGATGCGTTCGAGCACTGCATCGTTGACGCCGAACTCGTGCTGGATGAATTGCTGCGCGCCGGAGATCACCCCGACGTCGAGGCCGAACATCAGGCCGGCGAGCGCGGCCAGCGTCGCGACGAAGGCGGCATGGCGGCGGGCATGGCCGGTGTTGGATATCGCGGTGGCGTTCATCAACTTTCCCCTCGATGCTCGCAAAGAGAGCGTCTGTCCGGTTGGCGGGATGGTGGCGCCGCTAGTGCGCCATGGCGGCCTGTCCGGCCGTTTCGCAACCGCCCGCGGCATCGATCAGGTCGCGCATCCTCAGGTACACGCCGTTGGTCCAGCCGAAGCCGATCACGTTGGTCTTGTAGCCCGCGGTGATCTTCACGTCGGCGTTGCCGAGCACCATGTTGTATTTCTCGCGGATGGTTCCGTCCTTGGCGAAGCTGCGGTCAACGGTGCCGGTGAATTCGCAGGAAATGCGCCGCGCATCGGCCTTGAAGCCGTAATCGTCGAGTCCCTTCACCGCGATCCAGTTGGTGGGCGCCCAGCCGAACGGCGCGTCCCATTGCGCGCCGGTCGCGCGGGTGCTCATGGCCAGCCCGCCGCGGCGCTCGAACAGCTTCAGTTGTTTCGTCAGTGCTTCCGCCTGTTGCCTGGATGCGGCGCCGGCCCACAACGGATAGAACATGGTGAGGTAGGGATCGGTCGAGGCCTTGCCGGCGACGAAATCGTAATCCATGTAGCGGCCCTGGTCCGGTTGCCACAGGTATTTGTCCATGGCCGCGCGCCGCGCCCGGGCCGCATCGGCCCAGCGTTCGACGTCGGCGCTCTTGCCGAGCTGCTTCGCGAAATCCTGCAGGTCGCGCTCGTAGCGGTACAGCAGGCTGTTCAGGCCGACACCGGCGTAGTGGTGCGTCGAACCGCCCCACGGGCCGAAGTGGAAATCGGTGTCGAAGCCCGACTCGCGCATCGCGCGGTCGCCGAGGTAGTAGTCGGCGGTCAGGCGATAGCCGTCGAGCCAGTCGCCCGCGCAGACCTTCGAGGTGACGACATCGCAACTGGTGGTCTTCAGTGCCGCCGCCTGCGCGGCATCGGGATGCTGCGGCGCCTTGAGCAGATAACCCGGATCCGTGGACGGATGCGCCCGCAGCCAGCGGATCACGCCGACGTAGTAATCGCTGCTGGTCATCTCGATGACGGGGCCGTGGCCGTAATCGAAGTAGCGCGACAGCCCGGTGTCGCCCGCACGATGCTGCTTGCTGGTCCAGATCTCGTAGTTGCGCACGGCCAGCGGATACGCTTGTTCCAGCCACGCCCGCTTCTCGGCGTCGTCCTTGAAGCTCGCCGGATCGTCCAGCACCGCGGCAATCATCGCCGACAGCAGGGGCGGCTGCGAACGGGAAAGATAGTACGTGCGATTGGCGTTGAGCACGCCACCGTAGTTCCGGACCTCGTACAGCGCGTTGTTCACCATGTCCAGCGCGAGCGTGTTGCGGTGGTCGGCAACCAGGCCCAGCACGATGAAGTAGCTGTCCCAGCCGTACATCTCGTTGAAGAAGCCGCCGGGCACGACGTAGGGATTCGGCACGTACAGCAAACCCTGCGAGTGCAACGTGGTGGGGTCGAAATCGCCGAGCCGCCCGATCGGCGCGGGCAGGCTTTCGACCCGCACGCCGCAACGCCTGGCGCTCTGCACCAGCGAGGCGGGAGCTGATGCGTGCGCGGGCAGGTAGATCACCGAGTGCGAAGGCACCTTGGGATCCACCAGCGCGCGGCACTCGTCCGCGGAGCGTGTCAGCGTGCTCCATGCGCGCGCGATGTAGCTGCGCGTGCGTGCCGGATCGGGCCTGGCCGCGGACGCGGCAGTTGCGAGCGCACCGAAAGCGAGGAAGATGAAAAGCGGGCGGATTTTCATGGCGGTTCCCATTCGTTAGCGGCGATTGCGTTGGCGCGACCTCGGCCGTGGCGGAGCGGTCGAGCCGCGCACCACGAGTTCCGGGTTGAAGCCCTGGTTGGCGACCTGCTCGCCGCGGATCCGCGCGATCAGCATGCGCGTGGCGCGCTCCACGATGACGTCGGCGCGCTGCCGCGCCGTGGTGAGCGGCGGCCACGAATGGCGCGAGAACGGGCTGTCTTCGAACCCGGCGATCGAGACGTCGTAGGGCACGCTGAGGCCCGTGGACTGCGCGGCAGCGAGCGCGCCCGCGGCGATTTCGTCGTTGCATCCGAAGATGGCGGTCGGCGGCTCGGCGAGATCGAGCAGGCGGCGGGCGCCGCGAAAGCCGTCGTCGAAGATGTAGTCGCCTTCCACCACCAGCTCGTCGCGCAGCGGCACGCTGTAGTCGTGCAGCGCGTTCCGGTAACCCCGGAAGCGTTCGGCGCTGGCGTGGTGATTCTTTCCCCCGCGCAGGAAGCCGATGCGCACGTGCCCGAGCTGGAGCAGATGCGTGGTGATGGCGTAGGCGGCGTCGCGATCGTTCACATACACGCAGGGAAACTCGTCGCGCGGATCCCGTGCGGCGGAAATGATCCTGACGAACGGAATGCGGTAGGTGCGCAGGCGGCGCAACGAGGCGGTGCGTTCGGACACCGGCGTCGTCAGCACCAGCCCCGAGAGCCGCATGCGCTGCGCGAAGTCGCGCAGCTCCCCGGCCAGCCCGGATGCCATCGAGTTGCAGGGGCGGATTTGCAGGCCGAAGTTCAGGTCGTCGCAGGCTGCGAGCGCGCCCTGCTGCATCGCGATGATGTAGTAGGCGTTGGGATTGTCGTAGACCAGCCCGATCGTGTAGGCATGGGAGCCACTCAGGCCGCGGGCGAGCAGGTTGGGGCGGTAGCCGAGTTGTTCGATCGCGCGCAGCACGCGCCGGCGGGTTTCCTCGCGCACCGAGCGCTCGCCATTGGCCACGCGCGAAACCGTCTTCGCGGAAACGCCGGCATGCGCTGCGACATCGTCGAGAGTTACGGATCCCACCGGACACCCCTTTGCCGGGCGAGCCTTTGCCTTGCGGACGGTTCGATCGCGCGGCTCGCGCGCCTGCCACGGTCTGGATATTGGCGCACATCACCATGCGGCTTCAAACGTGATGTGACAGCGCTGTCACCGAGGCAACCGGATCACAGTGTTGCACATGTCCATGGCCAAAAACAGCATCCCGTTTCCAGCGAATAGCGTGCTGCGTCGCAACAAGCGTTGGCCTCCAACAACGGCTTGCCAGTTGGCGTTTGCGCGCCGCCAAGCAGCTTGCCGCCGCCCCTGCAGGTCGGCTCCGACGGTGATGCACCGCAAATTGACAGCGCTGTCTACGCAGGCACAGACTTCGGCATCTCGCTGATGGGGAAAGCGATGGCATGAGTCCGGATACCGCGGTTGCGCGGAGATTCGATGCTGGCGCAAGGCGATTGAATCTTTCGACGTGGTCGTTCGCGGCTCCCGGCGCGTGGAGTCGCGAGGGCTGTCGCGTGTGCAAGGAATTCGAATGAACGTTTGACCGGACCAGGCCGGTGGGCGCCTGGCGCGTGTCGTTGCCGCAGGGAATTGTCGCTGCATACAACAAGGCTTCTTCACAAAGCTGCTCGAGTGCGATTTCACACACCTTTCGTATCGCTGGAGGAGAGTCATGAAGAGCAAGAAGATGACCAGGCTGGCGCTGACGAGCGCCATCCTTGCCGCACTGTCACCTGTTGTATGGGCCGGCAACGCCGGGACGGGGGAAAACGGCGCGGGACAGGCCGCCGTGGCAACGCAGCAGGACCAGGCGACGCCGTCCGACCAGAACCAGCAGCCTTCGCAATCACAGACGACGACGTTGCAGACCGTCGTCGTGACCGCCAGCGCGACCGGCGTCAGGAAACTGGACGCGAGCTACAACATCGTGACCGCGAATCGCGAGCAGATCCAGCAAGCCAATCCGCTGAGCACGGCCGACCTGCTGAAGATTTCCCCCGGCATCTGGCCGGAGTCCACCGGCGGTCAGACCGGCGCGAACATCGAGATCGCCGGTTTCCCGAGCGGCGGCGACGCGCCGTTCTTCACCAACATGATCAACGGCACGCCGTTGTACGGCATGCCTTCGCTGTCGTTCATGGACTCGAGCTCCCTGCTGCGGATCGACGACACCATTGACCGCGTCGAAATCGTGCAGGGCGGCCCCGGCGCGGTGTTCGGCCCCGGCCAGATGGGCGCGACCGCCAACTTCATCCTGCGCCAGGGCACCGACGTTCCTTCCGGCGACGTTGGGGTGACCTACGGCGATGAAGGCATGTGGCGCGTGGACGGCTTCTACGGCTTCAAGATTTCAGACGGCTGGTATGCCAGCATCGGCGGGTTCTACCGCACGTCCAACGGCGTGCGCGACCCGCAGTTCCCGTCCGACAAGGGTGGCCAGCTTACCGCCACCCTGACGCACGACTGGGACGACGGCGAATTCATGCTCTGGGCACGCAGGCTGGATGACAAGAACCAGTTCATCGTGCCGCTCCCGCTACTCCAGAATCCGGACGGGTCGTTCTCCGGTTACCCCGGCTTCGACCCGCTGACCGGCACCTACGGAAGCCACGCCATCCAGAACGTGGAGTTGCCCAACCCGGCCGGCGGCCTGGAAAGCGCGGATCTCGCCAACGGCCGCGGCGCGCAGATGAATTTCATCGGCGGCAGTTACGAATCCACGTTCGGCGACTGGAAGGTGTACGACCATTTCCTTTTCAACGACGGCGACCTTCCGACCAATGCGCTGTTCTCCGGTCCCAATCCGAAACCGCTCAGTTACTACCTCTACGGCTGCAACATGGCGCAGCCGGCGGGTTGGTGCGACGCCGGCAACAACCCGGTTGATGGCGACACGCTGGATTATCCGGTCGCCACGAACATTGCCGCGACGCTGCCGGACGGCACGGCCGTGCCGCTCGATCAAAGCGTGATCCACCAGGGCTGGTGGTACATCCAGAAGCACCTGAAGAGCCTGAACAACGATTTCCGCCTCAGCAAGGAAATCTTCGACGGCAACACGCTGACCGCGGGCGTGTACCTCGCCCGTTACACGGACCACGACAACTGGTCGCTGGGCAACCAGATGCTGATGCTCAACCAGCCCAACACCAAGCCGATCGGACTGACCTACACCGATGCGAGCGGCCAGAGCATCGTGATCGCGAATCCGCAGGGCTTCGTGGATTTCAACGACAACTACAACATCATCGAGTCCGGCACCGGCACCAACAAGGCTTTCTATCTTGCCGATTCGTGGAAGATCGGGCCGTGGCTGATCGAGGCGGCCGGCCGCATCGAGAACCTGAAGGTGGACCAGCAGACCTGCAATCGTTCGCCCGTGGACCTGGACGGCAACCCGAACACGCTCTACGACAACACCACACCGATCTGCAACGGCACTTTCGATCGCGAGCACTACGACAAGACGCATCCCTCGTTCACGGCCGGCGTGAACTATGAAATCAACCCCAACATGAGCGTCTACGTCCGCGCCAACACGGGCGGACACTTCGACGATTTCGACAACGGCATCCGCGGCGCCGGCGGCAATTTCGCGCCGATGCAGAAGGTCGAGAACATGGAGGCCGGCTTCAAGTACCAGTCGAACGTGCTGTACGTTGACGTCAGTGCGTACCACCGGCTGTTCACCGGCCTGCAGTACCAGGAGACCAGCGTCAACGGGCAGCCGATCGGCACCATTTCCAATTACGGCTCCGATTCGAAAGGCGTTGACCTCAAGACCACCTGGTCGCCGATCGAGAACCTGCGGCTGAGCCTGATGTATGTCTACATGGACGGACACTATTCGCACTACAACGGCTGCGCCCAGTACACCGACATCAATGGCAACACCCAGTGCATCGGCTTGAACGGTGCGCCGCTGCAACGCCAGCCGAAGAACCGCTACATGTTCACGCCGAGTTACACGCTGCCGACAAGCTGGGGCGACATCACGGCCTTCCTGACCTACACCTATGTCGGCCAGCACTACCAGGACCAGTCCGGGTTGCAGCCGCTGGGCACGTATCACACGCTGGATGGCGGCATCATCGCCAACGTCGGCGCGGATTGGCAGTTCCGCTTGCAGGGCACGAATCTCACCAACGAGCTCGGCCTGAGCGAAGGCAACTCGCGCGTGTTCGGCGTCAACACCGGCGTCGGCGGCGTAATCATGGCGCGTCCGCTGTTCGGGCGCGAGGTGTACGTGCAGGCGAAGTACAAGTTCTGATCGTCGCGGTCCTTCCCGGGCCCGGCCCGGATCGTGCGTGATGCCGATCCGGGCCGCGGCCTTGCCGCGATGGATGTCCGTCTTCGCCCCTGCGACTTGCCCGCGCGTCGCCGGGCGCCCGGAGCCCGCAATCGGAGCACTGCGATGAAATTCCGCGCACTCCTGTTTCCCTGCCTTGTTGCGTTCGCGTCGCTGCCTGCAGCTGCGCAAGGCACCGACCCCAGCTTCCTGCTGACCGCGACGGCGAAGGACTTCGGCTCGTACTTCCCGTCCTATCTCGCCAACGGCTACTTCTCGACGATGACCACGGTGCGCGGCACCGGGCCTGCGTTGGGCTACATGGTCGCGTTCATGGATTACACCCGTGACGACATCTCGCGGCCGGCGGCGATCCCCGGCTGGAGCGAGATGGATTACAACCCCGGCAGCGGCTGGATGAACTCCACGCGCCTCGACCCGGGCATCTTCGCCGGATACGCGCAGACGCTGGACATGCACGACGGCACGCTGAGCACCAGCTACCGCTTCGCGTATGCGGGCAAGGCGACCGACGTGAAGGTCACGACGTTCGTGAGCCAGGCCGATCCGCACCTTGCGGCGACGCGGCTTTCGATCACGCCGCAATTCGACGGCACCGTGCAGCTCAGTTTTCCGTTCCGGTTGTGGTCCGGCCACCAGCCGCGCTTCCCGATAGACGACATGAGCGGCGACCAGATGATCGATGCGGTGATCGCCAGCGGCCAGAACCTCAACGACAAGCCGGTGCCGACGCCGGATCGCGCGCCGGTCTGGTACCCCGGCTCCACGGTGGTCAGCGATGATGGCGGCGACGCGAAGCAGTTGACGTTGTGGCTGGGCGGTCACGCCGTGAACGGCTTGAACATGGCCGAAGCGGCGGCGATCGAACTGCCGCATGGTTTGAAGATCGAGAGCGTCAAGCTCGAGAAGAGCGCCGACAAGCTTTCGCTGGATGTTCTGGCAAGCGTACACAAGGGCCAGCGCTACACCTTCACGAAATACATCGCGGCATCGCGACAGGGCTGGGGCGGTGACGCGAAAAGCGATCTCGCGCTCGTGGTCAAGGCGCGCGAAACCGGCTTCGACAATCTGCTGGCGCGCCATGTCGCCGCCTGGCACGAGCTCTGGAAAGCCGACATCGTGGTAGACCACGACGAAACAGTGCAGCGGGCATTGCACTCGGATCTCTACTACCTGCTGTCCAATACCACCACCGGCACCGCCTGGTCGGTCGGCGCCTGCGCGCTGACCCCGAATTACGCCGGCCACGTCTTCTGGGACGCCGATTCGTGGGTGTTCCCCGCGCTGCTGCTGCTGCACCCCGAGCGCGCCCGGTCCATCGTGATGTTCCGCAACCGCACCATGCAGGGCGCGCGCGACCGCGCGAAACAGTATGGCGTGGACGGCCTGATGTACCCATGGGAGTCCGACCCGCAGAAGGGCGTGGACGTCACGCCGCATTTCGCCTATGGCGTGTACCGCGAGATCCACGTCAACGCGGACATCGCGATCGCGCAATGGCAGTACTACCTCGCGACCGGCGACCTCGACTGGCTGAAGCGTTACGGCTGGCCGGTGATCCAGGGCATCGCGACTTTCTGGAAGAGCCGCGTTACGTATGACAAGGCAAAGGATCGCTACGAAATCGCCCACGTAACCTCCCCGGACGAGGCCTACGACGACGTGCTCAACGACACCTTCACCAATGCCGCCGCGCGCAAGGCGCTGGAAATCGCGACCAGGACCGCCGCGCTGGTGGGCGCCAGGGCCGATCCGAAGTGGACGGAAATCGCCGCGAAGATGTACATCCCGTTCGACGCCAAGAACCAGCGCCACTACGACTTCGATCCGTCGGTTGCGCACGACAAGGTGACGTGGTGGGGCTCGTCGCTGATCTTCCTGATGTACCCGGACCTCGACATGGCCATGCCGCCGCAGGTGCGGCGCAACGACTTCGATTTCCAGGTGCGGGCGCTGAAGACCCACGGCGACAATCCCAACGAGATGATGATGGTGATGATCACGGTCGGGGCCGCGGAAGTCGGCGACGACAAGGCCGTCGGCTACTGGATCCACCGCAATCTCGAGGGCTTCCTGCAGCCGCCGTTCAACGTGCGCACCGAAACCGCCACCAACAACGCCGGTTATCTGCTGGCGACCTCGGCAGGGTTCGTGCAGAACTTCGTCTACGGCCTGAGCGGCCTGCGCATCGACGACCATGGCCTGGATGCGGAATACGCGCCCGCGCTGCCGCCGGACTGGAAATCGGTGACGCTGAAGAACATCACCTTCCGCGGCAAGCATTACGACGTAAGCATCGGGCGCGGGGCGGATGGCAAGGCGACGCTGACGCGCAAGGAGCTCTGACGCGGTGTGCCGTTTGCAACGAACCGTGGCCTGGCGCTGTCGCCATGCAGTCTTGAAACGGCCGGGCGCGTTTGCGCGCAACCTGTTGCTGTTGGCGCTGGTCTGCCTCGCGCCGGCAACCCGCGCCGCCACGGATCCGGACTTCGTCCTCGCCGCGACGGCGAAGGACTTCAACAGCTACTTCCCGGGCGAACTGGCCAACGGTCACGTCTCGACGTTCACCTCGCCGCGCGGCACCGAAAGCAACCTTTCGTATCTCGCCGCGCTGATGGATTACGGCAAGGACGACATCGCGCGTCCCGCCGCGGTCCCGGGCTGGAGCGGCATCGATTACCGCACCGGGCCGTCCGGCGCCTGGTTGAACCTCGCGTCGCTCGATCCTTCCGTCTTCCAGGATTACAGACAGACGCTGGACCTGCACGAAGCCACGCTGACAACGAGCTATCGCTATCTCGACCATGCGAAAGCGACACGCATCGAGGTGGTCGGCTTCGTCAGCGAGGCTTCGCCGCATCTGGCCGTGCAGCGCTTTTCGATCACGCCGGAATTCGATGGCGTGGTGCAGTTGTCGTTCCCGCTGGTGCTGTGGGCGCCATCCCAGCCGAGGCTGGCGCTGGCGAGGCTACCCGGCGACACCGGACTGACGGGGGACCGCTTCCGGCAGACGCTCGCAGCGCATGGTCTGGACATGAATCCGGTACCGCCTGCCACGCCGGACCGCGCCGCGATCTGGTACCACGGCGACACACGTACACTCGACGCCCGCGGCGACGCGACAGGGCTGACCTTGCAACTGGATGCGCAGGCCACGAATGGTCCACACATGGGCGAAGCCGTGGCGCTGCAACTGCCGCGCGGCTTGCAACCGATCGAAACGAGGCTGGACCGCAGCGATTACCGCTTGGCGCTGGATTTGCGCGTCAGGGTGGAGGAGGGCAGGCGCTACGATTTCACCAAGTACGTCGCGTTGTCGCGCGACGGGTGGGGCGGCGATGCGAAGGCCGACCTGGCGCTGGCCGAAGCGGCGCGCGCGCAGGGCTTCGATGCGCTGCGCGATGCGCAACGCGCGGCGTGGGCGAAGCTGTGGGCATCGGACATCCGCATTGCTGGTGATCGCCAGGCACAACGCGCGGTGCATTCGGACCTGTATTACCTGCTGGCCAACGTGGCGCCCGATTCCGATTTGGGCGTGGGCGCTTGCGGCCTCACCACCGGCTACATCGGCCACGTATTCTGGGACAGCGACTCCTGGATTTTTCCCGCGCTGTTGCTGCTGCATCCGCAACGCGCGCATTCGATCGTGCAGTTCCGCGACCGCACCTTGCCGGCTGCGCGACGGCGCGCGCGCGAAGCGGGGCTCGATGGTGCCAAGTATCCGTGGGAAGCCGATCCGCAGGATGGCAGCGAGCAGATCCTTCGCGCCGCGGAGCGCCTGAGCGTCGGCGAGATCCACGTCAACGCCGACATTGCGATCGCGCAATGGCAGTACTGGCTGGCGACGCACGATGAACAATGGCTCCGCGAGGATGGCTGGCCGGTGATCCGCGGCATCGCCGAGTTCTGGGCCAGCCGCGCGACCTGGGATGGGGCGCTGCGCCGTTACGAAATCCGCGACGTCGTCTCGCTGATGGAGCCATACGCGCACGTTGACGACGACGCGTTCACCAACGCCTCCGCGCGCAAGGCACTGGAGATCGCGACCAAAACGGCCGCGCTGGTCGGAGCGAAAGCCGATCCGCGCTGGGCGGACATCGCCGCGAAGCTGGATATGCCCTTCTCCGCGACGGGCGGACATCACCTCGATTTCGATCCGGACGTGCCGCTGCACGATCCGGACGACAGCGATCTCGCGTTCCTCGCGTTTCCGTCACTGGACCTGCCGATGGCTCCGCAGGTGCGGCGCGAGGATTACCGGATCAATGCCGCGCCGCTGGAAAAATCCGGCCAGACGCTCACCACGATGGGGCTTGCGCCACTGACCATCGCGGCGGCCGCGCTGGGCGACAGCGACGATGCCACGCGCTGGCTGCACGACAACCTCGGCGACGACATGCTGAAGCCGCCCTTCAACGTGCGCACGGAAACGCCGGACAACAACGTGGGCTATTTCCTCACCGGTTCGGCGGGCTTCGTGCAGAGCCTGGTGTACGGGCTCACCGGATTGCGCATCGAGGATGCGGGCCTGGTCAACGCCTATCCGCCGGTGCTTCCCGCGAAGTGGAGGTCGCTGACGCTCCAGGACGTGGTCTGGCGGGGCAGGCACTACGACATCACCGTCTATCGCGATGCCTCCGGCAAACCGCGGCTGCGGCGCGAGCCGCTATGATCGGAGTGCATGATTCCCGCCACGCTGGTTGACGTCGTGCAACGCATCAACGGTCTCCTGCAGGCCGGCGATTTCCGCGCGGCCCACGACAGGCTCGAAGCCATTGCGCGCGACCACCCCGATTTCGCCGAAGCGCGACGGTTGCTCGCGGGCGTCAAGCTGACCTTGGGTGACGCAAGCGGCGCCGAGAAAATCCTGCGCGAAGCCGCTGCGTTCGACTCCACATGGTCGCCCACGCTGACCACGCTGGGCGAGCTGCTGCTCGGCAGCGGCCGGGATGAAGAAGCGGAGCAGTTCCTGCTCAAGGCCGCGACCTCGACGAAAGCCGATCCGCGCGCGGCGCTGGTGCTGGCGCGTCGCTGCAACGATTCGCGCCGCCACGCGCAAGCGTTGGCGGTGGTCGCGCCGTTCTGCCGCGGCGGCCATCTCACGCCCGAGCTCGCCACGCAACACGTGAACGCACTGGTCGCGCTCGGTCGCGGCGATGAGGCGATCGCGTTCTATCGCACGCTTGCAGCGAACCCGCCCGGCAACGTCGCGGCGTCTCACGCGCTGGCGATTGCGCTGCAGGCGGCCAACCGCCACGACGAAGCCGAACGTGCCTTGCAGCCGGTCCTGGCGCGCGTCCGCCCGACCGCGTCGCTCTTGCACACACGGGCGCGCAGCCTGATCGCACTGGGCGAGTTCGGCAGGGCGGAAGCCGCGTTGCGCGATGGCGTGGCGCTGGACCCGCAGCACGTCGAGGCGCACGACGACCTTGCGAGGCTCGTGTGGATGCGCACTGGCGATCCCACGCAGGCGACCGCGACGATGGACGCGGCGCTGCGCAGGTTCCCCGGCAACGATGCGCTGTGGGCGGCGAAAGCGGCGGTGCTGCAGGGCGCGGGCGATCCGCGTGCCGCCTACGCATGCTTCATGCCGCAGCTCGAAAGCACGCACGCGTCGCCACCCCTGCTGGTGCGCGCCGGCCTGGCTGCGCTGGAGTTCGATCCCGCGACCGCGCTCCAACTCGCGAACCGCGCGTTGCAGGCGCAGCCTGCCGACACACCGGCGAGGAAACTGAAGGGCGCCGCGCTGCTGGGCGTGGGCGATGCGCGTGCCGCGCTCCCGGTTTGCGAAGCGCTGCTGGCCGTGGAACCCGATGACCAGTACCTGATCGCGCTGCAGACCACCGCATGGCGATTGCTCGGCGATGAACGCTACGCGCGCCTCTGCGATTATCGGAACCTCGTCGTTCCGCATGTGCTCGAAGTGCCGCCGCCTTGGCGCAACCTCGCCGACTTTCTCGGCGACGTGAGGCGCAGCCTGGAAAAGCTGCACGACGCCTTGCTGCATCCGCTGCTGTTCCAGTCGCTTCGCCATGGCACCGAGACCACTCAGGACCTGACGCGCAGCGAAGACCCCGTTATTCGCGCGCTGTTCGCGGCGTTCGATGCGCCGATCCGCGACTACATGGCACGCATCGGCAAGGGGGCCGATCCGCTGCAACGCCGCAACACGGGTACGTACCGGTTCAACGGAAGCTGGTCGGTGCGGTTGCGCACGTCGGGCTTCCACCACAACCACGTGCACCCGCGCGGATGGATCTCGTCCGCGTGCTACATAGACCTGCCCGACAGCGCCCCCGATCCGGCGTCGCGCGAAGGCTCGCTGGCCTTCGCCGAGCCCGGCATCCTCACCACGCCCTCGCTGTCACCGCAACACGAGGTGCGCCCCGAACCGGGCACGCTGGTGCTGTTCCCTTCCTATTTCTGGCACGGCACCGTACCGTTCTCCGGCAGCGGTACGCGATTGACCGTCGCATTCGACGCGGTGCCTGAAATTCCCCGATCCTGATTCGGTACTCGCCAGCCGGCGAAGTGCAGGACGCAACGGCTGCGCAGGGCAGGGCGCCCGCACGAAATGGAATCATCAAGCGGCCGGCTCCGGGCGCAGCGCCGCGGCCTCCCGCGCGAGGCGCTCGATGCCGGCCCAGTCGCCGGACCGGAGCTTGTCTTTCGGCGTGAGCCAGGAGCCGCCGACGCAAACCACGTTCGGCAGCGCGAGGAATTCCGGCGCGCTGGCGAGATCGATGCCGCCGGTCGGACAGAAGCGGATCTGCGGCAGCGGGCCCGCCCATGCGCGGAGCAGGTTCGCGCCACCCGCGGGCACGGCGGGGAAGAATTTCAGATGGCGATGGCCGCGCTCGAGCAGGCCCATGGCTTCGCCGGCGGTCGCCACGCCAGGCAGCCATGGCAGTTCGCTGTCCTCGGCGGCGTCGAGCAACCTGGGCGAGGCGCCGGGCGAAACGGCAAAGCGCGCGCCCGCCGCGCGTGCCGCCTCGAACTGATGGCCATCGAGCACGGTGCCCACGCCGACCATCGCGCCTTCCACTTCGGCCGCGATCGCGCGGATCGCCTCCAGCGCGACCGGCGTGCGCAGCGTCACCTCGATGCTGCGGATGCCGCCCGCGACCAGTGCGCGCGCCATCGGCACGGCATGGGCGAGTTCGTCGAGTATCACCACCGGCACCACCGGGGCGAGGGCGAGGATCCGGGCAAGTTGCTGCTGTTTGGTTTCCTGCGATGTCATCTTGGAACTCTTGTTGGATGGCTCACGCGTCGGCCGCGTGATGGCGGTCGTGCCTGGAAAAAATGGTGGCGCCGGCCTCGGCCGAACCCACCGCGTTGCGCAGGGACGCGAACAGCTCGCGGCCCATGCCGGCGTGGTGCGTGGAAAGATCGGCATGCGCCTGCGCGCGCGCCGCCCACTCCGCGGCATCCACCTTCGCCTCCAGCGTACCGGCGATCGCATCGAGGCGGATGATGTCGCCGTCGCGCAGCTTGCCGATGGGGCCGGCATCAATTGCCTCCGGGGTGACGTGGATCGCCGCCGGCACCTTGCCGGATGCGCCGGACATGCGGCCATCGGTAACCAGCGCCACGCGATGACCGCGCGCCTGCAATACCGCGAGCGTCGGCGTGAGCTTGTGCAGTTCCGGCATGCCGATCGCCCTGGGACCCTGGAAGCGCACCACGGCGACGAAGTCGCGATCCAGTTCGCCGCGATCGAAGGCCTGCTTCACTTCGTCCTGGTCATGGAAGATCACCGCCGGCGCCTCGATGACCAGGCGATCGCCCGCGACCGACGACACCTTGATCACGGCGCGGCCGAGATTGCCTTCGAGCACGCGCAGGCCGCCGTCGGCGCGGAAGGGATCGCCGGCCGGACGCAGCACCTCGAGGTTGCTGCTGGCGTCCACTTTGTTCCAGACGAGCTGGCCGCGTTCATCGAGCGCGGGCATGCGGCGATAGGCGGCGAGGCCTTCGCCCCACACCGTGCCCGCGTCGCCGTGCAGCAGGCCGGCATCGAGCAGCGAGCCGATCAGGAACGGCATGCCGCCGGCCTGGTGGAAATGGTTCACGTCGGCCGATCCGTTCGGGTACACGCGCGCCATCAGCGGCACCACGCCGGACAGCGCGTCGAAATCCTCGAGCGTCAGCACGATGCCCGCGGCGGCCGCCATCGCCACCAGGTGCAACAGGTGATTGGTCGAGCCTCCGGTTGCGTGCAGGCCCACCACGCCGTTGACCGCGCTGCGTTCGTCGAACATGCGGCCGAGCGGGGTGTAATCGTCGCCAAGCGCCGTCATCGCGGCGGCACGATGCACCGCGGCTTCCGTCAGGGCATCGCGCAGTGGGGTGTTCGGGTTGACGAAGCTCGCACCCGGCAGATGCAGGCCCATGATCTCCATCAGCATCTGGTTGGAGTTGGCGGTGCCGTAGAACGTGCAGGTGCCGGGCGAGTGATAGGAGGCCGCCTCGGCTTCCAGCAGTTCCTCGCGTGTGGCCTTGCCTTCGGCGTGGCGCTGGCGCACCGCGGACTTCGCGTCGTTCGGGATGCCGCTGGGCATCGGCCCGGCCGGCACGAACACCGCCGGCAGGTGGCCGAAGCTCAGCGCGCCGATCATCAGGCCTGGCACGATCTTGTCGCAGATGCCGAGGAACAGCGCGGCGTCGAACATGTCGTGCGAAAGTGCCACCGCGGTGGCCATCGCGATCACTTCGCGGGAGAACAGCGAGAGCTCCATGCCGGCGCGGCCCTGCGTGACGCCGTCGCACATCGCGGGCACACCGCCGGCGACTTGCGCGGTGACGCCGGCCGCGCGCGCTGCGCGGCGGATCAGTTCGGGATAGCGTTCGTACGGCTGGTGCGCCGAGAGCATGTCGTTGTACGCGGTGATGATGCCCAGGTTGGGCGTGGTGCCCGCGCGCAACGCGGCCTTGTCGGCGGCACCGCAGGCGGCAAAGCCGTGCGCGAGGTTCCCGCACGAGAGCCGCCGCCGGTGCGGACCCTCGCCGCGCGCGGCGTCCATTCGCGCGAGATAGGCGCTGCGCGTGGCGCGGCTGCGCCGGACGATGCGGCTGGTGACTTCGGCAATGACGGGATGCAATGACATGTGCAGATCACTCGGGAATCGGGCGCGCGGGCTACTCCTTGCGGTCCCTCCCAAGTGTGGCTGTCGCGCTCGCTGTCGGCACAGGTCTGCAAACGTATTCATCCCCGGGTGGGTGAAGCGCCGCAGATATCGGCAACGCGCGGCACGGCTGCGGAGATCGCGCAAATCGGTCGGCGACTGTGCGCTGGCCAGGGGTGCGCGTCGAAAACGGATCGAAAGCCTGCAGTGCGGGCGCCGCGACGGCGCGCCAGGTGCCATTGCTGCGGCTGGAAGATGTGAGTGCTCGAAGATGTCGCCGCGGCTCCTGATTTCGCAATCAAGTGGAACCACAAGTGGGAACCATCAAAGGGCGAGGGCGATTGATGGGCTGCGACTGCGCAAGGGCTTGTGCTGGTGTGGCCCGGAGCTCTCGGCGGGGCACACGGTTTCCCTGGAGACGAGGCTGGGGTCCCACGGTCTTCCATGTCTTTCTAGTATTTTACATAATAGACATTCTCGTACTTCAGATGGGCCCAGGTCCAAACCTGACGCGGTTTCCCAGCAGCATCGGCCGGTCATCGTTTACCCCTGCCGCCTGGCCGGATGCATCCCCGCGATAGCACCGTGTGGCCGCGTTGTCAGGTGTTGCAGCCATCCAGCACACGCGAGCCTTGCAGCCAGCGTGCATCCGGGTAATAGGCAAAGACCACGGATTGCTCGCGGATCGCGTCAATGAGCTTGTGCGCGATGCCCTTGCGCACGGCCGGGCAACCGAAACTGCGGCCGAGCCTGCCTTCCTTCCTGGCGAACGCGGGATCCACGTAGCTGGCGCCATGGATCACCACGGCGCGGCTTTCCGCAAGGTCGTTGAAGCGGCCGTCAATGCCCTTCAGCCTCAGCGAATAGCCATTGTGGCCGATGTAGGTGCCGTCGGTCACGAAGGTGCCGAGGCTGGACATCAGGCTGCCCGGTTCGTTGGAGAAATGGGTCGCCAGGTTCTCGCCGCTGTTGCGCCCGTGCGCGACCCATTCGTGGAACAGCAGCCGGTGTTGTTCCAGGTCGAAAACCCACAGGCGGGGCTGGGTGGAAGGCAGCGAATAATCAATCACGCTGAGCGTCCGCACCGGCATGCTCTTGCGCACGCAGGCCACCGCACGGGCGGCCAGCCCCAGCACCTGGGGGTTCGCCAGGGGCGCGACCGACTCAAGCTCCTGCGCGAGTGGCGCCACGACCGATCTCGCTTGCGCCGTCGCAACGACAAGCACCGCCAACAGGAATCCGACCACCACACCGCGCACCATGCGCGGACGATACTCCAAAGCTCCCGCGCACGCGAGGCGTTCACATTCAGGAAACTAATGCTCCGATGCCCGACCGGTCGCGCGCAGTTCGGCTTCGAGCAGCGTGCCGTACGGCGTCGTGCTTCCACCGCGACCGGGCAGGTCGGTGACGATCACCGTGGTGCCGGCGGCGATGTGCGCGCGCAGTTGTTCTCCGAAAGGCTGCGGAACCTTCAGTCGGGTC
>DASVDY010000031.1:0-4330 GCA_036380855.1 Rhodanobacteraceae bacterium
GGACGGGAACATACCGCAGGCAACCCCGGATTCCGCTGCGCTGCATCCGGGCTACGCCAACTGATTCGCGTTGCAGGCGCGCCAACGGGACCATGCCGCAAGCAATCCCCGGATTCCGCTGCGCTGCATCCGGGCTACGCCAACCGATTCGTGTTGCAAACGCGCGCCAACGGGAACATACCGCAAGCAATCCCCGGATTCCGCTGCGCTGCATGCGGGCTACGCCAACCGATTCGTGTTGCAGGCCCGCCACGGGAACATACCGCAAGCAATCCCCGGATTCCGCTGCGCTGCATCCGGGCTACGGCAAGTTTCCATGCTGGAACGAAGCAGCGCCAAGACCGCCGAGCGCCGGGGCCGGCCTGTATGGCACGGGTGGCGAAACCCTTTTGCAGGTACCCTCGGCCGAACGTCGAAGACGTCAAGGCGGCATCCCTGCATGATGCGCAGATTCGTATCCCCGCTGGCCCCCTCCTTCGAGGCGACGCGGCGCAAGCTGGTGGCCGGCATCGTCGTCGCGACGCTGGTCCTGCTGGTCGTCGTGATCATCGCCCTGGCACGCGGCGGCCGCCCCGATCCGCCGGCACTGCGAGCCGCCGCGACCCTGCTCGATGGCAACTGGCGATTCCGCGTCGGCGACGACCCGCGCTGGGCGGCGCCCACCACAGACGACAACGGTTGGGAGACGATCAGCATGACCGCCCCGCCGGGCAGCCACGATGGCGACGTGGGCCTGCCCGATTACGTCGGCGGATGGGCGGCACACGGCCATCGCGGCTATCACGGCTATGCGTGGTACAGGCGCGCGGTGACGGTACCGGCCGGACACGCATCGTGGGTCGTCCTCGGACCCAGCATCGTCGAGGACGGCTACGAACTGTACTGGAACGGGCAACTGCTCGGCGGGTCGGGCAGGCTCGGCGCGCATCCGCGTTTCGTCGGCACGCGGCCGATGTTGTTCGCGCTGCCGGCCGATGCTGCGGGCACCCGCGGCGTGCTCGCCATCCGCACCTACATGCTCGCAAGGCCGAGCTACAGCGCTGCCGGCGGCGGCATGCACAGCGCGCCGATGCTGGCGCCGCAGCCGACTGGCTCCGCGCTCCACCGCGCGCACTGGGAACGCACCATCGCCGGCTACATCGTGGATGCGGTCGAGCCGATCGCCATGCTGGCACTCGTCGGCCTGGCGCTTTGGGGCTTGAGCCGCAGCAGCCGCAGGGGCTTCCTGGTCTTCGCCTGCATCGCACTTGCGCTCGCGGCGGAGCGGCGCCTCAACAATGCTATCGTTTCGTGGACCGACCTCGAGGATCTGAAGACCTATTCCTGGCTGGCAACGGTGATGTGGGCACCGATCATCGCGGCCTGGTCGCTCGCCTGGAACCGCTGGTGCGCGCGCCCGTGGCGAAGCATCGATGCGGCGGCCATCGTGCTGGCGACCACCGGGATCGTCGGCTCGCTGATGCATTCGGCGAGCGTGACCAGCGGCAGCCGGCTGGCCTCGATCGCACTGTTCGTCGTCATCGCCGCCCGTATCGCACGCGGCGGGCCGATGCGGACCCTTTCCCTCGTCACGCTGGCTTCGATCGTGGCCGTGCTGTTCGGCGGCGAGCTGCTCGACACGATTGGCGTGCCGGGCATCTGGTTCCCGTTCGGCATCGGCGTGTCGCGGACGCAGTACATCTACGCGATCGCCCTCCCGCTGCTGGCTTTCCTGGTCGTGCGAACCCTGGACCCCAGGGAGAACACCACGACCAGCGGCGCGGCGATGCTGCGCCAGCTCGATCCGTCCTGAACCCAAACGTGTTGCGTAGCCCGGATTAAATGCGCGGCCGTGAGCCTCAAGCGGGCGCCTCGGCCGCCTTCGTTGTTTATTGCCGCGCCGGCATGTTCTTGCCGCTGATCACCGCCGGCTCGGGAGGCGGTCCACCGGGCCGCAGGCGCAGGAAACGCGCGAACCGTGGCAGCCCTGTGTCCGTCATGCCGTTGAACCGATAGGTCACCCACGAGCCGACCGGCGGTGGGTGCGCGCGATCGTCATCGGAGAATCCCGAACCGATGGAGAAGCGGCGTCCATCCGGCGTGCGGACCTCGAGCGACCCCATGAGTCCCTCGAGCCGGCCATGGCCGGGGTGGACCGCGACGACCCGGGCTTCGGCGTCTTCATAGGGTTTCACCTTGAGCAGGCCGACGTCGCGGCCGGCGCGGTACGGCAGGTCCCCACGGTGCAGCACCAGCCCCTCGCCGCGCTTGTCCAGCACGCGCCGGAGTGCCGCCTGCAGCTGCGCTTCGTTGGCGACGTGAAACTGGCGAACGGCGACGACCCATGGATCGCCGATCCCGGCAACGACGGCGCGGATCGCGAGAACCCGCGCATCGAAATCGCCGGGTTGCCCCGGCAGATCGAACACGCGATAGCTGATCGCGTGCCACGCCGGATCGTTCGCGCCGGCCGTGCGCACGATGGCCGAGGCCCGCTCGAACTGCCCGTAGCCGGCCCACAACTCGCCATCCATCGGCGTGTCGGGCCAGTTCCTGGTGAACCAGGCGGGCACCTGGACGACGCTGCCCGCCCGGGTCAGCAGGCGGTGACCATCCCAGTAGCCGCGCACGCCATCGAACTTCTCGCTGGCCCAGTAATGCGACAGGTCCACGCCGCCGTGGTAGACATCAACCAGTTCGACCGGTGGTGGCGGCACGGCCCGCACGATCGTCGGCAACGACGACGCGAACACGAGCATTGCAACGACGATCCATCGCGTCATCGAGCGCATGGCCGCTCCGCAATCAAAAGGTGTGTGGATTGTGGGATCCCACGGAACGACGCGCTGTCGGCCGACCTCCCCTCCAACACCCGCGACCATCCGGCAGGCGTGTCGGCGCTGCCTTACAAAGGCCGGGTCAGAGTGCACGTGCCCACTTTCCGACACGAGCCCGCGATGGGGTCCAGCAGTCCGTCGCGACGGGACGGGTCATGCGAACAACGGTCATGCGGTGCGAAGCGACTCCAGGCATGACGCCGACTAGACCATCACCTCGTCCGAAACCGCACCGATACCGGGCCTCAACCCAGCAGCCAGCGCCAGGCCGCGCGGACGGCAGCCTTCGGCTCGTGCAGGATCGGTTCGCCATGCGCCAGGACGATCCGGTCGAAATCCCACGCGAGGATTTTTTCGAGCGCCTCGCGCGCGGCCTTGCGATCCCTCGTGAACCAGCGCAACTCCGGCGCCGGCTTCGGTTTCCCCCACATGCCGAGCAGCTTGATGATGCCGCGCAGCGCGTGGTTGGTTCCCGGCGTCTCGTCTCTGAAGTTCTCGACAAGGTCGGTGACGACCAGCGTACGGCTGGCGCGATGCAGGAAATCCACCTCGCGCATGATCCGGTTGCCGACGATCGCCTGGTCCATCTGCCCGGCCCAGAGCGGCGGCGGCTCGTTGCCGATCAGCGCATCGAAGCGCAGGTCCGGGCGCTTCGCTTCGACACCCTCGACTCCATAGGTGGGAGCAGACGGAAACGCCTGTTGCGCGTGCGCAATGAAAAGATGGTGGCAATTGCTCGGCGCGATGATCGCGCGAACCGGGCCGAGCCGCTCGATCGCCGTGCGTGTCGCATCGTCCATCACCACCGGCGAATGGAGGAAGACGCCGCCGCCCTGGCTTCGCAGCACGGTCATACGCGTGAGCAGGCGCGCGCCGGCGATGCGTACCGGATATTCCTCCAGCCAGACCTGGTCGGGTACGAGCTCGGTCAGCGATGCAGTCATGCCGCGAAGGGTACCTGCGTTGCACGACAGGCGCGTCGGGATGGCGACCCAACAACTTCCAAGCCCATCTCACGTACTCGTCATTCCGGGGCGGCCTGCGGATCTTTGCAGGCCGAACCCGGAATCTGCTCCTGGAGCGAGTTGATTGCTCCGTCCGTTGCAGCTTTTCGTCGCCCGGATGGAACCGCGCAGCAGTGGAATCCGGGACATCGTGCGGGCGCCTCCCGGATTCCGCTTCGCTTCATCCGGGCTACTTACTGACGCCGGAATGACGGGATGGACTCCTCTCCAGGATTTCGGCCTTACATTTTCGTCACCCCGGCGAACGCCGGGGCCCAGCGACTCATCGCAATTCAAAGGCACTGGGTTCCGGCTGACGCCGGAATGACGGGATGGACTCCTCTTCAGTTGCGTAGCCCGGATGGAACCGCGCAGCAGTGGAATCCGGGACGTCTTGCGGGCGCCTCCCCGGATTCCGCTTCGCTTCATCCGGGCTACTTGCTAGAGCGAGTTGGGTATCACTCAATGTAGTAACCTGGCGCTGCTGCTCGGGGGGAGCCGCATGGCGTT
>DASVDY010000032.1:0-6280 GCA_036380855.1 Rhodanobacteraceae bacterium
ACATCACCAACGGCGTCGCAAGCAAGACCAATCTCCTCGATCTCGATCGGGCGGGCTTGCGCGAATTCTTCGCGCAGCTCGGCGAGAAGCCGTATCGCGCCGATCAGGTGATGAAGTGGATCTACCACCGCCTCGAGGACGACTTCGAGGCGATGACCGATCTTGGCAAGTCGCTGCGTGCCAAGCTGTCCGAAGCCGCTTGCGTCGCGCCGCCGAAATCCTTGCTGGACAAGGGTTCCGCCGACGGCACCCGCAAGTGGCTGCTGGGCATGGATGGCGGCAACGCGGTGGAAACCGTGTACATCCCGGAGCCCACGCGCGGCACGCTGTGCGTATCGAGCCAGATCGGCTGCGGTCTGAATTGCACGTTCTGCTCGACGGGAACGCAAGGCTTCAACCGCAACCTCGCCACGTCCGAAATCATCGGCCAGGTGTGGGTCGCGGCGAAACAGCTTGGCAACGTCACGCACCAGCAGCGCCGCATCACCAACGTGGTGATGATGGGCATGGGCGAGCCGCTGCTGAACTTCGACAACGTCGTGCGCGCGATGAGCCTGATGCGCGACGACCTCGGCTTCGGGCTGGCCAACAAGCGCGTGACGCTCTCGACCGCGGGCCTCGTTCCGATGATTGACAGGCTTTCCGAGTGCGCCGACGTGTCGCTCGCCGTGTCGCTGCACGCGCCCAACGACGAGCTGCGCACCCAACTGGTGCCGCTCAACAAGAAATATCCCATCGCCGAATTGCTGGACGCGTGCGCGCGCTACGCCGCCAGGCGCCCACGCACCACGATCACCTTCGAATACACGCTGATGCAGGGCGTCAACGACACGCCGGCGCTGGCGAAGCAGCTCGTCAAGCTGATGCGCCGGTTGCCGGCCAAGGTGAACCTGATTCCGTTCAATCCCTTCCCGGGCACCCAGTATGCGCGCTCGGACGAGGCCACCATCCGCGCGTTCCAGAAGATCCTGCTGGATTCGGACGTGCAGGCGATGGTGCGCCGCACGCGCGGCGACGACATAGACGCCGCCTGCGGCCAGTTGAAAGGCCAGGTGCTGGACCGGACGCGGCGGCATGCGGAATTCCGCCGCCGGATCGAGGCTGCCGCGCAACAGGAGCTGGGCAATGCTGCGTAAGGTATTTGCCGCTGCGATTCTCGCGACACTGGTGCTGGGCACCGGCGCGTGCTCGCGCAACAAGATCATCAAGTACGACACGCCCTTCAACAATCTCCACAACGAGCCCCAGGACACCAAGCAGGACCAGAAACGCGAGGCCGCGCAGGTGCACACCGAACTCGGCGCGCAGCTGATGGCCCGCGGCGATCTCAAGGCCGCCGACCAGAAGCTGAAGATGGCCATCCAGTTCGATCCGGATTACATCCCCGCGCACACGATGCTGGCGATCCTGGACGAGCGCGTGAACCTGCCGAAGGAAGCCGAGCAGGAATACCGCCGCGCACTGGCGATTGACCCGAAGAACGGCGATACCAACAACAATCTCGGTTACTTCCTGTGTCACCACGGGCAGGAACGGGAAGCCATGACGTACTTCCAGCGCGCGCTGGCCGACCCGTTCTACGCCACGCCCGCCAAGGCCAACGCCAACGCCGGCGCGTGCCTGGCGCGCACCGGCGACTACAAGGGCGCCGCGGAGTACCTGCGCAAGGCGCTGCGCCTGGACGCCAACGATCCCATCGCGCTGTACGAAATGGCGGACGTGCTGTACGCGCAGAACGACGCCTTCCACGCGCGCGCTTTCCTGCAGCGCTTCGAGTCGCAGGGTCAGGCCACGCCCGACTCGCTGCTGCTCGGTTATCGAATCGAATCCCGTCTGGGCGACGCGGATGCCGCCCGGAATTACGCAAACCGTCTGCGAGACCAGTTCCCGGAATCGGATCAGGCGCAGCACCTCTCTGGCAGTCCGCAATGACCTCCGAAAACAATGCCGATCTGTTCCAGACCCCCGATGCTCCCGCGGGGGACGCGTTCACGGAAATGCGAATCCGCGCCGACGATGTTGGCGCAGGCGACAGCCCCACCGGCGACATCGGCGAGCGCCTGAAGTCGGCGCGAAAGTCGCGCGGCATGGACCTGCAGGCATGCGGGCAGGCGCTGCGCCTGCCGGTGCGCGTGCTCCAGCGTCTTGAAGCGGGAGATTTCGGGAAACCGGAAGACCACGTGTTCACGCGCGGCGCGCTGCAAAGCTACGCGCGCCTGCTGGGCGTGCCGGGGTCCGAGGTGGAGGCGGCGCTGCGTGTTGCCGTTCCGCCGCGGCAGCCGGCGCTGGTGCCGACCGGCACCGCCTTGCGCGGCAACTGGCTGCAGCGATATGGCGCGGCGGGAACCTACATCGTGCTGACCGCCTTCGTCGCGGTCCCGCTGGTATGGCTGGGACTGCGGGGCGGGCTGGATAACCAGCTCACCCGGATCGCGCCGCTCGATCGCACCCCGGCGGCCACTGCGCCCGCGCGGGTCGTCCACCCGATCAGGACGCCGGCGAAGCCCGACCAGGAACTGCCGCTGATGGCATCCATGACGCCGTTCTCGGCGATGAGCCTCGATTCGGCGCCTGCCGCCGGGCAAAAGGTCGCGGCCCCGGATGCGGCCCCGCATGCCGGCGCGGAGGCCGGAGAGCATGTGCTCAGCCTGAGCGCCCATGGCGACACCTGGATGCAGGTCGCCGATGCCGATGGCAAGACGCTGGCCTCCGGCATGCTGCACGCGGGCGATACCCGCACCTATCGCAGCAGCTCCGCCCTCAACGTCACGCTCGGCAATGCCGACGCGGTGGACGTCGAGAGCGACGGCAAGCCGCTGTCGCTGGATGCCTACCGCCACGCCAACGTCGCGCGCTTCCGGGTTTTCGCTTCGGGCGAAAGCAACGGCTGAGCCGGCGGTTCGCCGGGAAAGCGGCGGTTTCGGTTATCCTTGTCCGCCCGCGCGAGTGCGCGGTTGTTTTCGCGTGCAGGTTTCAGACATGGCTTTCGACGATTACGACGAATACGAACAGAGCGAACAGGTCCGCAAGTGGTTGCGCGAGAACGGTCTGTCCATCGTGGTGGGCGTGGCGCTTGCGCTCGCCCTGATCTTCGGCTGGCGGCAGTGGCAGGCGCACCGCGCCGGGCACCACGCCGAAGCCGCCGGGCAGTACGCGGCGCTGGAGTCGGCGCTCGCTGCGGGGCAGGACACCCAGGTTGATGCGGCGGTGAATGCGCTGGAGAAGAACTTTTCGGATACGCCTTATGCCGCACTCGGCGCCGCCGCCCGCGCAAACGTCGCGGTAAGCCACGGCAAGCTGGACGACGCGCACAAGGCCCTGCAGTGGGCGGTGGACCACAGCCCGACCGCCGCGCTGCATGCGCTTTACCAGCTGCGCCTGGCGCGGGTGGAACTCGCGCAGGACAAGGCGAAGGATGCGCTGGCGCTGCTGGACGGCGTGCCGCCCGATGCCTATCGCGCGAGCACGCAGGAACTTCGTGGCGATGCGCTCCTCAAGTTGGGCCGCAACGGCGACGCACGCTCGGCCTACGCGGACGCGCTTGCGGCTCTGACGGCGACCGCGCCGCCGGGCCTGCGCGACGCCCTGCAGATGAAGCTGGACAATCTCGCGCAAGCCGGCACGCCCGCCGCTGCCAGTGCGCGCACCACGACTCCACCCGGGAAGCAGGGCACATGAAGTCACGCCAGGTTCTGATGTTGTCCGTGCTGGCGTTGTTGCCGGCGTTCACCGGTTGCAGCCTGATCAGCAGGATCGTCAACGGCAAGGACAAACTGCATCCGCCGCACGAGCTGGCCGAGTTCACGCCCACCGTCCAGGTGCAACGGTTGTGGAAGGAGAGCATCGGCGATGGCGCCGGGCGCTCGGGCATCCGGCTGGAACCCGCCTATGCCGACGGCAAGCTTTACGTCGCCAGCGTGGACGGCAAGCTCGCCGCACTCGACGCTGCCACCGGCAAGACCCTCTGGCGCGACGACACCCGCACCCACGGGTGGTTCGGATTCGGCCACAAGCGTTACGCGGATGCGCTGTATGCCGGCGGTCCGTCGGTCAGCGGAGACCTGCTGGTGGTCGGCACGCTCGACGGGCACGTTTACGGCATGGATGCGGCGACCGGCAAGCAGCGCTGGGCCGCGGAAGTTTCCGATGAAGTGGTCAGCCCGCCGGTCATAGACAGCGGCGTGGTGTACGCACGCACCAACGACGGTCGGATCTATGCGCTGGACGCTGCGACCGGTGAGCGCAAGTGGGTCAACGACCAGGCCGAAGTGCCCCTGCTCAGTCTGCGCGGCAATGGCCCGCTGCTGGTCGCGCACGGCGTGGTGTTCTACGGCAGCGACGACGGCAAGGTGGTCGCGCTGCGCGGCGATACCGGCAGCGCGCAGTGGCAGCAGGCGATCGCCAAGGGCGAGGGCAGGAGCGACATCGAGAAACTGGACGATGCCGATGGCAGGCTGGCCCTGGAAGGCGACGCGCTTTATGCCACTGCCTATCACGGACAGCTCGTTTCGATCGACGCCCCCAGCGGCAGGCTCAACTGGAATCGTCCGTTCTCGAGTTACGTCGCCGTCGGGGCGGCCGGCAATCAACTGGTCGGCGTGGACGACGAGTCGGTGGTCTGGGCATTCGATGCCGGCACCGGCGCGGACATGTGGAAGCAGGACGGGTTGCAGTATCGCTGGCTCACCGCGCCCGCCGTGCAGGCTCATTACGCCGTGGTCGGCGACCTCGAAGGTTACGTGCACTGGCTGGACATGAAGGACGGCAGCTTCGCCGCGCGCGAGCGCCTGTCGAAAGACGCGATCCGTGCCCGCCCGCTGGTGGTGGGCGACACGGTGTTCGTGGAAGACGTGGAAGGCGAGATTGCGGCGTATCGCATCGCGACGTCCCCGTAGCCGGATGCTGGCGACGACAGAAGCCCTGAACCCATGCTGCCCGTCGTCGCCATGGTCGGCCGCCCCAACGTCGGCAAATCCACGCTCTTCAACGCTCTGACGCGTTCGCGCGACGCGCTGGTCGCCAACCTTCCCGGCGTCACCCGCGATCGCCACTACGGCGTGTGCCGGCTCGGAGCGCGGCCGTTCCTGCTGGTGGATACCGGCGGACTCTCCGGCGAGAACGTGGACATGGACGTGCTCACGGCGCGCCAGGTGCAGCTCGCGATCGGGGAAGCGCAAGCCTGCGTGCTGATGGTGGATGCACGCGAGGGCCTGCTGCCGCAGGATCGCGCCATCCTCGACGAGCTGCGCCGCGCCGGCAAGCCGGTGGTGCTGGCGATCAACAAGACCGATGCCGTGGACCCGAATACGGCGCTCGCGGAATTCGCATCGTTCGGGATATCGGCAACGTTGCCGATCGCCGCCTCGCACGCGCGCGGGGTGGACGAGCTGATCGCGCAGCTCTTGCCACTGCTCCCCGCCGACGGCGAACCCGAAGCGGACGTCGAGGACGAACACGCCGGCACCCGGGTGGCGATCATTGGCCGCCCCAACGTCGGCAAGTCCACGCTGGTGAACCGCCTGCTCGGCGAGGAACGCGTGGTGGTTTCCGAAGTCGCCGGCACCACCCGCGATTCGATCCATGTGCCGCTGGAACGCGACGGCAGGCGCTACACGCTGATTGATACCGCAGGCGTGCGCCGGCGCGGTCGGGTCGAGGATGCGTTGGAGAAGTTCAGCATCATCAAGACGCTGCAATCCATTGCCGCCTGCCAGGTCGCGATCGTGCTGCTGGACGCAAGCGAAGGCGTGTCCGAGCAGGATCTCAACCTGATCGGGCAGGTGCTGGAGGCCGGACGCGCGCTGGTGATCGCCGCCAACAAGTGGGACGGGCTTTCCCCCTATGACCGCGAGCGTTGCCGCGAAGGGCTCGACCGCAAGCTCGAATTCGTGGCCTGGGCGAAACCGGTTTTCATTTCCGCCAAACACGGCTCAGGCCTGCGCGAGCTGATGCGCAGCGTGGACCGCGCGCACGTTTCGGCAACGCGCGAGCTCAGCACGTCGGATCTGACCCGCACGCTCGAGAAGGCGCTGGCCTCGCACCAGCCGCCGCTGGTGCGCGGACATTCGCCCAAGCTGCGATTTGCGCATCCGGGCGGACACAATCCGCCCACCATCGTGATCCACGGTACGCGAACCAGACACATCGCCGACAGCTATCGGCGGTACCTGGAGAATTTCTTCCGCAAGCGCTACAAGCTCGAAGGCACGCCGATCCGCATCGAATTCCGCGAAGGCGAAAATCCGTTCGCCGGCCGCCGCAACGTGCTCACGGAAAGCCA
>DASVDY010000033.1:0-2597 GCA_036380855.1 Rhodanobacteraceae bacterium
CCCGGCCAGCCCAGCAGCGTGGCGAAATCGGTCGCCAGTTCCGGGAAGCGCGCGCGCAATTCCACCGCGAGCGCGGACAACTGCTCGGTCGCGCGGTCGTTCAACAGCAGATCGGCGGCGGTCGTCGGTGGGCGGTAACGCACGCTCACGTCCAGCTTGCCGCGCGAGATGCGCGCCGAGATCCGTTCGCGCAACGCCGGTTCCAGCGCGCGCAGTTCTTCGGGCAGGCGTACGCCGATCTCGAGGAAGCGGTGGTTGACCGCCCGCAGTTCGCACGCGAGCCAGCCCTGCGCGACGTTTTCCTCGGCATTCGCGTAGGCGGTCATGCTGCGGATCATCGGCGGCTCCCCGTAAGCGCTGCAAAAGGCGATGGTAAACTGTTGCGCCCTGCGCGGATACTTGCATGACCTCGACTCGCCCTTCCGGCCGCGCGCCCGACCAGCTTCGCGCGGTCACGATCCAGCGCCACTTCACCCGCCACGCCGAAGGTTCGGTGCTGGTGAGCTTCGGCGACACCCGCGTGTTGTGTACTGCCAGCGTGGAGGAACGCGTGCCGCCGTGGCTGCGCGGCAAGGGCCAGGGCTGGGTGACCGCCGAATACGGCATGTTGCCGCGCGCGACCACGGAGCGCACGCAGCGTGAAGCCGCCCGCGGAGGCCAGGGCGGGCGCACCATGGAAATCCAGCGCCTGATCGGACGTTCCCTGCGCGCGTGCGTGGATCGCGCGGCGCTGGGGGAGCGCGTGATCACGCTGGACTGCGACGTACTGCAGGCCGACGGCGGCACCCGCACCGCCGCGATCACCGGCGCCTATGTCGCGCTGGTGGATGCGGTGAACGTGCTGCTCGCGAAGAAACTGGTCACGCGCGATCCGCTGTTCGGCGCGGTGGCCGCGGTTTCGGTCGGCATCTATCGCGGTGTGCCGGTGCTGGACCTCGATTACGCCGAGGACAGCGACTGCGACACCGACATGAACGTGGTGATGAACGACGGCGGCGGCTTCATCGAGGTGCAGGGCACCGCCGAGGGCCATGCGTTCCGCCGCGAGGAAATGGACGCGATGCTGGCGCTGGCGCAGAAAGGCATCTTCGAGCTGGTCGCGTTGCAGCGCGCCGCGCTTGAAATGGGATCAGAGTGAAGGTTCGCGACAAGCGGCGGCAGAACCCAATCAATGCACGAAATTCACTCTGACCCCATTTCCAGGATCGTGCTGGCCAGCGGCAATGCCGGCAAGCTCGCCGAGTTGCGCGAGCTGTTGGCCGGTTCCGGCGTCGAGCTGGTCGCGCAGTCGCAGCTCGGCATCGGCGATGCCGACGAAACCGGACTGACCTTCGTCGAGAACGCGATCCTGAAGGCGCGACACGCCGCGCGCGCATCGAATCTCGCTGCGCTCGGCGACGATTCCGGGCTGTGCGTGGACGCGCTGCACGGCGCACCGGGACTCTATTCGGCACGCTACGCAGGCGGCCAGGGCGATTCGCGCGCCAACATCGAAAAGCTGCTGCGCGAACTGGATGGGGTGCCCGACCCGCGACGCGGCGCCCATTTCATCTGCGTGCTGGCGCTGCTGCGGCATGCGGAAGATCCCGATCCGCTGATCGCGCAGGCGCGCTGGCCGGGGCGCATCCTGCACACACCGCGCGGCGAGCGCGGCTTCGGCTACGACCCGGTATTCGAGCCGCACGACGGCGATGGATCGAGCGCGGCCGAACTCGTCCCGGCGCTGAAGAACCGCATCAGTCATCGCGGGCAGGCGCTGGCGCTGCTTCGCCAACTGCTGGGACCTGGGACCCGGGACCAGGGACTGGGAACCGGCACGTACTGATCGCCCGAAAACACCCGAAGCAGAGCATGCCCATCGTATCCGCAGCAGCGCACCCACCAAGATCACGCGACCTGGTCCCCGGTCCCCGGTCCCCGGTCCCGCTTTCGCTCTACATCCACATCCTCTGGTGCGTGAAGAAGTGCCCGTATTGCGACTTCAATTCGCATGGACGGCAAGGCGAGTTGCCGGTGCGCGAGTACGTGGCCGCGCTGCTGGCCGACCTGGATGGCGACCTGCGGGACTTCGGTGACGCGGTCGCCGGGCGCGAGGTCATCAGCGTGTTCTTCGGCGGTGGCACGCCCAGCCTGTTCGCGCCGGAGGCGATCGCGGAAATCCTCGACGGCGCGGCTGCGCGATTGCAGTTCGCGCACGCTTGCGAAATCACGCTGGAGACCAATCCCGGCACGGTCGAACACGGCCGCTTCGACGGCTACGCGCGCGCGGGCGTCAACCGCATCTCTTTCGGCGTGCAGAGTTTCGATGATGCGATGCTGCGCGCGCTCGGACGCATCCATTCGTCCGGTGAAGCGGAGAGCGCGGTGCAGCTCGCGCAGGATGCAGGTTTCGACAACGTCAACCTGGACTTGATGTACGCGCTGCCGAAGCAATCGCTGCAAGGCGCGCTGGCCGACGTCGAACGGGCGATCGCGCTGGCGCCGGCGCACATCTCGCATTACCAGTTGACGCTGGAGCCCAACACCGCGTTCGCCGCAAATCCGCCACCGCTGCCGGACGACGATTCGGCGTGGGCGATGCAGGAGGCGTGTCAGGC
>DASVDY010000034.1:0-7646 GCA_036380855.1 Rhodanobacteraceae bacterium
CCAGCACCGCTTCCACCGGCATGTTCGGCTGGACGCGACCGATGTAGGCCTCGTTGACGTCCACGTCCACTTCCAGTGAATCCATGTCCACGATGGTCGCGACGCCGGAGCGCGTGAAACCACCGCCGGCGGAGAACGGCGAGACGATCTCGCCCACCTGCGCGGCCTTGTCCGTGATCACGCCATCGAACGGCGCACGCACCACGCAATAGTCGTAATTGACCTGCGCGGAAGCGACCTGCGCCGCTGCCGCTTGTGCGTCCTTCTGCGCAGCCAGCAAGGTCGCCTGCGCGGTCACTGCCTGCGTGCGCGCCTGCTCGGCCTGCTGCTTCGAAACCAGCCCGCGCGAGGCGATGGATTCCAGACGCTTCGCATCGTGTTGCGCCTGCGCGAGCTGCGCGCGCGCCTGCCCGACCTGCGCCTGCGCGGCCGCGTGCTGCGCCTTGGCGGCAGCCAGCGCGGCCTTGTAACCACTGTCGTCCAGTCGCGCCAGGATCTGGGCCTTGCGCACGTGTTCGCCTTCCTCGACCAGCACTTGGGTCAACGTGCCGGTGATCTGCGCCGAGACGGTCGCCTCGCGCCGCGCGACCACGTAGCCGGTCGCCTGCAGTACCGCACCGGCACCGGCGTCAGCGGCGGGCGCGACGGCGGTAGCGGCCTCAACCTCGACCGCACGACCGCGCGCGAGATACACCGCAACGCCGGCCGCGACCAGCAGCGCGACCGCGATACCAGCGATCCAGGGCCAGCGCGGCGGACGCTCCCCGCCGTCCTCGCGCTGGTCGCGTTCGATTCGCAGTTGCTTCAGCAAGTCGCCGTTTTCCAAGTCCATTCCCCTTCGCGCTTTTTCCAACGCACGAGTGTGGCATAGCTTGGCAGCCCGGGCGGCGGGGCGACAGCCACGGGCATCAGTCGCCGCATCTGACACGTGTCACACCCGCCACGGCGCGCTAGCATTCGTGTTTTTCCGGGAATACCGCCATGCGTTACGCCGTCGAACCCGCTCCGATTCCGTCCCTGTCCATCCATGGGAGCGATGCCCGGTTTCCCGTGCACCGCATCTACTGCATCGGCCGCAATTACGCCGAACACGCCAGGGAAATGGGTGCGGAGGCGGTCAGCCGCGGCAACCCGGTGTTCTTCCTGAAAGCCGCCGATGCGATCGTGACGCGCAGCGAAGTGCCGTACCCGTCGGTGACGCGCGAGTTGCACCACGAGGTGGAAATGATCATCGGCCTTGCGAGTGGCGGCCGCGAAATCCAGCCCGCACGCGCGCTGGACTGCGTGTTCGGCTACGGCGTGGGGCTGGACCTCACCCGGCGTGACCTGCAGGCCGCGGCCAAGGCGAAGGGTCTGCCGTGGGATACCGCCAAGGGGTTCGACGGCTCCGCGCCGGTTTCCGCCCTGCGCGCGGCGAGCGAGATCGGGCACCCGTCACGCGCGCGTTTGTCCTTGCGGGTGAACGGCGAAGTCCGGCAGGACACCGACATCGCCGACATGATCTTCCCTGTCGCCGACATCATCGCGGAGCTCTCGAAGCTGTTCGAACTGCGCGCGGGCGACCTGATCTTCACCGGCACGCCGGCGGGCGTCGGACCGCTCGCACGCGGAGACGACTTCATTGCCGAACTGCAGGGAATTGCCAGGCTCGAAGGCCGCATGGCCTGACACTTGCCGGCTTCGCCAAACGCGCTAGAGTCAATGCGCTGCTCGTGCAGGCGATTCCGTTCGTCAAGGAGGGTAACGCAATGAGCTTCGCAACCGACTTCAAGGCGTTCATCATGCGCGGCAACGTGGTGGACCTGGCGGTGGCCGTGGTCATCGGTGCCGCGTTCGGCAAGGTCGTCTCATCGTTCGTGGACGATGTGCTGATGCCCCCGATCGGCCTGCTGATCGGTGGAATAGATTTTTCCAGCCTCAAGCTGGTCATCAAGAACTCGCCCGATCCCAGGCAGGTGGTCGCCATCAATTACGGCGCCTTCATCAACACCGTGATTTCGTTCCTCATCATCGCGTTCGCGGTGTTCATCGTGATCAAGCTGCTCGAGCGCGCGCTGCCGAAGAAGGCCGTGGCGCCGGTGCCCGCCGACGTGGTGTTGCTCACCGAAATCCGCGACCTGCTGAAACAGCGCGCCTGAGCGGGCATGGCGATCGAGATCCTTCAAACCGACATCACGACGCTGGCGCTGGATGCCATCGTCAATGCGGCGAACGAATCTCTGCTCGGGGGCGGTGGCGTGGATGGGGCGATCCATCGCGCCGCCGGCCCGCGCCTGCTGGAAGCCTGCCGTGCGCTGCCTCAGGTGCGTCCGCACGTGCGCTGCCCGACCGGCGAGGCGCGCATCACGCCCGGTTTCGACCTGCCGGCGCGCCACGTGATCCACACCGTCGGTCCCGTCTGGCAGGGCGGCAATGCGCGCGAGCCGGACCTGCTGGCGAACTGCTGGCGCAACTCGCTTGCGCTGGCGCGCGCCGTCGGCATCGCGAGCATGGCGTTCCCCGCGATCAGTTGCGGCATCTACGGCTACCCGCGCGATGCGGCGGCCGCGATCGCGCTGAGCGTGCTCGCGGAGGAAATCGCGCTCACGCGCACGCCGCGGCGGATCGTGCTGTGCGCCTTCGACCGCGAAATGGCGCGTCATTACCACGAGGCGGCGAAGCGGCTGCATCTGCCGATCGTGACCGGAACGATGCATTAGAAGCCTTGACACGGATTGACGCGGAAGAACGCCGATCAAGCATCTTGATCGGCGCTCGACCGTGCCGGTCCGGTGCATCCGTGTCGAATGCCTGGTCACGTCGCGCACAAGTCCTTGCGCAGTCGCGCCGGAGTGCGCGCGCGAAGCGCACGCTAGGCGTCGTTGGGATACAGCGGCGGCAGGCCGCTCTCCGGCTTGCCTGCGCGGGGTGCCTCCTTCCAGACGAGTCCCCTGGAGAACGCCTGCGCCACCGCGGCGCAGGCAGCTTGCGCATCACCGCCTTTCCAGCGCACGCGCTCCAGCTGCTCCAGCGCCACGCGCTGTGATTCATCGGCCAGCACATCGTGCAACTCGCCGGGATTCCTCAGCCGCGGCCGCACGGCGCGCGCCCATTCCAGCAGGGCACGTTCGCATGCCGCCGCGTTGTTTTCGTTCGCCGCCTGCATGGCGCGACGATGCAGGCTGCGCGCATCGTCCGATGCCGCAGACGAGTTGCCGGTCCCGCCGATCACCGGTTTGCGCCGCCGCAAGCGCCACCACGCGAACGCCGTCAACGCGATCGCCCACAGCGCCAGCGATGCGATCGCGATCGCTCGCCAGAGCGCTTCCTGGCCAGCCGCCGGAACCGTTGCCGGTTGCGCATTCGCGGTCGTGGCGGGCGGAGCGGACGCGGCGGAGTTGCCGCCTGCGGCGCCGGCGACGGTCAACGTGTGCGCCGGCACCCGCGCCTGTTCGGGGCGATCCTGCGCCACGTTCCACCAGTTCAGCGTGATCGCCGGGATGGTGAGTTGTCCGGCGCGATTGGGCACGATCGCGAACGTGCGCGTGCGCGCACCGTGCAGCCATTGGCCGTCGTCGCGCGTTGAATCCCGGGTCTTGTCCGGGTACACGCGCGCGCCATCCAGCGCGGGCAGTTGCGGTTCCGGCAGGCGGTCGGCCGGCTGGCCCACCGCTTCCACGGTCAGGGCGAGGCTCAGCGGCTCGCCCAGCTTGACCTCCCCGCTGGACGGGATGCCGCTCAACTTCACCGTTACCGATTGCGCCGGCAGCCAGGGCGTCCCCGCGCCGGCGGGAGCCGCGCGAACGTCCAGCGCGATGTCGTCGGCGCGCGCCTGCACCGGCTTGCCGTCGTCGAAGAAGCTGTCGAACGGATCGTTGCCGCCGCCGCTCAGCATGCGGCCCATGAATGTCGGTCCACGCACCACGATGCGTCCGCTGCGCTCGGGGACCAGTGCGTAGTGCCGTTCGACGACCTGGTAGGCCTGGCCGTTGCGCGTGGTCTGGTAACGCGTGTCGCCGTTGAGGTGGATCACCTGCGCGCCGTCGGCCTGGGGATCTTCCAGTTGCCCGCCGGTGAGGCTGCCGGCGTAGAACAACTTCAAGGTGTACACGTCCTGCTGTCCGACATACGGCGCAGGCGCGCCCACGCTCGCTTCCAGGAAGGCCGGATCGCCCGGGCCGCCCTGCGCACCGCTCGGCGCGGGCGTGACCTGCAAGGTGAGCGGCTGCGTGCGCTCGCCGCCGACCTGCAATGACGGAACCGTGAGCGTGCCCGCGTGCCTGGGTCGCAACGCAATGCCGAGTTGCGTCGTGCTGTGCGAGCTGCCATTGACGATCTGCACGTTGCTTGAGCTGGAAGTGCCCAGCACCTCGAAATCGTTCTGCAGCGGCGAAAGGTCCGGCCGCGCGGACAGCGCATCCGGGCCTTCGATGTTCAGGGTCACCGTGTCGCCGAGCGCGACATGATCGCGGTCGAGGAAGGCATGCAAACCTGCGGAAGCGCCGGCCGCGCAAGGCACCAGCAGCAGCAACGACAAAAGCAGAAGAACGCGCCGCGCCATCATTGCCCCTCGTCCGGTTGCTGGCCGTGCCGGCGCTGCCATTCCAGCATGAACTTGCGCCGCAGCAGCGCGCCGGGATCGTCCGGCACTGCATTCAACATCGCACGTTGCTGCGGATTGAACTTGCCTTCGTCATGGTCCGCCGGCGCGGCGCCCAGCGCATAGGCGTCTTGGCCGTCGCGGCCTTGCTGCCCGCTCGCATGCGCTCGCCGTCCGGCCATTTCCTGGCGCAAGGCCTGGCGCGCGCGCGCCACTTGCGCGCGCTGCTGCGCATCCTCGGCCAGCGAGGCGCCGCTGTCGCCTGCGCCCTGTCCACCCCTGGTCGCCTTGCCCGCCGCGCTGTCGGCATTCTGCGCATCGCTGGCATGGCCATTGCTCGCGCCCGCCTGCGCGCGCTGGTTGCGCGCATCATTGCCGCTCCCCTGCTGCGCGTTCTGCCGCGAGCCTTGTTGCGAACCTTGCGAGGACGAACCGGAGCCCTTCTGCGACCTGCCTGAAGGGTCGCCCTGCGTGCCCTGGTCGCCTGCCTGCCGCGACTGCGGCGGGTGCTTCTTCAGCCAATCGCGCACCGCCTCGCGGTTGGCCCGCGCGTCGGCGAATTGCGGGTCGCGCTGCAAGGCACGGTCATAGGCGGCAATCGCCTGCGTGTAGTCTCCTTGCATGGCCAGCGTGTTGCCCAGGTTGTATTCCGAACGCGCGGTATGGCCTTGCGAGAAATATTTCCCGGCGTCGGCGTAATCACCTTGCCGGTACGCCGCCGCGCCCTTCAGTTGCAGATTGCGTGCGAGCCTGCCGGCTTGCGCGTAATCGCCGTCCTGCAGCGCCTGCGCGGCGCGCTGGTCGGGGCGTGCCCACAGGGAATCCCAGGCGGAGGCACGCGCGAAGGGCGTGACGAATACCAGCGCCAGCACGCACAGCCAGCCGCGGCGAAAGGCCAGCGCAACCAGCGGCAACAGCGGCACCAGCAACCACGCACCGCCGTCGCGCCAGACGGCCGCCTGCTGGTGTGCCGCATCGGAGCCTTGCGTCGCCGCCGGCGCGCCGAGCGCGGCCACGCCGCTGCCGGTCTCGTCCAGGGGCGCGTACACCCCACCACCCGCCCGGGCGACGTCGCGCAGCGCGCCATCGTTGCGCTGCGCCATGCGCACCGAACCCCGGTCGTGCGCGAAACCGCCCTCGGCCAACGGCACCGGCGCGCCCGCACGCGTGCCGATGCCCAGGACATCCACGCGCACGCCCTCCGCGCGCGCCTTGCGCGCGGCGTCCACCGCCGCGCGATCGGCATCGTCGGTCACCAGCACGATCTCGCCGCCGCGGATGTGCGCCTGCCGCAACAGGTCCAGCGATTGCTCGATCGCGCGCGCGCCGTTGTTGCCGGGCACGGGCATCACGTCCGGACCCAGCGCATCCAGCAGGTTCAGCACGGTCTGCCTGTCCGGCGTCAGCGGCGCGACGACGAAGGCGTCGCCGGCATAACCGATCAGCGCAACGCGCGCGTCGCCCGCACTGTCCAGCAGGTCGCGTACGGCGTATCGGGCGCGCGTCATTCGATCGGGCTTCAGGTCTTGCGCGCGCATGTCGTCGGACAACGACAACGCGACCACGCGCGCCGCGCCGTTCGCGTAGAGGGGCGTCGGCGCGCGCTGCCATGCGGGCCCGGACAGCGCGGCCACCGCGAGCAGCCAGATCAGCGCCGCCAGCAACAGTGCCCAGCGCCGGCGCGATCCCGCATCGTGCACCAGGTGCGGCAGCAACGTGGCGTCGGCCAGGCGCGCCAACGCGGCGCGGCCGCCGCCGCTGCGCGCGAGCGCATGAAGCGCCAGCGGCAAGGGCAGCAGCGCCAGCCACCACAACGGCCGCAGGAAATGCAGCGCGATCATGCAGCCACCATGCGCAGCGCGCTGCGCCACGGCAACAGCACGCACCCGAGCAGCAACGCGGCCGCGAGCGGATACGGATAGCGTTCCTCGCGGGGGCGCAGCAGCGCGTCGCCGCGCGCCAGCGGTTCCAGCTGGTCAATCGCGTGATACGCATCGGCAAGTTGATCCGAGTCCGCGGCGCGGAAAAATCTCCCGCCGGTCTGCTGCGCGATCGAACTCAGGGTCGAGACGTCCAGGTCCTGGTCCGGCGCCGGGATCTGCATGCCGAACACGCTCAGCGTTTCGCCGCCGGCCGAACCGATGCCGATGGTGTAGACGCGCACACCCGCCGCCTTGGCCAGGTGCGCCGCATCCAGCGGGGCTACGGAACCGGCGGTGTTCACGCCGTCGGTCAGCAGCACCAGCACGCGCGAGCGCGCCGGAAGCTTCGAAAGGTGTTTGGTCGCCAGCACGATCGCATCCCCGAGCGCGGTTTCGCGCCCGGCCAGGCCAATGGCCGCGCCATCCAGTTGTTTCGCTACCGTGGAGACATCGAACGTCAACGGCGTCAGCAGGTAGGCATGCGTGCCGAACAGCACCAGCCCCACTTCGTCACCCTGGCGTTGTGCGACGAAATCGCCTGCGATCGCCTTGACCGCCGCGAAGCGACTGACCATCTGCGTGCCGAGCGGCATGTCCTGGATCGCCATGCTGCCGGACACATCCACCGCCAGGATCAGCGAGCGACCGCTGCGCACCAGCGCCTCGGGCGGGGCGATCTGCTGCGGCCGTGCCGCGGCCGCCACCGCAAGCAGCCAGGCCAGCACCGCGACCGGCAGGCGCCAGCGGCTCGCGTTGCCCGCGCGCGCGTGCGTCGAGGCGATCCGGTGCGGCAGGCGCATCGCCGCCGCCGGAGCCGGCGGCAGCAGCCACCACGCCAGCAGGGGCAACGGCAGCAACGCGAACATCCACGGCCAGGCGAAGTGGATCATGCGCGCACCCGCGATCGCGTGCGCAGCGCACGTTCGCACCAGTTGCGCGCGGCAGCAAGCAGTGCCTCGGCGTCGAAATCCGGATTCGCGCGATACGGCGCGTCGAGCAACACGCCAAGCTGGTCGTCGGCGAATGCACCCGGTGCGCGCTGCTGGATGAAGGCGCGCCATCCGGCCGAATCCTTCGCCGCCGCGGCAGGTTCGACCATCAGGGCGACCCTGCGCAACAATTTCGACAGCCCGGCAGCGAGTGCG
>DASVDY010000035.1:0-4534 GCA_036380855.1 Rhodanobacteraceae bacterium
GCGACTTCTGCGCGCGCGCGGTGGCGAGTTCCTGTCGCCGCTGCACGTCGCTCATGTTCTGCTGCGACGTGTCGGCATCGCCGGAGGTCAACGGCTGGTCGCTCGAGAGCAGGCCGATGTTGCGGTCGAGATCCTTGCACAGCCTGGCGCGATTGGCCGCGGTATCCGGGATCCGGGCGGTCGAGGCCGGAGCCGGTTGCGAAGCGGCCGTCGTGCCGGAAGCCGCGGTTGCCGCGGAGGTGGTGGCGGGCATGGGTGTCACCGGCGTGCCCGCGCTGCCACTGACCTTGACCCGCTGGTACTGGGTGCCGCTGGCCGGCGGCGAGTCGGAGTAATGCGTGACGCCTTTGGCATCCTTCCATTTGTAGACCTGCGCGCCCGCGGACGCGGCAAGTGCGAGTGCAGCGGCAGCGAGCACGACAACGGGCAGGCGCGGCATGGTGATCTCCGGTTTCGCGTCGAGGGCGCGGTTGGGTGCGCACTGGATAGCACTTCATCGCCCGCGGAACAAGCGTGGTGCGTCACGGGTATCATCTACACTTGAGAACCGATTCGCTTTCCGCGATGTCTGGCCCCGCGCCAAACCAGACCATGAACGATCCGACGCCTCCATTGCAGCCGCAGTCTCCACGCCCGCCGCTGCGCCGGCGCGGCATCTACCTGCTGCCCAACCTGTTCACCACCGGTGCGATGTTCGCCGGCTTCTACGCGATCGTCGCGGCGATCGGCGGATACTTCACCGACGCGGCGATCGCGGTATTCGTCGCCGCATTGCTGGACGGGATGGATGGTCGCGTGGCGCGGTTGACCGGGACGCAGAGCGAGTTCGGCGTTCAGTACGACTCGCTTTCCGACCTGGTCAGTTTCGGCCTCGCCCCGGCGCTGGTGCTCTACACGTGGTCGCTGCAATACCTGCGCGATTACGGCGTGCTCTGGGGCAAGCTGGGCTGGGCCGCGGCGTTCCTGTACGCGGCGTGCGCGGCGCTGCGGCTGGCACGCTTCAACACCCAGGTCGGCGTGGCGGACAAGCGCTACTTCCAGGGCCTGGCGAGCCCCGCCGCCGCGGGTCTTTGCATGTCGTTCGTGTGGACGATGCGCGAAGCGCACATCGAGGGCGCATGGCTGTGTTTCTTCACGCCGATCCTTGCCGCGGTCTCCGGATTGCTGATGGTCAGCCGCGTGCGTTATTTCAGTTTCAAGACCTGGCCGCGCAACGACCGCGTGCCGTTCGTGTGGATCATCCTGGCGGTACTGATCATCGTGGCGCTGGTGCTGGACACCGCGACCGTGCTGCTGATCATTATCGGCCTGTATGTATTGTCCGGCCCGGTGATGACCCTGTGGGGCCTGCGCAGCCGCAGCTCGCGCCGGCGCCTGCGGGCGCAACGCAGGAAAGCCGCGCATCGGGAGTGAAAATCCGGGTCGGGTTCATTTTTTGGATCAAGCCGGAAGAAGCATGGGACAGAACGAAAAAATGAACCTGGCCCCGATTTCGACTTCCCGCACGCAGGTCCTGAAAGCGCTGGGCGTGACGCCGCTGCGACTGCGGACGCGTCCGGCCAGGGCGGAAGCGCCGGCGGCTCCGCAGCCCGCGCCGCCGCCGCAGGAGCCGCGCGCGATAGCCGACAAACGCATCGCGCTGCTGCGCTCGCAGGCGGAAATCAACCAGCCCGCACTGGTGGCGCTCTATACGAAAATCACCGAGGCGATCAGCGCGCTCGGACTGCAGTGCGTGCGGCAGGCGGATGCCGAGAGCGACCCGCGAGTGCGGGTACTGGCGTTCGGCGAGGTGCCGCTGCCATCGGCCATTGAATCCGCGCGCGTGCTGCGCGTGGATGCGCTCGCCACCCTGGATGCCGATCGCACGCGCAAGCGCGCATTGTGGGAGCTGATGCAGAAGCTGGCGCGCGACGCAGAGGCAGGCTGATGGTCGCGCTCTCCGCCGCACCTCTGCCGCAATGGCGACCGATGACGCACCACGACGTCGCGCAGGTCGCCGCGGTCGAAGCCAGCGCCTACGAATTCCCGTGGTCGCCGCAGATCTTCCGCGACTGCCTTACCGCGGGCCACAAGTGCTGGGTGCTGCAGGCCGGCGGCGAGATCATCGGTTACGGCATCCTCTCCACTGGCGCGGGCGAGGCGCACGTGCTGAACATCTGCGTCTCGCCGAGACAGCAGAAGCAGGGCCATGGCCGGCGGATCCTGCAGCGGCTGCTGGATCTGGCGCGCATGCACCGTGCCACCCGCGTGTATCTGGAAGTCCGCCCATCCAACGCGCGCGCGCAGGCGATGTACGAACACGCCGGCTTCAACGAGGTCGGCCGCCGCCCGAATTACTATCCGGCACGCCGCGGGCGTGAGGATGCGATCGTGATGGCGATGGAGTTGCTGCCGCGCGATGCGTAGCGTGCGGGGAGCGTGCGCTGCGCACACCGCTGTCCATCGTCATTCCGGGGTCACGCGCAGCGTGGAACCACGGGGCTCTTGGCCATGGATGGCGCTCTGTGGCATGCGGGCATGCTCTACAAGAACAGATTACAAAGTCCGTCCATGGACTTTGCCCTTGGGCCAACCTTCGATTGTTCAAATTCGTTCCAGACGAATTTGTCCGGATCGCTGCTTCGCAGCGTCCGGAATGACGTTCAAGAATTCAGCTTCGCCGCCTGCTCGCGCAGGGCGCCCAATTGCGTATTCCAGTCGGCCAGCCGCGCGCGCTCCTGCGCCACCACTTCCGCAGGCGCGTTGGCGACGAAGTTGGCGTTGCCGAGCTTGCCTTCGCACTTCCTGATCTCGCCCTCGATCCGCGCGATTTCCTTCTTCAGTCGGGCGCGCTCGGCGTCGAGGTCAATGAGGCCGGCCAGCGGGATCAGCACGCGCATCGTGCCCACCACCGCGGCTGCGGCTGCAGGCTCGGCTTCGCCCGGCTGCAGCCAGCGCGGCGATTCGCTGCGCGCAAGGAAGGCGACCTGCGCGGCGAACTTGTCCGCGCGGCGGCGGTCGTCCGCGTCGCCGTCGGCCAGCAGCAGCGGGATCGTCTTGCCCGGCGAGATGTTCATTTCCGAGCGGATCCTGCGCACGCCGGTCAACACCGCCTTGAACCATTCGATCTCGGCGCTGGCAGCTTCGTCGGTGGCGAATTCATCGGCGCGCGGATACGGCCGCTGCATGATGCTTTCGTCTTCCAGCCCGAGTTGCGGCGCGACCGCTTGCCAGATCTCCTCGGTGATGAACGGTATGACCGGATGCAGCGCGCGCAGCACGGCTTCCAGCACGTGCAGCAACGTGTGGCGCGTGGAGGCCGCGGCCGCCTCGTCGTCGCCGTTCAAGGCGGGCTTGGAGAGTTCCAGGAACCAGTCGCAGTACTCGTTCCAGACGAACTCGTACAGCGCCTGCGCCAGCAGGTCGAAGCGATACGTGGTGAAGTGCTGCTCGACTTCGGCAAGCGTGTGGTGCAGGCGGGTGAGGATCCAGCGCTCGGCTTCGGTCCTGGCCGCTTTTCCGGTCCCCGGCCCCCGGGCCCCGGTCCCTGTATTCATCAACACGAACCGGGCCGCATTCCACAGCTTGTTGCAGAACGCCTTGTAGCCTTCGGCGCGCTTGATGTCGAAGTTGATGGTGCGGCTGTAGCTTGCGAGCGCGGCGAAGGTGAAGCGCAGCGCATCGGCGCCGATCGCGGTGATGCCGTCGGGATAATCCTTGCGGATGCGCTTCTCCACCTTTTCGCGCACCTGCGGGATCAGCAGCGAGGCCGTGGATTTCTTCGCCAGCGCTTCGAGTTCGATGCCGTCAATCAGGTCCAGCGGGTCCAGGGTGTTGCCCTTGGACTTGGACATCTTCTGGCCTTCGGCATCGCGCACGATCGCGTTGATGTAGACCTCGCGGAAGGGCACGCGGCCGGTGAAGTACTTCGTCGCCATCACCATCCGCGCGACCCAGAAAAAGATGATGTCGAAGCCGGTGACCAGCACCGAGCTCGGCAGGAACACCTGGTCGGCCTGCCAGTCGGCGACTATCTCGCCGCGCTCGTTCTTCACCGGCCCGTTCGACGGCCAGCCGAGGGTCGAGAACGGCCACAGCGCGGAGGAGAACCAGGTATCCAGTACGTCGTTGTCCTGCCGTAGGGCGGGTCTTGACCCGCCTTCCGCGGGTCTTGACCCGCCTTTCTCGCCGCGCAGTTCGGGGTAATGCGCCAGCAAATCGGCCTCGTCCTCGCCGACGAAAATGTTGCCCGCCTCGTCGTACCACGCCGGGATGCGGTGGCCCCACCACAGCTGCCGGCTGATGCACCAGTCCTGGATGTTGTCCAGCCACTGCGTGTAGGTGGTGGTCCAGTTCTCCGGCACGAACCTGATTTCGCCCCTGCGCACGGCCTCCAGCGCCGGCTGCGTGATCGCGCGGCGGCCGCCCGGGCGGCCGTCGTCCAGCGTGTCGCGGGTCAGGTCCACGCACCACTGGTCGGTCAGCATCGGCTCGACCACCGCGTCGGTGCGCCCGCAGCGCGGCACCATCAGCTTGTGCGGCTTGGCGTCGGCGA
>DASVDY010000036.1:0-5736 GCA_036380855.1 Rhodanobacteraceae bacterium
CGCGGTTGTAGAACGGCACGTCGAGCAGGGCGATGAAAGGCAGCAGCAGAAGCAGCGGAAGGAGTTTGCGCATGACGTTCTCCTGACGATGTGCAATCCTACTTCGTCATTCCGGGCGCCGCGAAGCGGCGATCCGGAACCCAGTGACTTTATGCCGGACAAAGGCCCTGGATCCCGGCTTCCGCCGGGACGACGGCGTGTTGTCTCATCGGGATCGCGGGCCGCCTCTGCGCAGCGAGACGAGGCCTTGCTGTGGCATCATACGCAGCCTTGCCATCCCTCCTTTTGGCCGCTTCCATGCTCATCTTCGAACTCTCGCAGCCGGGCCGCACCGCGGCCGCGCAGCTTCCGCCGGACGTGCCGGTGCCGGACGACATTCCCGACCATTTGCGCCGCGACACCCCGGTCGGCCTGCCGGAGGTTTCCGAGCTGCAGGCGCTGCGCCACTACACCAACCTGTCGCGCAAGAACTTCTCGATAGACACGCAGTTCTATCCGCTGGGTTCGTGCACGATGAAGTACAACCCACGCGCCTGCAATTCGCTGGCGATGCTGGACGGCTTCCTGGCGCGCCATCCGTATGCGCCGGAATCGCTGTCGCAGGGCTTCCTGTCGTGCATGTACGAGCTGCAGGAGATACTGGCCGACGTCACCGGCATGAAGGGCGGCGTGTCGCTGGCGCCGATGGCCGGCGCGCAGGGCGAGCTCGCCGGCGTGGCGATGATCATGGCCTACCACCGCCACCGCGGCGATACCGCGCGTACCGAAATCATCGTGCCCGATGCCGCGCACGGCACCAACCCGGCAACGGCTTCCATGTGCGGCTGCACGGTGCGCGAGATCCCGACCAACGCCGATGGCGACATTGACCTCGAAGCGCTGAAGAAGGCGCTGGGTCCGCGGACCGCGGGCATCATGCTGACCAATCCGTCCACCATCGGCGTGTTCGAACGGCGCATCGTCGAGATCGCCAGGCTGGTGCACGCGGCCGGCGGCCTGCTGTACTACGACGGCGCCAACCTCAATGCGATCCTCGGCAAGGTGCGGCCGGGCGACATGGGCTTCGACGCCATCCACATGAACCTGCACAAGACCTTCTCCACGCCGCACGGCGGCGGCGGCCCGGGTGCGGGCGCGGTGGGCGTGTCGGAACGGCTGAAACCGTTCCTGCCGATCCCGATGATCGAGAAGCGCGACAACGGCAGCTACGGCTGGGTGCGCAAGAAGGATCGTCCACTTTCGATCGGCCGACTCACGTCCTTCGCCGGCAACGCCGGCGTGCTGCTGCGTGCCTACGTGTACGCGCGCATGCTCGGCCGCGAAGGCATGGTGCGCGTGGCCGAATACGCCACGCTGAATGCGAATTACCTGGCCAGGCGCCTGGCCGCCGTGGGCTACACGCTGGCCTATCCGAACCGCCGCGCCAGCCACGAGTTCATCGTCACCGTCGCGCCGCAGAAGAAGGCGACAGGCGTGACCGCGCTGGACTTCTCCAAGAGCCTGCTCGACCGCAACATCCACGCGCCGACCAATTACTTCCCGCTGCTGGTGCCGGAGTGCCTGCTGATCGAGCCGACCGAGACCGAGTCGAAGGAAACGCTCGACGAGTTCGTTGCGGTGATGGCCGACCTGCTGAAGCTCGCCAACGGGAATCCGCAGGCGATGAAGGACGCGCCGGTCACCACGCCGGTGCGCCGGCTGGACGATGTGAAGGCGGCGAAAGAGCTGGATCTGTCCTGGCGCCCGGTTTCGAGAGCAGTTGCCTGATTCTTTCGTCGTTCCGGACGCCGCCCCGGATCAAAAGCCCTTCCGGGGCAGGCTGCGCGTCGATCCGGAATCCATTTTTCTCGCAGGCGAGGCGGATTCCGGGTTCTGCCTTCGGCAGCCCCGGAATGACGATGTGATATATCTCGCGTCGCGAGATCAGTTCGGGGAAAGACATGCCCAGCACCGTCCGCCGCGGCCCGCGCCAGATCTGGCAGGCGCTGGTCTGGTCCATGAAAGGCCTGCGTGCCGGCTGGCGGGCCGAGGCCTCGTTCCGGCTGGAAGTCTGCCTGCTGGTCGTCCTGTTCCCGCTCGGCATCTGGCTGGGCCACGGTCCGGTCGAGAAAGTGCTGCTGTGCGGCTCGCTGCTGCTGGTGCTCGCCATCGAGCTGTTGAACTCCGCGCTCGAGGCCGTGGTGGACCACGTCTGCCCGGAGATCCATCCGATGGCCGAGCGCGCCAAGGACATGGGTTCCGCCGCGGTGTTCATCGCCATGCTGGGCGTGCTGCTCACCTGGATCCTGATCCTCGGATCGCGCCTGTTCTAGCCGATTGCGCACGGCCTGCGCGCGTGCTGCAATCATTGCACGATGGTTGCGGAGTCTCCGTCATGCGTGCACTGAGAATGTTGCTGGTGGGGCTGGCCGTGTCCCTGCTGTCCGGCTGCGGCTACAACACGATCCAGCAGAAGGACGAGGCGGTGAAAGCCGCGTGGTCGGAAGTGATCAACCAGTACCAGCGCCGCGCCGACCTGGTGCCGAACCTGGTCGCGACCGTGAAAGGCTACGCGGCGCACGAGGAGCGCGTGCTCACCGAAGTCACCAATGCGCGCGCAAGGGTCGGCCAGATCCGGATCACGCCGGAGACGCTCGACGATCCGGCGGCGCTGGCGAAGTTCCAGGCGGCGCAGGGCGAACTGTCGGGCGCGCTGTCGCGGCTGATGGCGGTTTCGGAGAACTATCCGAACCTCAAGGCCAACGAGGTGTTCCAGACCTTGCAGGCGCAACTGGAAGGCACCGAAAACCGCATCGCGGTGGCGCGCAACCGCTATGTGCAGGCGGTGCAGGACTACAACGCCTACATCCGCCAGTTCCCGCAGAACCTCACCGCGAAGGCGTTCGGCTACAAGGTCAAGCCCAACTTCACGGTGGCCAACGAAGCCGCGATCTCGAACGCACCGACCGTGCAGTTCGACACTTCGAAGCCGGCCGCGGCGGGCACGCATTGAACGCAAGGCGCTCCATCGATTCGTCGCGCAAGCCGGGATACAGTGTCGTTTTCGCGCTGTGCGCGCTCGCACTGCTTCTTGTCGCGGCGGCGAGCCACGCCGAGGTCGCCATCCCCCCGCTGCACGCGCGCGTCACGGACCTGACGAACACGCTCGACCCGCAGCAGACGCAGCAGCTCGAATCCGAGCTCGCCGCGCTGGAACAGCGCAAAGGCGCGCAGGTGGTCGTGCTGATGCTGTCGAGCACGCAGCCGGAAACGATCGAGCAATACGCCACGCGCGTCTTCGATGCGTGGAAGATCGGGCGCAGGCACGTGGACGACGGCGTGCTGGTGGTGGTCGCCAAGGACGACCATCGCGTGTTCATCGAGACCGGCTACGGGCTTGAGGGCGCGATCCCGGATGCGCTTGCTTCCAGGATCATCCGCGACTACATCACGCCGAAATTCCGCGGCGGCGATTTCTACGGTGGCCTGCGCGACGGGCTCGGCGCGCTGGCGAAACTGATAGACGGCGAGCCGCTGCCGCCTGCGCCGAAACGGGAGGGTTCCGGCAACGGCGACGGCGGCAACTTCGGCGCGTTCCTGGCGCTCGGATTCTTCCTCGCGTTTTTCTTCCGCGGCGTGTTCGGTCGCCTGAAAATGCCGTTGCGCGCCGGCGCCAACGGATTGCTGATCGGCGCGGCCCTGTTCCTGCTGGGCGGCATGCTGGTCGGTCTCGGCATCGCGGGGTTCGCCATCGGCGCACTGGTCGGGCTTCTGCCGGGCAGCGGCGGCGCCTTCGCGCGCAGCGGTCGCTGGGGCCGCTGGGGTGGTTGGGGTGGCGGAGGATTCGGGGGTGGCGGCTTCGGAGGCGGTGGATTCGGCGGCGGCGGCGGATTCTCCGGTGGTGGCGGCATGACCGGAGGCGGCGGCGCCTCGGGGAGCTGGTGATGGATTTCATGCGCGCCATCCGGCACCTGCTGCATGCGCCCGCGACCCGGCGCTTTCCGAAGGACGCGATGGAGCAGATCCAGCGGGCCATTGCCCAGGGCGAGAAGAACCACGACGGCGAAATCTGTTTCGCAGTGGAGGCGCGCCTGCCGTTGCGCTCGCTGGTTGGTGGGCATCGCGCGCGCGCGCGTGCGGAAGATCTGTTCGGGCAGTTGCGCGTGTGGGACACCGCGCGCAGGACGGGCGTGCTGATCTACGTGTTGCTGGCGGACCGCTCGATCGAAATCGTGGCCGACCGTGGTGCGGCAACGCGCCTGCCCGGACCCGCGTGGGAGGTGGTCGCACAGGTGATGCGCAAGCATTTCCAGCAGGACGACTGGCGCGGCGGCGCACTGGAAGGCATCAAGGCCCTGAACGCGCTGCTCGCAAGGCACCTGCCGCCTCGGCCAGGCGGTCCGCAGGGCGAATTGCCGGACCAGCCGATCGTGCTTTGATCACTCCCGCAGCGCCGCCGCGAGTTTGCGCGGCGAATGGATCGGCGCGCGGCACGACAGGCCGGTGCACACGTAGGCGATGCCGCCCTTGCGCGGCTTGCGTTGTGCCAGCACGCCCGGCAATCCGGCCGCATCGGCCGCGACCAGGAACACGTCGGCGCGCGCGGCGTTGGCCTCGTGCAGGGCTTCGCGCCAGGACGTCTCTTCCTGTTCGAGGCAGCGGATCACCACCTGCGCGCGCGGTGCATGGAACTCGCGCACTGCACGCAGCAGCGTGGGGCAGGCGTCCGGATATTTGCGCAAGGCGTCGCCCGCCGCGCGCAGGCAGCGTTCGGCGGCTTCCAGATATCGCGTTTCGCCCAGCAGATGGCCGAGCCGCAGCAGCGCAAGCGCCGCAACGCCATTGCCGCTCGGCAGCGCCTCGTCGTTGAACGTGCGCGGGTTCTGCAGAGGCGTGGCGTGTTCGGCCGCGCTGAAACGGAAGCCGCCGCGTTCTGCATCCTCGAACTTTTCCAGCAACGTGTCGGCCAGGGCGATCGCCCACTGCAAGTCCTGGTCGCGCCAGCGGCACTGCAGCATTTCCAGCAGCGCGTCCAGCAGGAAGGCGTGGTCGTCGAGGAAACCCGGGATGCGTGCATTCGCAGCGGCGACGTTGGCGTACAGCGAATCGTTGATCCACGCGCCCTCGCGCAAGGCGCTGAGCGCCCCGTCGGCCGCGCCGATCCATTCGGGCCGATGCAGGAGGCGCGCGCCGCGCGCCAGCGCGGCAATCGTCAGCGCGTTCCACGAGGTCAGGATCTTGTCATCGGTTCCGGGTCGCGCGCGTTGCGCGCGTGCGGCGAACAGCTTGCCGCGCGCGGAAGCGAGCAGGCCGCCGATCTCGTCCGGCGCGCGGTCGAGCTGCTGCGCGATCTGTTCAAGCGTGCGCGCCTTGACCAGGTGCCACGCCTTGCCCTCGAAGTTCGGCGGGCCGTCCAGTCCGGAACCGGCCGCGATCGCGGCGAATTCGTCTGCGTCCAGCGCCTCGCGAAGCTGCTCGCGCGTCCACAGGTAGAACGCGCCTTCCTCGGGATGGCCTTCGGGCGTTTCGCTGTCGGCATCCAGCGCGCTGAAGAACGCACCGGTGCCGTCGGTCATCTCGCGCCGCAGCCATTCGACGATGCCGTCTGCGGCCTGCGCGCAGGAAGGATCGCCCGAAGCCGCCGCGGCCAGCGCATACAACGGCAGCAACTGCGCGTTGTCGTACAGCATCTTCTCGAAATGCGGGATGGTCCATCGGGCATCCACGCAATAGCGGAAGAATCCGCCGCCCAGGTGA
>DASVDY010000037.1:0-2329 GCA_036380855.1 Rhodanobacteraceae bacterium
CCGGCGAGAGGCGATGGATCTCGTCAATGAACAGCACGTCGCGCGGCTGCAGGTTGGTGAGCAGCGCGGCGAGGTCGCCGGCGCGCTCGAGCACCGGGCCCGAGGTGGTGCGCAGGTTGACGCCAAGCTCGTTGGCGATCACGTGGCTGAGCGTGGTCTTGCCCAGCCCCGGCGGGCCGAACACCAGCACGTGGTCGAGCGCGTCGCTGCGGGCACGGGCGGCCTCGATGTACACGCCGAGCTGCTCGCGCAGCGCGCGCTGGCCGATGTACTCGTCGAAGCGGCGTGGCCGGATCGAGGCTTCGGCCGCGAGTTCCGCGCGATCGGCGTTCGCGTCGCTCAGGCGGGTTTCCGTCATGTGCGGATTATGCCGGAAAGCGGGAAATGGGGAATCGGAATTTGGAAATCGGAGAAGCGGACGAACTGCCATTCACTCTCATGCACCAGCCGAGTTGCCGGACTTCGTGCCGTATCTGCAGGCGCTGCCGATTTCCCATTCCCTATTTCCGATTTCCGCTCTTCAGATTTCCACCTGCGTGCCCAATTCCACTAGCCGGTTCCCGGGGATGCGGAAGAACGCGGTCGCGGCCAGCGCGTTGCGCGCCATGATGGCGAACAGCTTGTCGCGCCACAGCGCCATGCCCGCGCGCGGACTGACCACGATGGTTTCGCGCGACAGGAAGAAGGTAGTGTCCATCATGTCGAAGCCCCGGCCATGGATCGCGCAGTTCGCAAGCGCCGCCGGGACGTCCTGGGTTTCGGCAAAGCCGAAACGCAGGGTCATCGCATGGAAGGCATGGCCGAGGTCGTGCAATTCGATCCGTTCGTCGGCGTCCGCGACGGGCGTCTCCAGCGTTTCCACGCTCAGGATCACGTTGCGCTCGTGCAGCACCTTGTAGTGCTTCAGGCTGTGCAGCAGCGCATGCGGCACCGCGTTGGCATTGGCCGTCATGAACACCGCCGTGCCCGGCACGCGGTGCGGCGGATGCTGGGCGATGCTCTCGATGAACGGCTGCAGCGCCAGACCGCTCTGGCGGAGCTCGCGCAGCAGCAGTTCGCGCCCGCGCCGCCAGGTGGTCATCACGATGAACACCACCAAACCCAGCACCAGCGGGAACCAGCCGCCGTGCTCGACCTTGATGAGGTTGGCGCCGAAGAACGCCAGGTCGATGCACAGGAACAGCAACGCCGTGCCGACGACCGCGATCCAGGGCCAACGCCACAACCTGCGCTCCACGATCAAGGCCAGCAGCGTGGTCACCACCATCGTGCCGGTGACCGCGATCCCGTACGCCGCGCCGAGGTTTTCCGAGGAGCGGAAACCGACCACCGCCAGCACCACCAGCACCAGCAGCATGCCGTTGATCCACGGCACGAACACCTGGCCGGACAGCATCCGCGAGGTGTGCACGATCCGCATGCGCGGCACGTAGCCGAGCTGGATGGATTCGCGCGTCATCGAGAACGCGCCGGAAATCACCGCCTGCGAAGCGATGATGGCGGCCACCGTGGCGAGCACGATCATCGGATACAGCAGCGCGCGCGGCACCAGGAAATAGAACGGGTTGCCGACCGCCGCAGGGTCGCCGAGCAGCAGCGCGCCCTGGCCGAAATAGTTCAGCAGCAGCGCCGGCAGCACGAAGCACAGCCATGCCGCGCGGATCGGGGTCTTGCCGAAATGGCCCATGTCCGCATACAGGGCCTCCGTCCCGGTGACCGCCAGCACCACCCCGCCCAGCGCGATGAACGCGCCGCGGCCATGCGTATGGAAGAAATGGATCGCATGCGCAGGATTCAACGCCGCCAGGACCTGCGGTTCGCGCACGATGTAATACGCGCCCAGCAGCGCGATCGCGACGAACCACACGCACATCACCGGCCCGAACACCGCGCCGATGCCGGCGGTTCCGCGCCGCTGGAGCAGGAACAGCACCAGCAGGATCGCCACGCTGATCGGCACCACCCAGCGCACCAGCGAGGGCTCGGCGACCTTCAGGCCCTCCACCGCGGACAGCACCGACATCGCCGGCGTGATCACCCCGTCGCCGTAGAACAGCGCCGCGCCGAAAATGCCCAGCACCGCGATCACCCAGCGCAAGCGCGGCTCGCCGCGCGCGCTGCGCTGCGCCAGCGCCATCAGCGCCATGATGCCGCCCTCGCCGCGGTTGTCGGCGCGCATGATGAAGATCACGTACTTCAGCGTGACCACCAGGATCAGCGCCCAGAACACCAACGAGAGCACGCCCAGCACGCTGGCGCTGCTGACGTGCAGCCCGTATTTGTCGCTGAAGACCTCCTGCATCGTGTACAGCGGGCTGGTGCCGATGTC